>DASREB010000197.1:0-10741 GCA_035652275.1 Burkholderiales bacterium
TCCATCACGCGCCGCCGCACCGCGCGCCGCGCACTCGTCTGCTCGCGCCGCGTATCGCTCTTGTACGAGGCGCGAATGCCGAGCTGCTTGCGCACGAGCAGTCCCGGGTACGCCTCGAGCGCCACGCGCTTTGCGTCACCTTCGGCGAGCGCCGGCAGGTGCACGCCTGCGGCGAGGAGCCGCGGCGCGCCCTCGTGAAACATCAGCGCCACCGGCGGATTGACGAGCTTCATCGGGCTCGAGGAGCCGGCGGGATAGTCGGTCGCGCGATGCGCATATTTCGCCCCGGCTGGGCGCGAGCCGCGATAGGCATCGAGCGCCGCGCGCAGCTCGAGGCGCGACATCGCGGCGCAATGCGCGACCAGCGCCGGCCATTGCGCCGGCCAGCGGAGATCGCGCACCAGCTCGCGCGGCAGGCTGAACGGAAAATCGAATCCGCCGACCCAGGGGCCGCGGCGCGCGAGCAGGGCCTCGAACTGCGCGAAGGACTCCAGCCGCTCGACCTTGTCGATCGTTAGCGTGCGGCCGGCGAGGAGCCCCACGGCTGCGGTAATCGGCTTTGCGCGCCGCGGTGCGCAAGTGAAGTCGACCCCGTAGATCCTCAACGCAGCTCTTCACGCAGCGCGGCGAGCGGCGCCGACGTGTGCCCGCGGGGCCAGACGAGCATGGTGCGCGCATTGGCGACCTTTGCGGGCAGCGGATGCACCGCGACCTGGCCTTCGACGCCGGTAGTGCGCAGCACCGACTTCGGCACCACCGCAATGCCGCTGCCGGCGGCGACGCACGCGGCGATGGCGTGATACGAGCCGTACTCCATGATGCGCTCGGCGACGATGCTCGAGCGCCCGAGCCAGCTCTCGAGGCGGCGGCGATACGAGCATCCGGTGGTGAAGGCGAGGATCACGCGCTGGTCGATGTCGGCGGGCGAGCTCACCGGGCCATGGCTCTTCGGCGTAATCAGCACCAGCTCCTCGGTGAAGGCATGCGCAGTCTCGAGACTCTTGGCGCTGAAGGGCTCGGCGACGAACGCCGCTTCGATTTCGCCGCGCAGCACGCGATCGACCAGCGCGCCGCTCGTGCCGGTGCTGAGCTCCAGGCGCACGGCCGGGAACCGCCGGTGATAACGCGCGAGTAACGGCGGCAGGCGCGTCGCCGCGGTGCTCTCGAGCGTGCCGAGCTTGAAGAGCCCGTGCGGCGCATGGCCCTTCAGCGCCGCCTGCGCTTCGTGCGAGAGCCGCAGCATGCGCTCGGCGTAGTCGAGCAACACTTTGCCTTCGGACGAGAGCACTAGGCGCCGCCCCTGGCGGTGAAAGAGCTTGGTACCCAGGCGCTCCTCGAGCTGCTTCACGCGCGTGGTCACGTTCGACTGCACGCGGTGCAGCGCGGCCGCTGCCTTGGTGACGCCGCCCTGCTCGGCCACGGCCTTGAAAATCTGCAGCTCGACGAGATCCATGATTCTCTAAAAGAGAACGAAAGGTTCTCAATTATTCATTTTTCAAAAAGGCCGCGTCAAGCTACCTTGCGCTGATGCTGCGCGCTGCCGCTGCCGGACTCGCCGCCCTGGCGCTCGCCATGGGAGTCGGCCGTTTCGCTTTCACGCCGCTCCTGCCGCTGATGCAGGACGACGCCGGCCTGTCGCTCGGCGACGGCGGCTACCTCGCCGCAGCGAACTACCTCGGCTACCTGGTCGGCGCGCTGTGGGCAACGCGCCCGGCGCGCTCGGCGCGCGCGGTGCACGCCGCGCTCCTCGCGATTGCCGTTACGACGGCCGCCATGGGCCTCCTTCATACGATGGCATGGTGGCTGGTGCTGCGCTTTGCGGCGGGCGTCGCGAGCGCCTGGGCGCTCGTCCATGTCTCGGCCTGGGCGCTGCCGCGGCTCGCCGGCGGCGGCGTGCTCTACAGCGGCGTCGGCACTGGCATCGCGCTCACGGGCCTCGTTTGCCTCGCGCTCATGGCGCTCGGCGTGAGCTCCGCGCACGCCTGGTTTGCGCTCGGGCTGGCCTCGGCCGTGGTGGCTGCGTGTCTGTGGCCGGTGATCCGCGATGGCAGCGAAGCGCCGCGCGCCTCAGGTGCCCGCGCGTTGCGCTGGACGCCGGACATGGTGCGCCTTGTCGTTTGCTACGCCGCGTTCGGCTTCGGCTACATCATCCCGGCGACCTACGTGCCGGCGATGGCGAAGGCGCTGATCCAGGACCCGCTCGCCTTCGGCTGGGCATGGCCGCTGTTCGGCGCCACGGCCGCGGTCTCGACCATGGTCGCCGCGACGCTCATCCGCTGGCACGGCAACCGCCGCGTCTGGGCGATCGCCGCGCTCGCCATGGCGCTCGGCGTCGGTGCGCCGCTTGCCTTCCCCGGCTTGGGCGGCATCCTGCTCGCCGCGCTCCTCGTCGGCGGCACCTTCATGGTAATCACCATGGCGGGCCTGCAGGAAGCACGCGCCATCGGCGGTGCCCCGCTGATGGCGGCGATGACCGCCGCGTTCGCCGCCGGCCAGATCGCCGGACCGCTCGTCGTCAGCGCGCTCGCGCGGCAGGCTCACGGCTTCGCGCTCGCGCTCGTTATCGCGGCGCTCGCGCTCATCCTGAGCGCAATCGCGCTCACCACCCGGGAAAGGAAGCCGTGTCCGACGTAGAACGCATGCCGCCGCTCGAGGCGGCGAAGATGACCGAGGCGCAGCGCGCCGCTGCGGCCGAGCTCGCAGCGGGTCCGCGCGGCGGTGTCAAAGGGCCGTTCATCGCGCTGCTGCGCAGCCCGGAGCTGCTGCAGCGCCTGCAGAAGGTGGGCGAGTACCTGCGCTTTGGCAGCTCGCTCGAGCGGCGCATCAGCGAGTTCGTGATGCTGATCATCTCGCGCCAATGGACGCAGCAGTTCGAATGGGCGGTGCATGTGCCGCTCGCGCTCGACGCCGGCGTGAAGCGCGAGACGCTCGAGAGTCTGGCGGCCGGCCGCCGCCCGGCTGCGATGGCGAGCGACGAGGCAATCGCGTACGACTTCTGCGCCGAGCTGCTGGCGAACCGCAGTGTGAGCGACGCGACCTACCGGAGCACGGTGGAGCAGTTCGGCGAGCGCGGGATGATCGACATGCTTGGCGTGCTGGGGTACTTCACCACCGTGTCGATGGTGCTCAATGTGGCGCGTACCCCGGCCGCCGGCATCTCGCCCATCGCGCTCGAAGCGCTCGCGCGCTGAATCATGACGACCCAGGGCCGCAATTCGCGCAGTGCGCGAGGAGTTCGGCGGCCGAGAGGTTGTGGATACGGCCGAAGCCGGCGACGAAGCGCGCGTCGCGCGGCGTGATTTTCCAGAAGGAAAAATCGGCGAGCTGGAAATTGATCGCCTGCTCGGGAAAGCGCGCCAGCCACGCCGCCTTCAGGGCTTGAAAATCGCCGGCGTCATTGGCGATATTGCGTGCCTCGCCGCGGATCGTGATGCGCATCAGGGTGAACGGGTCGGCGCGCCGGTCGTCGGTTTCGGCGATCGACAGCGCGACGCGCGCATCGTGCTGCATGTCCTGCGTGTGCCAGGCGAGCCGGCTCACGTGCACGTAGAAGGCGGAAAAATCCGGCGACGGCATGTAGAGCGTCATCGACACGAGCGGCGCGCCGGCGCGCAAGGTCGCGAGGTGCGCGATGCGCTCGGCGCGAACGAGCCGCGCGAGCGAGCGGCCGGTTTCGACGTCCATGGTGTATTCTCGCGCCGAACCAACGCCCATTCATGCCCTACGAGCTCGTCGTCGGACTGCGCTATTTGCGCGCGCGCCGGCGCAATCGCTTCATCAGCATCAACTCCGCCGTGTCGATGATCGGCATCGCCGTGGGCGTGTGGGCGCTGATCGTGGTGCTCTCGGTGATGAACGGCTTCCAGAAGGAAGTGCGCACCCGGATCCTCGGCGTCGTCTCGCACGTGCAGATCAGCACGATCAATAACCGCCTTGCCGACTGGCAATCGATCGCCGATCTCGCCGTCAAGCACCCGCACGTGCTCGCCGCGGCGCCGTTCGTGCAGGGGCAGGCGATGCTGACCACCGGGCAGGCGGTGCGCGGCGCGCTGATCCGCGGCATCCTGCCCGACGCCGAGGAAAAGGTTGCCGACCTCGGCAGCCACATGAAGATGGGCTCGCTCACGGCGCTCAAACCCGGTGAGTTCAACGTCGTGCTGGGGGCCGACCTCGCGCGTGCGCTCGGCGTGCTGCCCGGCGACAAGGTGGCGGTCGTCGCGCCGCAGGGCCTGATCACGCCGGCGGGGGTGATCCCGCGTCTCAAGCAATTCACCGTCAGCGGCATCTTCGAGGCCGGCATCGCCGATGCCGATTCGGCGCTCGCGCTTGTCGACCTGCAAGACGCGCAGACCCTCTACCAGCTCGGCGACGAGGTTACCGGCGTGCGCCTGAAGCTCGATGATCTGTTCGTGGCCGGGAGCGTCGCGCGCGACCTCCTCAAGGATCTGCCGCGCGATACCTATGCGAGCGACTGGACACGCACGCACGCGAATTTCTTTCGCGCCGTGGCGATCGAGAAGAACATGATGTTCATCATCCTCGCGCTGATCGTGCTGGTGGCGGCGATCAACATCGTGTCGACGCTGGTCGTCGCGGTGAAGGACAAGCAGGGCGACATTGCCATCCTGCGCACGCTCGGCGCGCATCCGCGCTCGATCATGGGCATCTTCATCGCACAAGGCATGCTGATGGGCTTCATCGGCCTCGCCGCCGGCGTCATCCTCGGCATCGTCACGGCGCTCAACATCGACGTCATCGTGCCGGCCATCGAGCAGGTGCTCGGCTTCAAGATCCTCGCCAAGGACGTCTATCTCATCCCGGAGCTGCCCTCCGATCTGCAGGCGGGCGATGTCGTGCGCATCAGCGTGATGGCGCTCGCGCTCTGCTTCGCGGCGACGGTGTATCCCAGCTGGAGCGCCTCGCGCATGAATCCGGCCGACGCGTTGCGCTATGAATGAGCGCGAGGCGGTGCTCGCCTGTCATGGGCTGCGCAAGACCTATCAGGGTCCGCAGCCGGTGCCGGTGCTCCTTGGCATCGACCTGGAAATCCACCGCGGCGAGCGCATCGCCATCATGGGGCGCTCGGGGTCCGGCAAGTCGACCCTGCTGCATCTGCTCGGCGGCCTCGACACACCGACCTCCGGTCAGGTGTTCGTGCAGGGCCGCGCCTTGAGCGAGATGAGCGAGGCCGAGCGCGGCCAGGCGAGGAACGCGACGCTCGGCTTCGTCTACCAGTTTCACCACCTGCTGCCGGAATTCACCGCCATCGAGAACGTCGCCATGCCGCTCCTCATCCGTCGTACCGCGCGGCAGGAAGCGCTGGCACGCGCGCAGCGCGTGCTCACCGAAGTGGGCCTCGGCGCGCGCCTCGCGCACCTGCCGGGCGAGCTCTCCGGCGGCGAGCGCCAGCGCTGCGCCTTCGCGCGCGCCATGGTCACCGAGCCGGCGTGCCTTCTTGCCGACGAGCCGACCGGCAATCTCGACGCCCACACGGCCGAGGAAGTCTTCGATGCCATGCTGCGCCTTTCGGAGGAGCATGGCACGGCGTTCGTCATCGTCACCCACGACCCTGGCCTCGCCGCGCGCGCCGAGCGGCTGCTCGAGCTGCGCGAAGGAATGCTGCAGTCCGGCCGCGCCTAGCGGTCAGCCGAATCCCGTGCCGCGCGTTGTGAGGGCATGAGCCTCGCAGCGCTGGCGTTCGCGGCGGGCGCCGCGCTGTTGCAGCTGCAGGCGGCCCTGCCGTCGCTCGCCTGGTCGCTTCTGGTTCCAGTGCTCCTCCTCATCGGGCTGCGCTATAGGGCGGTCCTCATCGCGGCGGCTTGCGCGGCCGGCTTTTTCTGGGCGGCGGCCTGCGCGCAGTGGCGCATCGGCGACTGGCTGGCGCCGGAGCTCGAAGGCCGCGATATCGCCGTAGTGGGCGTCGTCTCGGCGCTGCCGGCGCTGATGGACCGCGGCGTGCGCTTCGAATACGACGTCGAATCGGCCGACGGCGAGCTGCGACTACCCTCAAAGCTGCTGATCAGCTGGTATCGCAACGCGCCAGACGACGATGCTGGCGCCGCGCCGACGACCGCAGTACACGCCGGCGAGCGCTGGGCATTCACCGTGCGGCTGCGCCGCCCGCACGGCCTCGTCAATCCGCACGGCTTCGACTACGAGGCGTGGCTCCTCGAGCGCGGCATCGGCGCGACTGGCTATGTGCGTGTGCGTCCCGAGCCAAGGCGGCTTGGCGTTCGCAACTCGTTCCTCGATCTGGTCGAACGCTCGCGCGAAGCGGTGCGCGATCGCATCAACGCCGTGCTCGGCGCGACGCCGGCCGCCGGCATCCTGGCGGCGCTTGCGGTGGGCGATCAGCGCGCGATCTCGCGCGAGGAATGGCAGCTCTTCAACCGCACCGGCGTCACGCACCTCATGTCGATCTCCGGCCTGCACGTCACCTTGGTTTCGGGGTTGGTCGCGTGGCTCGTCGGCACGCTCTGGCGGCGCGCGCCGGCGCTCGCGCTGCGGCTGCCGGCGCGCAAGGCCGCCGCGATCGGCGCCATCTTCGGCGCGCTCGGTTATACGCTGCTCGCCGGTTACGGCGTGCCGGCGCAGCGCACGTTCTGGATGGTGAGCGTCGTGGCGCTGGCGCTCTGGTGCGGTCGCATCTCGTCTGCCTGGCGGGTGCTCGCCCTCGCGCTTGGCGCGATCGTGCTGTTCGACCCGTGGGCGCCGCTCGCGCCCGGGCTGTGGCTTTCGTTCGGCGCGGTGCTGCTCATCTTCTACGCGGCGCTTGGCTGGAGCGAGCCCGGCAGCAAGTTGGCGCAGTGGGGTCGCATCCAGTGGGCGATTACCATCGGGCTCGCGCCCGCGGCGCTCCTACTCTTCGGCCAGATTTCGGTCGCCGGGCCGCTCGCCAATGCAGTGGCGATCCCGCTCGTGTCGGTCGTGATCACGCCGCTTGCGCTGATCGCCGCCGTCGTTCCGCTCGACGCCCTGCTGCACTTGTGTGCGTGGCTCGTGCAGTGGCTGCTCGAGTTCCTGGAGTGGTGCGCCGCGCTGCCGGGCGCGCTCTGGCAGCAGCACGTGCCGCCGATATGGACGGTGCTCGCGGCACTGGCCGGTGCAGCCTGGGTCCTCGCGCCGCGCGGCATTCCATGGCGCGCATGCGGCTTTGCGCTGATGGCGCCCGCGTTCTGCTTCACGCTGCCGGGTCCGGGCATCGGCGAGGCGTGGATCACCACCTTCGACGTCGGCCAGGGGCTGGCCGTGCTGGTGCGCACCGCGAGCCACGCTCTGCTCTACGACGCTGGCCCGGCGTATGGCACCGAATCGGACAGTGGCTCGCGCGTCGTGGTGCCGGCGCTCCGCGGGCAGGGCGTGGGGCGGCTCGATCTGGTGGTGCTGACGCACGAGGACAGCGATCACATCGGCGGCGCGACCACCGTGCTCGAGACTTTCGAGGTCGACGCACTCGCGAGTTCGCTGCCGAGCGCCCATGCGCTCAATGGTCTCGCGCCGAACGCGCGGCGCTGCCGGGCGGGCGACGGCTGGACCTGGGACGCCGTGCGTTTTGACTTTCTGCATCCGGCGAGCACGCCGGGCGCGAAGCGCAATGATCTGAGCTGCGTGCTGCGCATCGCGGCTGGCGCGCGCGCCGTGCTCCTCACCGGCGACATCGAGCGCGGCGCGGAAGCGCTGATGCTCGCCGACGCACGGCCGTTGCGCAGCGATGTGCTGGTGATCCCGCATCACGGCAGCCGCACTTCCTCGACCCCGGAATTCATTGCCGCGGTCGCGCCGCGCTGGGCGGTCGTCCCGGTCGGCTATCGCAGCCGCTTCGGCCACCCCAATCCCGAAGTTCTCGCACGCTATCGCGCGGTGGACGCGCAAATCCTGCGCACCGATCTGCAGGGCGCCATCACCGTGCGCATGGGCGAGCGCCTCGACATCGAGGCGCAGCGGCAACTGCGCGGGCGGTATTGGCTACAATGATTTGGCGGGGGGACGTCCCTCGATCCGAGGAGGAACCACCATGGCAAAGAAGGGCGGCAGCTCGGTCTATCGCGTTACCCAAGTGATCGGCACCAGCAACACGTCGTGGGAGGACGCGGCGAAGAATGCCGTTGGCACGGCCTCCGGCACGCTGCACGATCTGCGCATTGCGGAAATCGAAAAGCTCGACGTCAAGATCGAGGACGGCAAGGTAGTGCAATATCGCGCGCGGCTCGCGCTTTCGTTCAAGTACGACAGCGGCGACTGATGTTCACCGCGGTGGTGCGCGTCACCGGAGCCGGCCGCCTCGCGGATTTCCGCGAGCGGCTGCGCTGGCTCCTGGTGCGCGACCCCGAGGCCGAGGACTACACCGAGCATCACGATGAAGCAGTGCTCGAGTACCGCTTCACGCCGGCCAGAGGCATTCCGTTTCCGGCGTTCGCGCAGGCCTCGGTCGATTTCCCTGAGCTGCGCGTCGAGGCCGAATGGCACCGCGACGGCGTGCGCGGCCGCGCGGTAATCGAGAACGGACAGGTGGTCGATGAAGAGCGCGGTGCGCCGCTCACCGAGGGCGTGTACGTCGCCACCGGTGAGGCCGGGCGCCTCGAGCTCGCGCTCGTCTGCGAGCGGCGCGAGGGCGACTGGCTCGGCTACGCCGCGACCGCCGAGCGCCACACGTATTTCCGCTATCGCGGTGACCGCCTCGAGCTCATCGCGCCCGATGACGCCGATGGCGCGCTCGAGGATGTCGCCTTTCGGCTGGTGGAGGAGTGGATCTGGTACGACGAAGAGGAGGCGCCGGCCGAGCGCGCGCGCTACGCGAACTACGGCTACCCGGTGCGCGGCGCCAACCTGAAGTCGGAAAAGCTCTCGTTCTTGCGTAGTCGCAGTGAACCCTATTCCACGCTCGCCCCCGAAGCCCAGGGAGTGCGCGAAGCGCTCATCTCGCAATGGCTGCAGACGGCTTGAGCGAGCCGCGCCGTCGCTCGGTGCAGTGCGCCTCGCCGAAGGGGCTGCACCGCATCGCGTACTTGGAGTGGGGCGATCCGCGCAACCGAGACGTGCTGGTCTGCGTTCATGGCCTGCTGCGCTCGGCGCGCGATTTCGAGCCGCTCGCGCGCGAGCTCGGCAGTCACTTTCGCATCGCCTGCCCTGATCTCGCCGGCCGCGGCGATTCCGACCGGCTCGCCGATCCGGCGCTGTACGCCGTGCCGCAGTACCTCGCAGACATGGTCACGCTGATCGCGCGCCTCGACACCGAATCGGTGCACTGGCTCGGCACTTCGCTCGGCGGCCTCGTCGGCATGGCGCTCGCCGCGCAGGCCGGGACTCCGGTCAAGAAGCTCGTGCTGAACGACATCGGCCCGGTCATCGCGCACGCGGCGCTCGAGCGCATCGCCGCCTATGCCGGCGAACGCCATAGCTTCGCCAGCTTTGGCGAGGGCGAGCGCTATATGCGCGAGATCTCCGCGCCTTTCGGTCCGCACAGCGAAGCGCAATGGACCTTTCTTGCCGAGAACTGGCTGCGCCGTAGCGCCGAGGGCAGCTGGCAGCCGCATTACGATGCGCGCATCGGCGACGCCTTCCGCGCCAGCCTTCCCGAGAAGGACATGGAGCTCTGGCCGCTCTACGACGCGGTGCGCTGCCCGACGCTCGTCATCCGCGGCGCGCAGTCCGATCTGCTCGCGCGCGGCACGGCCGAGCAGATGCGAAGCCGCGGTCCGAAAGCAAAGCTGGTGGAAGTCGCCGGCGTCGGCCACGCGCCGACGCTCTTGAGCGCCGAGCAGATCGCCATCGTGCGCGACTTCCTGCTGCAAGGAGAAACCGCATGAGACGCTGGCTCATCCTGCTCGCCGCGGCGCTGTCTACGACGGCCGCTGCGCAATCGACCCTCGACGCCGTGCGCGCCAAGGGCTTCGTGCAATGCGGCGTCAGCACCGGCATCGCCGGCTTCTCGGCACCGGATTCGAAGGGCGTCTGGCATGGCATCGACATCGACATGTGCCGCGCGGTGGCCGCTGCGGTGTTCGGCGATGCGAACAAGGTGCGCTACACCGCGCTGACGACGCAACAGCGCTTCACCGCGCTGCAGTCCGGCGAAGTGGATCTCCTCGCGCGCAACAGCACCTGGACCATCTCGCGCGATACCAGCCTCGGCATCAACTTCGTCGGGGTCAACTACTACGACGGGCAGGGCTTCATGGTGCCGAAGAAGCTCAATGTGAAAAGCGCAAAGCAGCTGAACGGCGCCACCATCTGCGTACAGCCGGGGACGACGACCGAGCTCAATCTCGCGGATTATTTCCGGGCGAACAAGATGACGTTCAAGCCGGTGGTCATCGAAAAGCTGGAAGAGGTGCTGAATGCCTACTTCAACGGCCGCTGCGACGTCTTCACCACCGATCAGTCGGGGCTCGTGGCGCTGCGCGCGTCGCGCGCGCCGAAGCCCGATGATCACCTCATCCTGCCCGAGCTGATCTCCAAGGAGCCGCTCGGCCCCGCGGTGCGCCATGGCGACGACCGCTGGTTCGACATCTTCAAGTGGTCGCTCTTCGCGATGGTCGAGGCGGAGGAGCTCGGCCTTACCTCCAAGAACATCGACGAGCAGGCAAAAGGCGGCAACCCCACCATCCAGCGCTTCGTCGGCGCGAGCGGCGACATCGGCAAGATGATGGCGCTCGACAACCGCTGGGCCTACAACATCGTGAAGCAGGTCGGAAACTACGGCGAGAGCTTCGAGGCCAATCTCAAGCCGCTCGGCTTCGAG
>DASREB010000198.1:0-2370 GCA_035652275.1 Burkholderiales bacterium
CGGCGGCGAGCGCCTCGATCAGGTTCTGGCCCCCGAGCGGCGCAAAGGAGCCGCCGATCACCGCGACGTCGCAGCCGGCGTAGTAGAAGAACATCTCGCCCATCGTGTCGCCCAGATGCACCCGATCTCCCGCCGCGGGCAGCGGCGCTTGCGTGCGCCGCGACTGCGCGAGTCGCGCGACTTCGTCGAAGCGGCGCGCATGGCGCGGCACCACGACGATGAGGGCGCTGGGGACAGAGGTTTGTCCCGCGGCAGCGACGAGCGGCTCCTCTTCGCCTTCGCGAGTGCTCGCGAGCAGCACCACCGGGCGTGCGACCTGCGCCCGCCAGGCACGGCCGGCGGCGAGCTGCGCCGCGTCCGGCTCGACGTCGAATTTCAGGTTGCCGGTCACTTCCACGTTGCGCGCGCCGAGCTCGCGGATGCGCGCCGCATCGTCCGCCGTCTGTGCGCACACCGCAGCCAGCGCGCCGACCGCCGGCCGGGCGAGCGCGCCCAGGCGCCGATAGCCGCGCGCGGAGCGCGCGGAAAGCCGGGCGTTCGCCAGCAGTACCGGCACGCCGTGGCGCGAGCATTGCGCGAGCAGATTTGGCCAGAGCTCGGTCTCCATCAGGATCCCGAGGCGCGGCCGGTAGTACTCGAGGAAGTGCTGTACCGCCTCGGGCAGGTCATAGGGCAGATAGGCGACGAGCACCGCTTCTCCGTAGAGCTGCTTGATGGTGTCGCGCCCCGCGGCGGTCGTGCACGTCATGAGGATGCCGTGGTCCGCAAAGGCCCCCGCAAGCGCGCTCACGAGCGGCGCCGCCGCGCGCGCCTCGCCCACCGACACCGCATGGATCCAGATGAGCTTCTCCGGCCGGTCGCCATCGTAGTGGCCGAAGCGCTCGCCTACCGACTCGCGATAGAGCGGTTCGGCGCGCCCGCGCCACCAGAGCCGCAAGAGCACGAGCGGCAGCACAAAGCGCAACACCAGCGTGTAGAGCGTTCTCACCGCAGCGCGTCCAACACATCCCCGGCAGTGGGCGCACGCCCAAGTGTGCCGACATTTTTCGCGTTGCGAGAGCCGTACAGTCCGGTGAGGGCCGGATCCGAGCCGCAGTAAATCCCCACGGTGCGAGCGCCCGCGGCCACCGCAAGATGCGTAAGGCCCGTATCGACGCCGACCACGGCCTGCGAGCGCGCAAAGAGCCGCGCGAGCTGCTCGAGCGAGAGGCGCGGCGGCACGTCGGCATCGCCAAGCGCGCGCGCGATATGCGACGCTCGCCGGCGCTCGGCGTCGTTGCCCCAGGGCAGCAGCACGCGCAGCCCGAGCGCGCGGCCAAGCTCGATCCAGCGCTCCTCGGGCCACAGCTTGTCGGCGCGGCTCGTCATGGTGAGGAACACCGCGTACGGCTCCTCGCCTCCTTCCGGCGAGACCTCCAGGCCGTAGTCAGGCGGCCCGTCGAGCTCGTAGTCGAGCGCCGCTGCGGAGAGCAGGCGGTTTCGTTCCACCGCGTGCAAGCCACGCTTGACCGCATGGCGATGATCGTAAAAGCGCGCGGCGAGCGGCTCGCGCGCGCTCGCCGTGTCCATGCCGTGGCGCGTGCCGAGAGCGCACGAAGAGATAAGCGCGCTCTTCAGGAGCGATTGCGTATCAACCACGGCGTCATAGCGCTCGGCGCGCACCGCGTTCCTGAAATCGGCGATCTCGCGCCACGTTCGAGTCTCCCACCAGCGCGCGCGCCAGCGGCGCAATGCCACCGGTATCACGCGGCGCACCGCGCCGTGCATTTCGGCGACGCCGGCGAATGGCTGTTCGACGACCCAGTCGATCTCGACGCCGGGAAGCTGGCGCGCCGCGTCGCTCACCGCGGGCAGGTGGTGCACCACGTCGCCGAGCGACGAGGTCTTGACGAAGAGGACCTTAAACGTCGGAGAAAGCCATTTAGAATTAGCGGCCGCGATTTTACGGGATAACAATTTGACCGCCCCGACGCGAGCGCCGCTTTCCGCCGTGCTGATCACCCGCAACGCCGCCGCGGTGCTCGATTCGTGCCTCGAGAGCCTGCGCTTCGCCGACGAAATCGTGATCGTCGATTCGAACTCGAGCGACGGCACGCTCGATATCGCGGCGCGCTACCGCGCACGCGTCGTGCAGAAGGAGTGGCTCGGCTTCGGCCGGCAGAAGCAGTACGCGGTCGACCAGGCAAAGCACGACTGGGTGCTCTGCGTGGACGCCGACGAGCGCGTCACGCCCGAGCTCGCCGCGAGCATCGCGCAGGCGCTCGCCGCGCCGGTGTCGCCGGTCTACCGCATGCCGCGGCGCAACCGCTTCCTCGGGCGCTGGCTCTCGCACGGCGAAGGCTATCCCGACTGGAGCCCGCGGCTCTTCAA
>DASREB010000199.1:0-8506 GCA_035652275.1 Burkholderiales bacterium
AACTCGCTGCCGTCATGGACCAAGGTCGGTGTCCCGACGATCGGCCAGTGCAAAGGCACGCTCGAGGCGGTGAGCGCGGCCGACATGGTCGTCGTGTTCCACGTCCCGCTATTCACCCAATGGCTTAAGCAGGTCATGGACGGCGGCACGCGCGTGCTGATGATCATCGACGCGCCGGATGATCTGGAGCAGCTCATGTCGCCCGCCGGCCTCAAGGACGCGTGCAAATACGCCGACTCGCTCTACAAGCGCACCAAGCGCGTGCAAGTGACAAGCGACGCCGGCACCGACCTCACGTACGCATGCGGCGAGTACCCGGTGATGACGCAATGGGGTTACGCGGACGAGCGCGGTCACTTCGATCATTGGGGCGGCGGGCACATCCACACGTTCCCGAACGAAGGCAGCGCGCACGGCACGGTCGTGCTGCAGCCGGGCGACATCGTCATCCTGCCTTACTGCCGCTACGTGGCCGACCCGGTCAAACTGACGATCCGCGAGGGCCACATCGTCGAGGTTCAGGGCGGCATGGACGCCAAGCTGATGCGCGACTGGCTGGACGACGGCAAGGCAGCCGCCAGCGATCGCGACCCCTACGCCGTGTCGCATCTCGGCTGGGGAATGAACCCGCAGGCGCTCTGGTACGGCATCGCGCTGCATGGCGATACGCCGGAGCGCCATCGTGCCGCCGCACGCACATTTCCCGGCAATTTTCTGTTTTCGACCGGACCGAACACCCAGGGCGGCGGCAAGCGCAACACGCGCGGCCATTACGACGTGCCGATGCGCGACTGCAGCATCGCGCTCGACGGCAAGGTCGTCGTCGAGCGCGGCAAGATCGTCGATCCGAAGATGCGCGTAGCGCGCGAAACACGTTAGGAGGGGACATGCGCAAAATCATCGTGGCGGCCGCGCTGGCGGCTGCAGCAGCTGCCCAGGCGGCCGACAAGGTAAAGATCGGCTTCATCAGCACGCTCTCGGGGCCGAATGCCTCGATCGGCAGCGACATCCGCGATGGCTTCGATCTCGCGATCAAGCTGAACGGCGGCAAGCTCGGCGGCCTGCCCGCCGAGGTGCTGGTGGGCGACGACCAGCTCAAGCCCGAGCTTGCAAAACAATTCGCCGAGCGCTACCTCAAGCTCGACAAGGTAGACTTCCTCACCGGCGGCGTTTTCTCCAACATCGTCATCGCCATCGCGCCCGATGCGATCGCCAACCACGTGTTCTACATCTCGCCGAACGCGGGTCCCGCGCAGTTCACCGGCGCCCAGTGCAGCCCGTTCTTTTTTGCCGCGTCCTGGCCGAGCGAAGCCTACAGCGAGGCGGCCGGCGAGTACATGAACTCGAAAGGCATCAAGAACGCCATCTTCCTCGCGCCCAACTACGTCGGCGGCCAGGACGCGGCGAGCGGTTTCAAGCGCATGTACAAGGGCAAGCTGGTGGAGGAGATGTACACGAAGCTCGGGCAGCTCGATTATGCAGCGGAGCTCTCGCAGATCCGCGCCAAGCAACCCGAAGCGCTGTACGTATTCCTGCCCGGCGGCATGGGGGTGAACTTCATCAAGCAATTCGTCGCTGCCGGCATGTCGAAGGACATCCAGCTCGTGGTGCCGCTGTGGGGCTCCGATCAGGACATCATCCGCGCGGTCGGCGAGCCGATGCTCGGCCTCTTCAGCGTCGGGCACTGGTCGATCGATCTCGACAATGCGGCCAACAAGAAATTCGTGCCGGCGTTCGAGGCAGATTACAAGCGTCTGCCGACGGGATATGCCGCGTCGGGCTACGACACGGCGCTTCTCATCGATTCCGCGATCCGGCGGGTGAAGGGAAAGCTCGAGGACAAGGACGCGCTACGCGCAGCGCTGCGCGCCGCCGACTTCAAGAGCGTGCGGGGTGACTTCAAGTTCAACCGCAACCAGTTCCCGATCCAGAACTACTACCTGCAGGTCGTCGGCAAAGGCCCCGACGGTCGCATCATGCACAAGACGCTCGGCACCGTGCTCGCGAACCGCGGGGACGCCTACGTGCAGGACTGCAAGATGAAATGAAAAGGGGCGCTGCCCGCGCCCCTTGTTTGTCAGACCTGGATGAGCTGTGTCTCGCCGGGCTTCATGACGGTCACGCGCACCGACGGCGCGATCTGCGCTATCGCCTTGCGGAAGTCGTCACCTGCTTCGATGCCGCGCACGGCGGGGTTGTGCGCGTAGTGCACCGGAATGGCGTGCTGCACGCCGAGCCATTGGCAGGCGCGCGCAGCCTCCTCGGGTCCCATGGTGAACGGTCCGTCGCCCACGCAGACGAGCGCCAGGTTCGGCTGATAGCGCTCGCCGATGGTCTTCATGTCGCCGTAGAGGTCGGTATCGCCGCTTAAGTACACGCGCATGCCGCCGATGTCGAGCATGAACCCGGCAGCGGGAAAGGAGTGCAAGGTGGAGTGGACGGCCGGCACGAGGCGCGCGGTCATGGCGCCGTGCCGCGAGGTGCCGCCGAAGTTCATGCCGGCACCGGCGTTGGAGACAATCTTTGCTGGGTCGAGGCCGACCTTCTTGAAGTCCGGCACGAGCCCCGTAGGCGCGCGCATCAGGTCGCTTTGTCCGCTGGTCATCACCGACACGCCGGCGTCACTCAGCACCTTCAGCATCTCGAAGTAATCGCCCATGTGGTCGCCGTGGTCGTGCGTAAGCAGTACAAAGACCGCGTCCGGCCTTTTGCCGGCCACGTACTGCGCGAAGCCTTGGCTCGTCGCGTACTCCGGCGGCTTCTGCACGTTGAAGCGGCTCCAGCCGGCGTTGCTCCAGATCCACGCGTCGCTATAGGCGATCTGCTTGTAATCGGGCGTCGCGAGCTCGGCGACCCCGCCGCCCAGCCATCGTACGGACAGACGCCCGCCCGTGAGCCGCGCGCCGCCGCCAGTACTGGCCGCGCCTGGCGCCATCGCGCCGCAGGCGCCAAGCGCAAGCGTGCCGCCGAACGCGAGCATGCCGCGCAGGACTGCCCGCCGCCCTCGATGTGCTTCACTCATGCGTTCCTCCTCCGTCGTTAGGGAAGCGCGACTATACGGCGCTCGCGCAGACTCTGGATTTCCTGGCGCGAACAGCCGAGCTCGGCGAGCAATTGCGCGCCGTGCTCGCCGATCGTCGGCGGGTCGGCGCGCTTGGCGAGGCGCTCGCCGTCGAACTCCAGTGGCAACGCGGGCACCTGGATCGTCTTGCCGCGCACGCGCGTCGGCACGAGACCACCGGACGCCTTGAGGTGCGCGTCGTCGAGCAAATCCCACGGCTTGGCAATTGGCGCGAAGGGCAGGCCGATCGCCTCGAGCTTTGCCGCAAGCTCGGCCTTCGTATAGCGGCGCATCACTTCGCCAAGGCGCGGTATCAGCCAGGCACGCTCCCTGACGCGCATACCGTTGCTCTTCAGCCGTGCATCGGCCGCGAGCTCCGGGTCACCGAACTCCCGGCAGAAGATTTCCCATTGTGTATCGGTCACCACCCCGACGAACAGCTGCCCATCCTTGGTTTCGAAGATGTCGTAGACGCCCCACGCCGGCCGCTTCACCGACATCGGCGGCGGCGCTTCGCCGGTGAGCTCGTATTGCGCCATGTGCTGCGCGACGAGCAGCGCCGTCGTCTCGAAGAGCGAGCTCGTCACGCGCTTGCCGCGCCCGGTCTTGTCGCGCTCGCGTAGCGCAGCCACGATGCCGAGCGCGGCGAAGGTGCCGCCGAGAATATCGATCACGGAGGAGCCGGCACGCAGCGGCCGGTCGGGAAGTCCGGTCATGTAGGCGAGCCCGCCCATCATCTGCGTCACCTCGTCGAGCGCCGCACGGTGCTCGTACGGGCCGCGCAGGAAACCCTTTAGCGAGCAGTAGATGAGCCGCGGATTGCGCTCGTGCAGCGCCCCATACGAGAAGCCGAGCTTGTCCAGTGCGCCGGGCCGGAAGTTCTCGGTCAGCACATCGCTGCGCTCGATGAGCTTCAGTACCAGCGCGCGGCCCTCCGGGTGCTTGAGGTCGACGGCGAAGCTTTTCTTGTTGCGGTTGAACACCGGGAAGAAACCGGCGCCGGCATGCTCGAGGCGGCGCGTGTTGTCGCCTTCGAGCGGTTCCACCTTGATGACCTCGGCCCCGAGATCGGCGAGCATCAGGCCGCACGACGGGCCCATCACCATGTGCGCGAATTCAACGACGCGCACACCCTCAAGCAGCGGCACGGAATCCTTTGGGTAGTCCGGCGAGCGCCATATGGCCGTACACAGGTTCGTCCGGAATCGCTTCCATCATCAGCTTGCGCGCGGCGAACAACTTTTGCAGGTCGATGCCGGTCGACACGCCCATCGACTCGAACATGAACACGAGGTCCTCGGTGATGACGTTGCCGCTCGCGCCCGGAGCGAACGGACAGCCGCCCAGTCCACCGAGCGAGCTGTCGAAGGAGCGCACGCCTTCCTCGTAGGCGGCAAGCGCGTTGGCGAGGCCGAGACCGCGCGTGTTGTGGAAATGGGCGCCCTCCAGCTTCTCGCCAATGGCCTCGCGCACCCGGCGGAACACGCGCCGCACCTGCGCCGGGTTCGCATAGCCGACGGTATCGGCGAGCGCGACGCCGTCGCAGAATTCGGCGAGCGTCGCGGCGATGCGCACGACGTCATCCTCGGGCACGACGCCTTGCATCGTGCACCCGAAGGCGGTCGACACGGCACCTTCGATCTCGACACCCGGATGCGGAAACGCCGCGCATTTGCGCACTTCCTCGACCATCTGCCCGGGGGTCATGCGCACGTTGGACTCGCTGTGCTGCCGGCTGGCCGAGACCGGGAACGTCACCTTGTGCGCGCCTGCCTCGAGCGCGCGCTGGAAGCCTTTCAGGTTCGGCGCGAGCGCCACGACTTTCACGCCCGGGAGCGCGCACGCGAAGGCGACGATCTCGGCCGTGTCCGCCATCGCCGGGATCAGCTTGGGCGGCACGAACGAGCCGACTTCGATTTCGCGCAAGCCGGCGTCCGCCAGCGCGCCGATCCACGCCTTCTTTGCCGCCGTCGGCATCAGGTGCTGCGCGTTCTGCAGCCCGTCGCGCGGGCCGACCTCGCAAATGTGAACCCGGCTCATCGCTTCATTTTATGCTCGATCGCCGAGAGCGCGGCACCGCAGGCCGCGCCGGCCACGGCGAACGCGAGCATCGCCCAGAGCGACGCCTCCCAGCCGCCGAGCCGCGAGGCGATCCAGGCGATGACGAGCGGCCCGAAGAACTGCCCGAGATTGGAGAACTGCAGCACCATGCCGTTGCCGGTCGCGATGTGCTGCGGCGAGGGCGCATGCAGCGGCAGCCCGGCGAAGATCGACGCCGGAATCACGCCGGCGCAGGCGGAGAAGGCGAGGACCAGCGAATAGCGCAGCGCCCCGGGAAGGACCGGAGCCAGCATGCCGATTTCGCAGAGCGCGGCAATGAGCGAGGCGGCGATGACCAGTCGACCGCGCGGCACGCCGCGCGCGAGAAGCGAGCCGCCGGCAAGATTGCCGGGCGCGTTGACGAGGACCATCAGCGCCGTCGCGCTGGCGCCTAGCGTGGTCGTCGCGCCGCGCTCGGCGAGGAACGTTGGCAGCCACACCATGATGGAAGTCCACTGCGCAACGTAGCAGGCGAAAAGGAGCGACATCACGAGATTCCCCGGCCGCGCCAGCGACTCGCGCACGAGACGCAGCGACGCGACGCGCGCGAGCGGCGCGGCCGGCACGCTGCGCGCGAGAAGTAACGCTGCGAGTAGCGCTGCCGCTGCGAGTGCCAGCCAAAGCACGCGCCAGTTGGCCACGGCGACGAAGAGTGGCGCCGCGAGCAGCGCGAGCGTGCCGCCGGTCGGCATATAGGCGCTCCAGAGCGAGAGCGCCTTGGCGCGCTCGCGGGCATCGCGGCTAAGCGCGCTCATCAGCGCCGGCGCCGGCACCGCAAACAGAATGAAGCCGACGCCTTCGACGAAGCGTGATACCAGCAGCGGGGCAAAGTCATGCGCCGCCGCGCCGATCGCGCCGCCGGCAGCGAGCAACGCGAGGCCAGTGAGCGCGAGTCGCCGGCGACCATAGCGATCGCTGATCACGCCGGCGAGGACCCCGACCAGCATACCGAGCACGTTGAACGTGGTGACGATGAACGTTGCCTCGACGAGCGAAAGGTCGAGCTCCGCGCGCAGCGCCGGCAGCACCGGCGGCACCTTGGTCATGTAGGCGCCGGCCACCAGGCCACCGCAGAAGACGGCCCAGATACCGCGCCATGGGCTGGGGGCGCGGGGGGCTTGCTCCGCGCTCCTGCTCGTCACGCTGCGCTGACGGGCAGCTTCAGCTCAACGATCTTGCGCGACCATTCGGCGGGACCGGTGCTGTGCAGCGACCCGCCATTCGCGTCCACGGCAACGGTCACCGGCATGTCGCGCACCTCGAACTCGTAGATCGCTTCCATGCCGAGATCAGCGAACGCGAGCACGCGCGATTTGCGGATCGCCTTCGCCACCAGGTAAGCGGCGCCTCCGACGGCGATGAGATAAGCGGCCTTGTGCTTGCGGATCGCTTCGATCGCCGCGGGGCCGCGCTCGGCCTTGCCGATCATCGCCACCAGGCCGGTCTTCGCCAGCATGGTGTCGGTGAACTTGTCCATGCGCGTGGCCGTCGTCGGGCCCGCCGGGCCGACGACCTCCTCGCGCACCGGATCGACCGGACCGACGTAGTAGATGACGCGGTTGCTGAAATCCACGGGAAGCTTCTCGCCGCGCGCGAGCATGTCCTGGATGCGCTTGTGCGCGGCATCGCGGCCAGTCAGGAGCTTGCCGCTGAGGAGCAGTCGCTCGCCCGGCTTCCAAGACGCCACCTCGGCGCGCGTCAGCGTGTCGAGGTTGACGCGGCGTGACTTCGCATCCGGCGTCCACGACACTGCAGGCCAGTCGCTCAAGCTCGGCGCTTCGAATTGCGCAGGTCCAGAGCCGTCGAGCACGAAGTGTGCGTGGCGTGTCGCTGCGCAGTTGGGGATCATCGCCACCGGCTGGTTCGCCGCATGAGTCGGATAAGTGAGGATCTTGACGTCGAGCACCGTGGAGAGTCCGCCCAACCCTTGCGCGCCGATGCCGAGCGCATTCACCTTGTCGTAGAGCTCGATGCGCAACGCTTCGGTCCTGTTCCGCGGCCCGCGCGCCTTGAGCTCCGCCATGTCGATCGGCTGCATCAGCGCTTCTTTCGCCATCAGCATGGCCTTCTCGGCGGTGCCGCCGATGCCGATGCCGAGCATCCCGGGTGGGCACCAGCCGGCGCCCATGGTCGGGACCGTCTTCAGCACCCACTCGGCGATGGAGTCCGAAGGATTCAGCATCGCGAACTTCGATTTCGCTTCCGAGCCGCCGCCCTTTGCAGCGACGTCCACCTCCACCTTGTTGCCGGGCACGAGCTGCACATGGATCACGGCCGGCGTGTTGTCGCGCGTGTTCTTGCGGCCGCCGAGCACCTCGCCGAGGATCGAGGCGCGCAGCGGGTTTTCGGCGTCGAGGTAGGCGCGGCGCACGCCTTCGTTCACCACGTCCTCAAGCGCGTCGTCAAAGTCGAAGCGCACGCCCAGGCCGATCTTAAGGAAGACGTTGACGATGCCCGTGTCCTGGCAGATGGGACGATGGCCCTCCGCGCACATGCGCGAGTTGGTCAGGATCTGCGCGATGGCGTCTTTCGCCGCCGGCGATTGCTCGCGCTCATAAGCGCGGCCGAGCGCCCTGATGTAGTCGGCAGGGTGGTAGTAGGAGATGAACTGCAGCGCGTCGGCAACGCTTTGAATGAGATCCGACTTCTTGATGGTAACGATGGCGGTTATCTTTACAGGCGGTTAATTTGGTGATTCTATTCCGAGGGATGACCCACGGAGGAGGAGCAATGGCGTCGACGATTGAATCGGTGCTGCAGGAAAAGCGCGTTTTCCCGCCGTCGCCCGCGTTCGTGCAGCAGGCGAACATTTCCGGCATGGCGGCCTATCGCCAGCTCGTCGCCGAAGCCGAGCGCGACTTCGAAGGCTTCTGGGCGCGCCTCGCGCGCGAGACCCTGCACTGGTCCAAGCCCTTCAGCAAGGTGCTCGATGAATCGAAGGCCCCGTTCTTCCGCTGGTTCCACGACGGCGAGCTGAACGCGTCGTACAACTGCCTCGACCGGCATCTGAAGACGCAAGGCGACAAGATCGCGATCATCTTCGAGGCGGACGACGGCAAGGTGACGAAGATCAGCTACCGCGAGCTGCACCGGCAGGTCTGCAAGATGGCGAATGCGCTGAAGTCGCTCGGCATCAAGCTCGGCGATCGCGTCTTGATCTACATGCCAATGTCGATCCAGGTGGTCGTGGCGATGCAGGCCTGTGCGCGCATCGGCGCGACGCATTCGGTGGTGTTCGGCGGTTTCTCGGCGAAATCGCTGCAGGAGCGCATCATCGACGCCGGCGCGATCGCCGTGATGACGGCAGATGGGCAATTCCGCGGCGGCCGTGAAATCCCGTTGAAG
>DASREB010000200.1:0-8033 GCA_035652275.1 Burkholderiales bacterium
AGGTGACGCAAAGCGCGTGGCGCTCGAGGCGTACCCGGGACTGCTCGTGCGCAAGCAGCTCGGCATTCGCGCCTCGTACAAGAGCGATACGCGGCGCGAGCAGACGAGTGCGCGGCGCGCGGTGCGGCGGCGCGTGATGGACGCGATGCAGCGCGGCCGGCCGCTCGGCATCACGCTGCGCGTCCCACCCAGGCTCACGCAGGGCATCGTCGCGGATGGCGCCGGGGATCTGCTCGATGCGGTGATCTGCGCCGTGCAGGGCGCGTGGGCCGCGACGCAGCCGGCGTACGGGCTGCCGCCAAACGCGCCGGCGCACGAAGGCTGGATCGTCAGCGCCTGATCTTGGGTGCTTACGGTGCGCGCTGATAGCCCTTCGCGCGCATGCAGAAGTCGCCGAGCCGCGCCTCGTCGAGCTGGCGGTAGCCGTAAGGATCGAAGCCGGTATCCGGCCGGGTGACGGCGCGGCGCGAGTAGTACGGGCCGTAATAGGTCGGGCCATAGAAGCCGCCCGCGCGCAGGCTCGCCTCGTTCGCCGCCCAGCGCTGGCACTCGACGGTGTCCTTGTCGGCCTGCTCCGGCGTCGCGCCCTCCCGCAGCCACGGACGCGCGGCGCAGGCGCACAACACGAGCGCCACGGTCATGCTGGCGAGGTAACGACTCATTTGCTCACCGGCGCAAGTTCGTAGCCCTTCGCATGCATGCAGAAGTTGGCAAGGCGCTGTTCTTCCATCGTGCGGTCATAGAAGGGATCGTAGAACGGACCGGCCGGATGGAAGAAGGGGTGTCCCACATCGCGATAGAGCCAGGGGCCGAAAGGCCGGTAGCCGAGGTAATAAGAGTTGGCTTCGCGCCACGCCGCCTGCTCGCATTGCTGCGTGTCGGCGGCGAATTGCTCGGGCGTGGCGTCGGGCTTGACCCATGCCATGGGCGCGCACGCGGTACAGACGAAAAATGCTACTGTGATCCAGGCGCTTCGCATACCGGTTGGACAGCTAAGATCGGCCGATGCTCACGATATACGGCATGGCGGATTCGGGAAACTGTTACAAGGTCAAACTTGCCGCCGAGCAGCTGCGTATTCCCTACCGCTGGGTAGAGGTGAATTCCGCCAAGGGCGAGACCCGCACGCCGGCGTTCCTCGCCCGCAATGCCAACGGCAAGGTGCCGACGCTCGGCCTGGAAGACGGCACCTTCCTGCCGGAATCGAACGCCATCCTCAACTATCTCGCCGAAGACACGCCGCTCCTGCCCGCGGAGCGCCTGCCCCGCGCGCGAGTGCTGCAGTGGATGTTCTTCGAGCAATACAGCCACGAGCCGTATATCGCGGTAGCGCGCTACATCCTGCGCTACCTGCCGCCCGACACGCCGAGGCGGGCAGATCTGCCGCGGCTGCACGAGCGCGGCTACGAGGCGCTCGGCGTCATGGAACAGCACCTCGCGCGCGAGCCCTATTTCGCCGCCGGGCGCTACACCATCGCCGACATCGCGCTCTACGCCTATACGCACTGTGCGGCTGACGGCGGCTTCGATCTCGGTCGCCTGCCTGCGGTGCAACGCTGGCTCGATCGCGTGCGCGGCGAGCCCGGCCACGTGCCGTTGGGATAGGATACTGGATATACATCCATGCCGACGATGGACCCGCGCGCAACGCCGCTCGCGATCGTCGATCTCGAGACGACCGGTACCCGGCCAGCCGCCGATCGGGTGACCGAAATCGGCGTGCTGGAGGTCGAAGGCTTTGAGGTGGTGTCCGAGTGGTCGACGCTGGTGAATCCGGGCGTCACCGTGCCCTCCGAGGTACAGGCGCTTACCGGCATCACGCACCAGATGCTGGCGCAAGCACCGCGCTTCGCCGACCTCGCGGGCGAGCTGCACGAACGGCTTGCGGGGCGCGTGTTCATCGCGCACAACGCGCGCTTCGACTACACGTTCCTGCGCCGCGAGTTCGATCGGGCCGGCATCAAGTTCCACGCGCGCGCGCTGTGCAGCGTAAAGCTCGCGCGGCGGCTCTATCCGCGCGAGCGCGGTCACGACCTCGACAGTCTGATCGCGCGCCACGGCCTCGCCTGCGAGACGCGGCATCGCGCGCTGCCGGACGCGCAGGCTGTGTGGCAATTCCTGCAGCAGGCGGCCGAGGAGCACGGCGATGAGGTGCTGGCGGTCGCCGCGCGCCAGGTGGCGAAGGAGCCGGCGCTGCCGCCGCAGCTCGATCGCAGCGCCATCGACGCGCTGCCCGAAGCGCCCGGCGTCTACCTTCTCTACGGCGAAAGCGGGCCGCCGCTCTACATCGGCAAGAGCCGCACGATGCGCTCGCGCGTGCTGCAGCACTTCTATTCGAGCGCGACGTGGCTGCAGGCCGTACGTCGCGTCGAGTGGCAGCGCACGGTCGGCGAGCTTGGCGCGCTGCTCACCGAGGCGCGGCTTGTGAAAGAGCTGGCGCCGCTGCACAACCGCCAGCTTCGCCGCCCGGAGGCGCTGTGCGGCCTGGCATTCGACGGCAAGCGGCTGCGCCTTGCCGCGGCGGCCGAGATCGGCGCCGATACCTTGCCTTTCCTCTACGGCGTCTTTCGCACGCGCGCGGCCGCTCGTGCGGCCCTGCGCGCGCTCGCCGATGAGTACGCGCTCTGTCTGCAAACGCTCGGCTATGACCTCAAGCGCCGCGGCAACTGCCTGCGTCACCAGCTCGGCCGCTGCGCCGGCGTCTGCGCCGGCAAGGAAAGCATCCATGCGCACCATGCGCGGCTCGCCGCCGCGCTCGCGACACTTCGCACGCCGCAGTGGCCGTATGCCGGGCCGGTGGCGATCGTCGAGACCGATGCGGCGCGCGACGCCACCGAAGTGCATGCGGTGGACCGCTGGTGCTATCTCGGCGCCGCACGCTGCGAGCCGGAAGTGGCCGAGCTGCTGCAGGAGCGGCCGCGCTTCGATTACGACCACTTCCGCATCCTCGCGCGCTATCTCGGCAAAGGCGGCGCGCGCGTTGTACCGCTCGAACGATGCACGCCGAGCTGGTAGTCCCGGGCCTCTTCGCCCTGCCGAGCGCCGCGCGCCTGCCGGCGGCGGAGCTCTTGATTGCCCGCGGTCGCTGCGCGATCGGCGCCTCGCGCGGGCTCGAGGAGTGGCTGCAAAACGCCTTCGAGGTGGAGGATGCGCCGCTCGCGGCCGGCGCGCTGACGCTCCTCGCGGCGGGCGGCGAGCCCGCCGGCTATTCGTGGTCGCGCGCCGATCCGGTGCACCTGCGTCTGATGCGCGACCGCTTGCTTCTGATGCCGGCTCCGGCGCTGCGCATTACGAGCGGCGAAGCGCAGGCGCTTTGCGACGCGCTCAATCGGCATTTCGGCGAGCGTCTCGAGGTGCAGGTAATCGATGCCGCGCGCTGGGTAGCCCGCACGGCACCCGAGCTCACGCTGAGCGCGGCGCCGCCGCTGGCACTCGCCGGCCGCGATGTCGCGCTCGCCCTGCCGGCGAGCACCGCTGCCCACCCGCTGCTCAATGAAGCGCAGATGGTGTTGCACGCCCACCCGGTGAACGAAGCACGTGAAGCGCGCGGCGAGCCCGCCATCAACAGCGTGTGGCTGTGGGGCGCCGGCCGGCTGCCAAAGCTCGGTGCGCCGAGCTGGCATTCGGTGAGCGCGGACGAGCCGCTCGCGCTCGGCCTCGCGCGCGCTGCGGGCGTGCGCCACCGCACGCTGCCGCCGAGCGGCACGGCCTGGCTCGATCGCATGCCCGAGGAAGGCCGCCATCTCGTGGTGCTCGATGCGCTGCGCGCACCGCTCGCGCTTTCCGAGACTGCGGATTACCAGGCGGCGCTTGCAGTGCTCGAGCGCGACTGGTTTGCGCCGCTCCTCGCCGCGCTGCGTGACGGGCGCGTCGGCATGGTGACGATCCACGTGCCCGACGCGGGCGACGGCGTCGCCTACGAGACGATTCGCGGCGATCTGCGCCGCTTCTGGCGCCGGCCGCGGGCACTCGAGCATTACGTATGAAGATCATCGAGCGCCCCTACGAGGACACCGCGCGCCGGGCGCTCGAGGATGCCGGCATTCATCCGCTGCTCGCGCGCATCTACGCCGCGCGTCGCATCCGCTCGGCGACCGAGCTCGCCTACAGCCCCGCGGGGCTGCTTGCGCCCACGCTCCTCAAAGGCATCGAGCAGGCGGCAGTGCTGCTCGCCGATGCGATCCAGGCGGGCAAGCGCCTGCTGATCATCGCGGACTACGACGCGGACGGCGCCACCGCCTGCGCGGTGGGCATGCGCGCGCTGCGCCTCTTTGGCGCGAGCGTCGACTATCTGGTGCCCGATCGCTTCAAGCTCGGCTACGGGCTTTCGCCCGAACTGGTCGATTTGGCTGCCCGTGGTAATAGAGACGGCAGGCCGGACCTGCTGATCACCGTCGACAACGGCATCGCCAGCGTGGAGGGCGTGGCGCGTGCGCGGGCCCTCGGTATCGGCACACTTATCACCGACCACCACCTGCCCGGTGCGCAGTTGCCGCAGGCCGATTGCATCGTTAATCCGAACCAGACGGGCTGCGGTTTCCCGTCGAAAGCGCTTGCCGGTTGCGGCGTGATGTTCTACGTGATGATCGCGTTGCGCGCGGAGCTGAGAAAGCGCGGCTGGCCGCAGAGCGACGTCAACCTCGGCGCGCTGACCGATCTCGTCGCGCTCGGCACGGTCGCCGATGTGGTGCCGCTCGATGCGAACAATCGCAATCTCGTCGCCCAGGGACTGAAGCGCATCCGCGCGGGCCGCGCGCATCCCGGGATCAACGCGCTGTTTCGTGCCGCCGGCCGCAATCCGGCGCAGGCGACGAGCTTCGATCTCGGCTTTGTCGCCGGACCGCGCTTGAACGCCGCGGGGCGGCTCGCCGACATGAGCCTCGGCATCGAGTGCCTGATCGCGCAGGACGAGGCGCGCGCTTCAAACTGCGCGCAGGAGCTCGATCGCCTGAACCGGCAACGGCGCGAGATCGAGGCCGGCATGCTCGAGCAGGCGCTCGAAAAGCTGCAGACGCTCGAGGGCCAGGCACAGTCGGTGTTTTTCTCGCCCGACTGGCACGAGGGCGTGGTCGGCATCCTCGCCTCGCGCCTGAAAGACCGGCTGCACCACCCGGTGGTGTGTTTCGCGCGCGCGATCGATGGCCGTTCGCTCAAGGGCTCGGGCCGCTCGGTGCCGGGTCTGCACTTGCGCGATTGCCTGGATCTCATCGCCAAGCGCATCCCGGGCCTGATCGCGCGCTTCGGCGGGCACGCGCAGGCGGCCGGCCTGACGATCGCGGAAACGGAATATCCGCGGTTCGCCATCGCGTTCGAGCG
The DNA here is from genome assembly GCA_035652275.1 of Burkholderiales bacterium. Taxonomy (GTDB): domain Bacteria; phylum Pseudomonadota; class Gammaproteobacteria; order Burkholderiales; family SG8-39; genus SCGC-AG-212-J23. The sequence goes on from DASREB010000200.1 coordinate 5,317, forward strand.
GGCGCTGGAGGAAACGCTGCCGGCGGCGGCGCGCCTGCGCACGGTGGAAACCGACGGCAGCCTCAGCCACACTTACTACACGCTCGACGTCGCGCGCATGCTCGAAGACGGCATCTGGGGACAGGGCTTTCCGCAGCCCCTCTTCTGCGATACCTTCGCCGTGGAGAGTCAGCGCGTGGTGGGCGAGCGCCATTGCAAGCTCGTGCTCGCAAGAGATGGGCGGCGCCACGAAGCCATGCGCTACGGCGCGCTCGACGCGCTGCCGGCGCGCATTCGCGCGGCTTACCGCCTGGCCGTGAACGAATGGAACGGCCTGCGCTCGGTCCAGCTCAACCTGGAGCACGTCGAATCATGAAGCACCTTGCGACTGTCCTTGCCATGACCGCCAGCACCGCCCTCGCCGCCGATGTCCAGCCTGTGAAGGATGCCGGGCCCTATGTTCCCTCACCGCAAAGCGTGGTCGCCGACATGCTGCGCTACGCCGATGTCGGGCCGAACGATTTTCTGATCGACCTCGGCTCTGGCGATGGACGGATCGTGCTCACCGCCGCGAAGGTGTTCGGCGCGCGCGGCTTCGGTGTCGAGATCAAGGAACAGCTGGTGAAGCTGGCGAATGAAGCCGCGCAGAAAGAAGGCGTGGCGGACCGGGTGAAGTTCGTCAAGCAGGACCTCTTCAAGACCGACATCTCGCAGGCGACGGTCGTCACCATGTATCTGCTCCCCGATACCGTGAATCTGCTGAAGGACAAGCTCCTGACGGAGCTCAAACCCGGCACGCGGATCGTCTCGCACGACTATCCGCTCTCGGGCTGGATGGCCGACAACTGGTGGCAGATGGACCTGGAGGAGAAGGTGAAGATCAGCGGCGTCACCACCACGCTGATCTATCTCTACATCGTGCCGGCAAAGGTCGCGGGCAAATGGCAGGCGCACATGCCGAGCGCCATCAGCAAGCAGCCCGCGGCGCTCACGCTCAAGCAGCAGATCAGCCGCGTCTCGGGCAGCCTGCGCCTCGATGGACGCGAGGTGCCGATCGAGGACGGCAAAATGCGCGGCGAGCATCTCAGCTTCAGGCTCACCGGCCACAAAGGCGAATTCTCGGGCGTCGTCAAAGGCAGCACCATCGACGGCATGATCGATGGCAAGACGCCGTGGACCGCCGAATTAGGGGGATAGGGCCGGCGCATGAAGCTGCGCATCACCGCCGGCAAGGTGACGCTCGAAGCGGAGCTGCGCGACACGCCTACCGCCCGCGCGCTGGCGCAGGCGCTGCCGTTCGAGGCGAGCGCGCAGACCTGGGGCGAAGAGGTCTACTTCACGACGCCGGTGAGCGCGAAGCTGGAAGCCGATGCCCGGCAGGTGGTCGATCCGGGCACCGTGTGCTTCTGGACCGAAGGCGATGCGCTGGCGCTGCCCTTTGGGCGCACGCCGATCTCCACCGACGGGCGGCCGAAGCTCGCCGCGCGCTGCAACGTGCTCGGCACGCTCGCCGGCGATGCGCGCCGGCTCGCCGCCGTCAAGCCGGGCGAGAAGATCCGCGTGGAGCAAGCCTGATGCAGCGAAAACGCGTCAATTCCGCGAAGCTGCGCTCGGTGGGCTACGACGAGGCGACGCGCACCCTCGAAGTGGAAATGTCCAACGGCCAGGTCTACCAGTACGTCGGCGTCTATCCGGAGGTCTACCGCCGCTTCATGGCGGCGCCGAATCCCACCAGCTTCTTCGACGACAAGATCGCCGAGGAGTACACGCCCAAACCCGTAAAATAGGGCGATAAGCAGGCCAGTAAGGGAGGTTTCATGCGTGGCGCATTGAGCGCGCTGCTCGTTTGCGTGTGCGTCTCGGCGGCCGCCTTGCCGGGCGCGCTGGTAGCGCCCCCCGAGAGCGTGGGTTTGCGCAGCATCGCCGGGTGGCTGAAAGCGCAGGGCAGCGAGGGCTTCCTCGCGGCGGATGTCGCCGACGCCATCGGCGTCCCGCACCAGTCGGGCGCCGAGCTGATCGCGGCGCGCCAGCGCGGCTACCGCGACGCCGAGGTGCTGCGCATCGCGCAGCTGGTCGACGGCGAATATCTGGTTTTCATGGTGCAGGCGCCGGGCGAGGTGTACTTCTATCTTTCGACCGTGCGCGGCGGACTGCGCAAGGCGGTGGTGGCGAGCCGCGCAAGCGTGACGCCGCTCGAAGCGCCCGAGGCGGAAGCGAATTTCGGCCGCGAAGTCTTATATTGGGAACAGAAGGTGGCTCATTAGATGGAAGCAGAACGCATCAATCAGATCGCCAGCAGCCTCACCGACCTCCAGGCGCGCTCGGCCGCGCTGCGGAGGTATCTTTGACTACGAAGCGAAGAGCAGCCGCCTCGCGGCGCTGAACCGGGAGCTCGAAGACCCGAAGCTGTGGGAGAACCCGCAGCGCGCGCAGGAGCTCGGCCGGGAGAAAAAGATGCTGGAGGCGATCGTCGGCACGCTCGGTCGCGTCGGCAGCGGCCTCGCCGATGCCCTGGAGCTCTTCCAGCTGGCGCGTGCCGAGGGCGACGATGCCACCGTGGTGGGCGTTGCCGCGGACGTGGAGAAGCTGGAAAAGGACGTGGCGGCGCTCGAATTCCGCCGCATGTTCTCCAATCCGCTCGACCCCAACAATTGCTTCATCGACATCCAGTCGGGCTCCGGCGGCACCGAGGCGCAGGACTGGGCGGCGATGCTCGAGCGCATGTACCTCAAGTACTG
>DASREB010000201.1:0-14917 GCA_035652275.1 Burkholderiales bacterium
ACGACGCTGCGAGCGGTGGGTGCTGCCCGACTGGTACGGTCGCGGCGGCTACCTCGAGGTGGCCGGCAGCCGCGCGCGTCTCGCTCGCTGGTAAAAGTTTCCGGCAGGGTAAGCCTTACAGCCGGCGGGCGCGCAGCGCGGCTCGGGTACGGCGGTTGCTCGGCGCGGTGTGCCCAAACCGCAAAGGACGCCGCCATGGCCAAGACCCGCAGCAAAATGAACGCGATCGACCTCCTCAAGGAAGACCACGCCAAGGTGAAAAAGGCGTTCAAGGAGTTCGAGGAGATGGACCGCTCGGACACCGAGACCTGCCGTCAGCTGATCCAGACCGTGTGCGAGGACCTGAAAGTGCACACCACGCTGGAAGAAGAAATTTTCTATCCCGCGGTGCGCGCGGCGATCGAGGACGAGGACATCATGAACGAGGCCGCCGTCGAGCACGAGACGGCGAAGATGCTGATCGAGCATCTCGAGAACGCCGGCCCGGACGACCCGAACTACTTCGCCACCTTCACGGTGCTCGGCGAGTACGTCATGCACCACGTGAAAGAGGAGGAAGGCGAGATGTTCGTTGAGGCGAAGAAAGCCGAAGATCTCGACCTCGACGCGCTCGGCGAGCAGATGAAGACGCGCAAGGAAGAGCTCGTCGGCCAGTCGGAGCAGGCGTGAAGCCAGAGCGAAGCGATTCACCGCCGGCGGAGCGCCGGCAGATGGCGCCGGGCGACGAAGCGAGGCCCGGCACACCGGGCAGCGGCGAGGACATCTGTCCGCAATGCCACGGCAGCGGCAAGAAGGCGGGCAAGCGCTGCGAGAACTGCGCGGGCACGGGCAAGATCATCCGCGGCATCGGCGGCGAGCGCTGAGCGCGCGCCGCGGCCCTGGTTAACCGACCGAGGCGGCCGCGCGCTCGTCCGAGACCGGCAGGATCAGGGTAAAGGTGCTGCCCTTGCCGGGCTCGCTTGCCACTTCCAGCTCGCCGCCGAGAAGCCGCGTCAGCTCGCGGCTGATCGAAAGACCGAGGCCGGTGCCGCCGTACTGGCGGCTGGTCGAGCCGTCGGCCTGCTGGAACGCCTCGAAGATGACGCGCTGCTTGTCCGGCGGGATGCCGATGCCGGTATCGCTCACCGCAAAGGCAATGGTTTTCGGCCCGTGCAGCCTGATGGCGAGCCGCACACCGCCCTGCCGCGTGAACTTGAAGGCGTTGGCGAGCAGGTTCTTCAGCACCTGCTTGACGCGCGTCGCATCGGTGCGGATCGTTTCAGGCAGCCCCGGCGCGAGCTCGACGGCGAAGTCGAGCTTCTTCTCGCGCGCCATCTCGCGAAAAGTGCGTTCGATGTCGTCGCGCAGCTCCGCGAGCCGCGCCGGCGCCACGTGCAGCGCGGTGATCGCGCCCGCTTCAATCTTGGCGAGGTCGAGCAGATCGTTGATCAATCCGAGGAGGTCCATTCCGGAGGCGTAGATGGTCTGCGCAAAGCGCACCTGCTTCGGATCGAGGCGCCCGCCGACGTTGTCGGCGAGGAGTCGCGCGAGGATCAGTAGACTGTTGAGCGGCGTGCGCAGCTCGTGCGACATATTGGCGAGGAACTGCGATTTCGATTCGTTCGCCCGCTCGGCCTCGGTCTTCGCGCGCACCAGCTCCGCCTCAACGCGCTTGCGCTCGGTCAGATCGCGCGTCACCTTGGCGTAACCGAGGAGCTCGCCGCTATCATCGCGCACCGCCGTGGTGACGACGCTTGCCCAGAAGGTCGAGCCATCCTTGCGCCGGCGCCATGCTTCCTCGGCGAAGTGTCCTTCGTGCGCCGCGATCTCCAGGTCGCGGGCGGGCTTCCCGGCCGCGACGTCCTCGGCGACGTAAAAGCGCGTCACGTGCTGGCCGATAATCTCCTCTGCCTTGTAGCCCTTGATGCGCTCGGCGCCCGCGTTCCAGCTCGCGACGCGCCCCGCGCGATCGAGCATGTAGATGGCGTAGTCGACCACGCTTTCGATGAGCAGCCGGAAGCGCTGCTCGCTTTCGGCGAGCGCGCTGGTGCGCTGCGCGACGCGCGTCTCGAGCTCCTCGCGCGCGGCCTGCAATTGCGCGAGCAGTGCGCAGAGCATGAGTCCGGTCACCACCACGGTGCTGACGAAAACGAGCAGCAGCAGCAGCGCCTCGTTACGCGGCTCATCGGCGAACGGGCCGGTGAGCTCCCCCAGGCTGTACCAGAGCGCCATGCCGCAGATGACGGCGCTGGTCGTCGTGACTTCGCGCTGGCCGAAGCGAAACGCCGCCCAGACGACGAACGGCACCATGACGAAGGTGCGGCCGGCGGCGCCGCTGAACACCACGTCTCCGGCGGCGAGCAGCAACAGCGCAAATAGCATCGCCTCGAGCACCTTCTCGCGCGTCCACTTCATGCCCGGCACCGACCAGGTGAGCACGAGCGGCGTCGTGATCAGCATGCCGCAGGCATCTCCCTGCCACCAGGTCCACCAGTTGGAGGCGAGATCCCTCAGCGGCAACGGATAGATCGTCGCGAGCGGCAGCAAGGCGACGCTCGGCGCAATCACCGCACCGCTGACCACCAGGCTGACGAAGATCGCGACATCGCGCACGCGCAGGAAGCGCCGCGGGGCGCCGATCGTGCGGCTGAGGAGCGCCGCAATGACGTGCGCCTGCAGGGCCGAGCCGGTAGCGATCACGGCCGCGGTGAGGGCGGCGCCTTCGATGGTCAGGTTGGCGGCGAAGCTGCCGATCCAGACGCCGGGCCACAGCCGGTTTCCCCAGAGCAGCAGCGCGGCGAGCGCGATCCCCGAAGGCGGCCATACCGCCGTGGCGTAGCCCGGCGGGATGGCGAGCAACAGGGACAGCTTCGCCGCCGTGAAGTAGACGACGGCAAGGAGCGCTACCTGGAGCGCACGGCGCACGCCGCTAGCTTAACCCGCGCTCCAGATCCGCCTTCAGGTCGCCGACCGCCTCGAGGCCCACGGCAATGCGCACCAGGCCCTCCGTGATGCCGGCCGCCGCGCGTGCCTGCGGCGAGATGCGCCCGTGCGTCGTGCTTGCCGGATGGATGATGGTGGTTTTCACATCGCCGAGATTCGCGGTAATCGAGACCAGCCGCGTGCGATCGATGACGCGCCATGCCGCCTCGCGGCCGCCCTTAACCTCGAATGACAGCACCGACCCGGCGGCCTTCTGCTGCCGCTTGGCGAGTGCGTGCTGCGGGTGCGATTCGAGCCCGGGGTAGTGCACGCGCGCGATAGCCGGGTGCCGCTCCAGCCAGCGCGCCAGCTCGAGCGCCGCCGCCGACTGCGCGTTCATCCGCAGCTCGAGCGTCTCCAGGCCTTTCAGCAGCACCCAGGCATTGAACGGAGAAAGCGTCGGTCCCGCGGTGCGCAGGAACGCGGTCATCGGCTCGCCAACCAGGGATCTCGCCCCGGCGACCGCGCCACCCATCACGCGACCCTGGCCGTCGATGTACTTCGTCGCCGAGTGGATGACGAGATCGGCTCCGAGGGCGAGCGGCCGCTGCAGCGCCGGCGTGCAGAACACGTTGTCCACTGCGAGCAGCGCGCCGGCCGATCTGGCGATCGTGGCGAGCGCCGCGATATCCGAGATTTCGGTCAGCGGATTGGACGGCGTCTCGAGGAAGAGCAGCCGCGTGCGCGAGCTGAGCGCCTGGCGCCACTCCTCGACGCGCGTCGGGGAGACGAACGTCGTCTCGATCCCGTAGCGGCCGAGGATGTTGGTAAAGAGCTGGATGGTCGCGCCGAACACGGCGTTGGAACACACCACGTGATCGCCCGTCTTGAGGTGCACCATCGCGGTGGCGAGGATCGCCGCCATGCCCGAGGCGGTCGCAACGCAGCTCTCGGCGCCCTCGAGCGCCGCCAGCCGGTCCTGGAACATCGCCACCGTCGGGTTGGTGTAGCGCGTGTACACCATGCCCTGCTCGCCCGCGAAACGCGCGGCGGCCTGCGCTGCGTTCTCGAACACGAAGCTCGAGGTGAGGTACAGCGCCTCGGCATGCTCCTGGAACTGGCTGCGCACCTGACCGGCGCGCACGCCGAGTGTTGCTGTTTCTAGCTTTTGGTCCATAAAAAACCCGGCCGCGTGGCGAACCGGGTTTTTCGGCACGCTTTAGCGGCATTTGTTACGCGCCCGCAAGCTGTGGCTCAAATCGGCGCGAAGAAGGTGACTATATCAGGCGACGAGCCACTTAGGGAAGCGCGGCGGGCTACGTGACCAGATTCAGATCCAGCTGGGCGTCCTCTTCGCTCGAATCGCGCGCCGCATCGCGCTGCGTCTCGATGGTGCGCAGGTAATCGGTGCTGATATCGCCGGTGACGTAGTGACCGTCGAAGCACGAGGTCTCGAAGCGGGTGAGGCGCGGGTTGGCCCGGCGCACCGCGTCCTTCAGCTCCTCGAGGTCCTGGTAGATGAGGGCATCGGCGCCGATCTCGCGGCACACCTCTTCCTCGCTGCGATGGGCGGCGATCAGCTCCGCCCGCGTCGGCATGTCGATGCCGTAGACATTCGGGAAGCGCACCGGCGGCGCGGCCGAGGCGAAGAACACCTTGCGCGCGCCCGACTCGCGCGCCATCTGCACGATCTCGCGGCTGGTCGTGCCGCGCACGATCGAGTCGTCCACCAGCAGCACGTTCTTGCCGGCAAACTCCATCGCCATCGGGTTCAGCTTCTGGCGCACCGAGCGTCTGCGCACCGCCTGGCCCGGCATGATGAAGGTGCGGCCGATGTAGCGGTTCTTAACGAAGCCCTCGCGGTACGGCACGCCAAGCGCGCTCGCCAATTGCAAGCCGGACGGGCGGCTCGAATCGGGGATCGGAATCACCACGTCCACCTCGAGATGGCGGTACTGGCGCCGGATCTTTTCGGCGAGCTTCTCACCCATGTTGAGGCGCGCCTCGTACACCGAGGCGCCATCGATCAGCGAGTCCGGCCGCGCCAGGTACACGTATTCGAAGATGCAGGGATTCAGGCTGGCGTGCGGCGCGCACTGCTGGCTGTGAAAGTGCCCGTCCTCGTCGATGAAGACCGCCTCGCCCGGTCCGATGTCGCGCAGCACGCGAAAGCCAAGCGCATCCACCGCCACCGATTCGGAGGCCACCATGTACTCGGTGCCGGCCGGCGTCTCGTTGTAGCCGATCACCGCCGGCCGGATGCCGTACGGATCGCGAAACGCCAGCACGCCGTAGCCCGCGATCATCGCGACCACCGCATATGCGCCGCGCACGCGGCGATGCACATTGGCGACCGCCGTAAAAATCGTCTGCGGCTCGAGCCGCAGTTTCACCGAGGCCTGCTCGAGCTCGTGCGCGAGCACGTTGACCAGCACCTCGGAATCGGAGCCGGTGTTGATGTGCCGCAGATCCGTGCGGAACATCTCCTCCTTCAGCTGCTCCGCGTTCGTCAGGTTGCCGTTGTGGCCGAGGACGATGCCGAAGGGCGAGTTGACGTAGAACGGTTGCGCCTCGGAGGCTTTGAACGCGGAGCCCGCGGTCGGGTAGCGGCAGTGCGCGATGCCGATGTTGCCGGCGAGATCGCGCATGTTGCGCGTGCGGAACACGTCGCGCACCATGCCCGGCGCCTTGTGCATGTGGAACATGTTGTGCTCGGCCGTGACGATGCCCGCGGCGTCCTGCCCGCGATGCTGCAGCAATAGCAACCCGTCGTAGAGCAGCTGATTGACGGGGGAACGTGCGACGATGCCGAGAATCCCGCACATGGGATGAGGCTATTCCCCGGTGTGGTTAAGGGTTAATGATATCGCAGCCGCTGCGCGAACGCTGCCGGGAGCCACGGCTTGAGCTGGGTCACGGTCTGCGCGAGCGAGTAGCCGGTGGCGGATTGCGTCCAGTCGGGCTTGCGCGGCAGCGAGGTCAGGCCTGCCACCATGGCGAGGACCACCACGATCAGCAGGCCGCGCAGCAGGCCGAACAGCCCGCCCAGCCAGCGGTTCAGGCTGTGCAGCACCGAGACTTTGATGAATTTTGTGAAGAGCGCCGCGAGCAGCGCCGCGAGGACCAGCGTGCCGACGAAGAGCAGCACGAACGCGACGACCACGCGCAGCTCCGGCCGCATCGCCGAGGGCAGTACCTCCGCCAGCGGTGTGGCGAAGAGATTGCCGACCACGAACGCGAGGATCCAGCCGATGAGCGAGAGCACTTCGTGCACCAGGCCGCGCCAGACGCCCCACGCGACCGAGATGATCAGGATCGCGATGACGGTGTAGTCGAGCCAGGTCATCCGGACTTGGGCCTCATTTCGCGCTTACCGCACCGGGCTTGAGGCCGAGCTCTTTCAGCCTCGCGAGCGCCTGATCCGCTGCGTCGCGGCTCGCAAAGGGGCCGGCGCGCACGCGCACCAGATTGCCCTGTGCGGGCTCGGTGTAATAGGGCAGCTTGGCGCCGGCAAGCTTGGCGAGCACCGGGTCGGGGCGCGTGAAGGCGCCGACCTGGATCACGTACTCGTCCTTGGTGGCCGCAGTCTTCGCCGGCAGCTTGGGCGCAAACGGCGTTTCGTTCTCGCCGGGGATGCGCACGCTCACCGGCGGCAGCGTGCTCTTGGGTTCCGGGTCGAACACCATCGGCAGGACGACGACGGCGAGGAGCACGAGGGCCACCGCTCCCACCAGGCGGCGGCGTCCTCGCTTCTTCAGCGTTTCGACGTCTTGTTGTTCTTCAGCCATCCCAGCACTTCGCCGACGGTCAGAAACGACCCGAACACGACGATCTTATCATTCTCGTGCGCGCGCTTCAGCGCCGCGGCAAAGGCTTGCGCGGGCTTCGCGAAGCGCTCGACTTCGCCCTGCACATGCCGCGCGAGTTCATCGGCGCGTGCGCCGCGCGGGCCGCCGAGCGTCGCGAGATGCCACCGGGTAACACGCGGTGCGAGCGCTGCCAGCACGCCGGCGAGGTCCTTGTCGCGCAGCATGCCGCACACGGCGATCGTCTCGGCAGCGTAGCCCGACGCGAGCAGATTGTCAGCGAGCACCTGTGCGGCTTGCGGGTTGTGCGCGACGTCCAACACGATCTGCGGCCGGCCGGGGAGCACCTGGAAACGCGCCGGCAGCGTTACCTCCGCGAGGCCGCGGCGTACCGCTTGCATTTCGAGAGGCAGCTTCTCGCGCAAGCAGTCGAGCGCGCACATCGCTGCGCACGCGTTGCGCAACTGCATCGCGCCGCGCAGCGCCGGATGCGCGAGCCCGGCGCGCTTGCCCGCGGGGCCCCAGTATGTCCATTGCGACCTCTCGTCCGTATAGCCGAATTCGCGCCCCAGCCGATAGTGAACGCCGGGCGCCTGCAGTACGGTAGCTGGGGGATCGGGCTCCGCGATCACCGCCGGCCGCCCATCGCGGAAGATGCCCGCCTTCTCGCGGCCGATCGATTCGCGGTCGGGACCGAGATAGTCCACGTGATCAATGCCGACGCTTGTCAGCACCGCGCAATCGGCATCCATGATGTTCACCGCGTCCAGGCGGCCGCCGAGTCCCACCTCCAGCACGGCGGCTTCTATCCCTTCGCGCGCAAAGAGCCAGAGCGCGCCGAGCGTGCCGTATTCGAAATACGTCAACGGCAGACCCGCGCGTGCCGCTTCCACCGCGTCGAAAGACGCGCAAAGCGCTGCATCGCTCGCCTCGGCGCCGGCGATGCGCACACGCTCGTTGTAGCGCTCGAGATGCGGCGACGTGTAGAGCCCGGTTTTGTAGCCGCCGGCGCGCAGCATCGCTTCGAGCAATGCGCAGCACGAGCCCTTGCCATTGGTCCCACCGACGGTGATGACCGGGCAGGCGAGCGGCACTTGCAAGCGACGCCACACCGCGTCCACGCGCTCGAGGCCGAGCGCGATCGACTTCGGATGCTGCCGCTCGATGAACGCGAGCCACTCGGCGAGCGTCTTCACGCCAGGCTTTCCTGGTAGATGCGCCGCACCGTATCGATCGTATCGGCGTCTTCCGGGCGCTTGTCCGGGCGGTAGCCCTTGACGCGCGCAAAGCGCAGCGCGAGCCCGCCCGGGTACTGGGAGCTCTCCTGCAAATCGTTGAAGGCGATTTCGACGACGAGTTCCGGCCGCACCTGCACGGTCCATTGGTCGCGCCGTGTCTCGCGCTTGAGAAATTCATGCGTCTGCCACTCGAGCATCGCGTCGGTCAGGCCCTTGAAGGTCTTGCCGAGCATCACGAAATCGCCGGTGCGTGGATCGCGCGCACCGAGGTGCAGGTTCGAGAGCCAGCCGCGGCGGCGGCCGTGACCCCATTCGGCGGCGAGCACCACGAGGTCGAGGGTCCGCGCGCGCTTCACCTTGAGCCACGCGGCGCCCCGGCGTCCCGCTTCGTAAGGCGCCTCCAGCGCCTTCGCCATCACGCCCTCGTGCCCGGCGCCGAGCGCCTGCTCGTAGAAGCGCTGCGCCTCGCCAAGGTCCGCGGTCACCACCGCGGGCGTCACCAGCGCGGTGGGCAGCGCGGCGCTCAGCGCCGCGCGGCGCTCGCGCGTCGGATGGTCGAAGAGAACGGTGCCATCGCGCAGCAGGCAGTCGAAGAAGAAGACCGAAAGCGGCCGCTCGGCGGCGCGCGGGTCCTGCTGGCTGCCGAAGCGGCTCATCGTCACCTGGAACGGATGCGGCCGGCCATCGGCGCGCAGCGCGATGGCTTCGCCATCGAGGATCAGCTCGCGCGCGGCAGCCGAGCGCACGGCGCTGACGATCTCGGGGGCGCGCGAAGTCACGTCGTTGAGATTGCGCGTGTAGATGCGCACCTCCTCGCCTCGCTTATGCACCTGTACGCGCGCACCATCGAGCTTCCATTCGACCAGCGCCGTGCCGAGTGCCGCGAGCGCGGCGGGCATATCGGCCGCCGGCTGCGCCAGCATCGGCAGCACCGGCTGCATCAGCTGCACGGAGAACTGCGCGAGCGCCGCCGCACCGCCGCCGAGCACCGCGGCCGCCACCGGCGCGATCGCGCCGGCGTAGGCGACCGCGCGGCGCACATCGGCGGCCGGCAGGAAGGCCGCCGCCGCGACCGCCTCGACCATGATGCCCTCCAGCGCGCCCTGGCGCAGCTCGCCAACGATCAGGCGCACGAGGAAGTCCTGCTCCATGGCGAGCGCGCGCGCGAAGAGCTCGCGCAGCACGGCGCTGCGGCGCTCGGCGGCGCCTTTGCCTTTCACCTGCTTCAGCGCCGCGAACGCCTGGTCGACCTCCTGCAGCGTCAGCGACGCAGCACCCGCGGCATGCGCCCGAGCCGCCTGCAATGAGGCGTAGCCGACGGCGAGCTTGCCCTGACGGATGTCGCCGCTCAGGTAAGGCAGCGCGATCTCGATCTCCTCGCGCGCCAGCGGCCGCAGGAAATCGGCGAGCGCGCGGATCTTCGCCAGGCGGCTCGGCGTGGCAGCGACCTGGCCGGAGACCCGGACCAGCTCGGCAAGCGCGGTCACGCCGTCGCTTCGGCCGGCACCCGCAACATGAGGGACAGCAGGAGATGGAGCTTGTCGCGAAGCTGGCGCCGGTCGACGATCATGTCGATCGCGCCCTTTTCGAGCAAGAGCTCCGCGCGCTGGAAGCCTTCGGGCAGCTTTTGCCGCACCGTCTGTTCGATCACCCGCGGGCCGGCAAAACCGATCAGCGCGCGCGGCTCGGCGATCACGACGTCGCCGATCATGGCGAAGCTCGCCGAAACGCCGCCCATGGTGGGATCCGTCAGCACCGTGACGAAGGGCAGCCGCCGCTCGGCCAGATCGGTGAGCGCGGCGGTGGTCTTCGCCATCTGCATGAGCGAAAGGGCACCCTCCTGCATGCGCGCGCCGCCCGAGGCGCAGACGCAGATGAAAGGCAGCTTCTGCTCGATCGCGACGCGCACCCCGCGCACGAAGCGCTCGCCGACCACCGAGCCCATCGACCCGCCCATGAAGTCGAACTCGAATGCCGCGCACACGAGGCCGAGCGCCTTGATCGAGCCCTGCATCACCACCAGCGCATCGCCCTCGGCGGTCTGCTCCTGCGCCTCCGACAGGCGCTCGGCATAGCGCCTCGAATCCTTGAACTTGAGCGGATCGAGCGGCAGCACCTCGGCGCCGATCTCGAAGCGCCCGTCGGGATCGAGCAGCGCATCGAGGCGCGGCCGTGCGCCGAGGCGCTCGTGGTGGCCGCACTTCGGGCAGACGTTCAGGTTCTTCTCGAGGTCCGTGCTGTAGAGCACCGCATCGCAGGCCGCGCACTTGGTCCACAGGCCCTCGGGGACGCTCTTGCGAGCGCCGGCGCCGGTGCGCTGGATCTTGGGGGGCAGCAGCTTTTGCAGCCAGCTCATTTGGAAAATGAGGCGTCCAGCGCCTGGCGGATCGGCCGCAGAAACGTCTTGACCCGGGCGAGCGCGTCAGCGGGCGCCGCCTCGATCTCCTGGATCAGGCGGCTGCCGATCACCACGGCGTCCGCCGTCTCGGCCACGCGCCGCGCCGACTCCGCGTCGCGGATGCCGAAGCCGACGCCGATCGGCAGGTGGGTTGCCGCGCGGATCTGCGGAATGCGCTTGCTGACTTCCGAGAGATCGAGATGTGCTGCGCCGGTCACACCGCGCAGCGAAACGTAATACAGATAGCCGCTGCCGCAGCGGGCGACATCGTGGATGCGCTTCTCGGTAGAGGTCGGCGCGAGCAGGAAAATCGGATCGATGTCGTGCTGCTTCGCCGCCTGCGCGAACTCGACGCATTCTTCGGGCGGGTAGTCGACGACGATCACGCCATCGATGCCGGCGGCGTTTGCCTGCTGCAGAAAGCGCGCGCTGCCCATCGCTTCGATGGGATTGGCGTAGCCCATGAGCACGATCGGCGTGGTGCTGTCGCGCGCGCGAAACTCGCGCACCATGCGCAATACGTCGGTCAGCCCGACACCGTGCTTGAGCGCCCGCTCGCCGGAACGCTGCACCACGGGCCCGTCGGCCATCGGGTCGGAAAACGGCACGCCGAGCTCCACGATGTCGGCCCCCGCTTCGACGATGGCAAGGAGCAGCGGCACCGTCATCTGCGGGCTCGGATCGCCCGCGGTGATATAGGGAATCAGCGCCTTGCGCCGCGCGCGGCGCAGTTCCTCGAAGCGCGCGGCGATGCGCGACATCAAAACTCGATGCCCATGCGGCTGGCGACGGTGTGCATGTCCTTGTCGCCGCGCCCCGAGAGATTGACGAGCAGGATGGCGTTCTTCGACATGCCCGGCGCGAGCTTCAGTGCGTGCGCCAGTGCATGGGCGGACTCGAGCGCCGGGATGATGCCTTCGCGGCGACATAGCTCATGGAAGGCGCGCAGCGCATCCTCGTCCGTAACCGCGACGTACTCGGCGCGGCCATTGTCCTTGAGCCAGGCGTGCTCCGGACCGACACCGGGATAGTCGAGGCCGGCGGAAATGGAATGCGTCTCCGTGATCTGCCCGTTCGCGTCCTGCAGCAGATAGGTGCGATTGCCATGCAGCACGCCGGGCTTGCCGGCGCAGAGCGAAGCGGCGTGCCTGCCGCTCGCGAGGCCCTCGCCGGCGGCTTCGACGCCGATCAACCGGGTGGCGGTTTTGAGGTAGGGGTAGAAGATGCCCATCGCATTCGAGCCGCCGCCGACGCAAGCGATCACCGCATCGGGCTGGCGCCCGGCCATCTCCTGCATCTGCGTGATCGCTTCTTCGCCGATCACCGACTGGAAGTCGCGCACCATCATCGGATAGGGATGCGGCCCGGCCACGGTGCCGATGATGTAGAAAGTGCGCTCGACGTTGGTCACCCAGTCGCGCATTGCTTCGTTGAGCGCGTCCTTCAGTGTGCGCGAGCCGGATTCCACCGGAACGACCGATGCGCCGAGAAGCTTCATGCGGTAGACGTTCTGCGCCTGGCGCTTGACGTCCTCCGCGCCCATGTAAACGACGCACTCCATGCCGTAGCGCGCGGCGACGGTTGCGGTGGCGACGCCGTGCATGCCGGCGCCGGTCTCGGCGATGACGCGCGGCTTGTGCATGCGGCGCGCGAGCAGCGCCTGGCCGATGGTGTTGTTGATCTTGTGCGCGCCGGTGTGATTCAGGTCCTCGCGCTTGATGTAGATCTGCGCGCCGCCGCCGAGCTCGGACAAGCGCTTGGCGTGGTAAATCGGGCTCGGACGCCCGACGTAGTGCTTGAGCTCGTAGCGGAACTCGGCCTCGAACTGCGGATCGCTGCGCGCGGCGCCGTACGCGGCGAGGAGCTCCTCGAGCGCATGCGACAGCGTCTCGGCGACGAACACGCCACCGTAGGGGCCGAAATGGCCGCGCTCGTCGGGCAGGTCATACATCCGCATTGCGGACCTCGGCGATGAAAGCGGTCATTTTAGCGGCGTCCTTGAGCCCTTTCGCCGACTCGACGCCGCTCGAGACATCGACGCCCCAGGGCCGCACGGCGCGGATCGCCCGGCCGACGTTGCCGGCATCGAGGCCGCCGGAAAGGATCAGCGGCCGCGCGCGCTCGGCGGGTACCAGAGACCAGTCGAAGCTCTCGCCGACACCGCCGTATTCGGGGACATGGCTGTCGACGAGCCACGCGGCGGCACGCGCATACGGCCGCAGGTAGGCGAGCGCGTCGACGCCGCGCTGCACGCGGCAGGCCTTGACGTACGGCAGGCCGAACTGCCCGCAGAACTCGGCGCCCTCGTCGCCGTGAAACTGCAGCATTGCCGGATGCACGCGACCGATCACCTGCGCGATTTGCGCGGCATCGGCGTTCACGAAGAGCGCCACCGTCTGCAGGAAGGGCGGCAGCGCGTCGCGGATCTCCACCGCGCGCTCGACCGACAGGTAGCGCGGGCTCGGCGGGTAAAAAACCAGGCCGATGGCATCCGCGCCCGCCTCGGCCGCGGCGCGCGCGTCCTGCGTGCGAGTAATGCCGCAGATCTTGACCCGCGTCCTCACGAGGTCCTCATGTCGGCAACTGCCATCGTGCCTCGTACTCGACGCGCTCGAGATACAGCCCTTCAGGCGCAAAGGTGGGCGCCGCCTTCGAGCGCTCGCGCGAGGCCAGCAGTTCCGCGATCCAGCCGGGCGGCTGCTTGCCGGCGCCGACGTACACCAGGCAGCCGACGATGTTGCGCACCATGTGATGCAGAAAGGCGTTCGCCCGCACGACGAATTCGATTCGATCGGCGTTCTGCTCGACGGAGATGGAATGCACCGTGCGCACGGGGGTTTTGGCTTCGCATTCTGCCGCGCGAAACGCCGAAAAGTCGTGCTCGCCGAGGAGCGCGCGCGCCGCCACGCGCATCGGCTCGATATCGAGCGGCGCGTGATACCAGCCGGCGTAGCGCGCCGCGAGCGCCGGGCGCACCGGGCGGTTGATCAGGCGGTAGCGGTAGGTGCGCGCGATCGCGCTGAAGCGCGCGTGGAACTCAGCCTCGACCGGGCGCGCCCAGAGCACCGCGACGGACTGCGGCAGGAACGAATTGACGCCTCGCACCCACGCGCTGTCGGGGCGCACCGCGCTCGTATCGAAGTGCGCGACCTGGCCACGAGCATGAACCCCGCGGTCGGTACGGCCGGCGCCGGTGGCCGCGATCGGCTCAGCAGCGATGGCGGCGAGCGCCGCCTGCAGCACGTCCTGCACGGCGCCGCCGCCCGGCTGCGTCTGCCAGCCGAGAAAGCCGCTGCCGTCATACTCCAGTGCGATGGCGATGCGTGGAATTGCGAAAGACTAGCCGAGCTTGGCGAGCAATTGCTCGGCCGTGCCGCGCTGCGCTGCGTCGCCGTCCTTCATCACTTCCCTAAGGAGCTCGCGCGCGCCGTCCTTGTCGCCCATTTCCTCGTAGGCCTTGGCGAGGTCGAGCTTGGTGGCGACTTCCTGCCACTTCGGGTCGGCGCCGCCCTTCGCCACGGTCGCATCCTGCGAGGGATTGCCCAGATCGAGGCTGATGGCGGCGAGGTCGACCGGCGCGGGCTCGGCGGCCGGTTTCGCCCCCTTGTCGAGATCGAGGTTGAGATCGAAATCGAGTCCGCCGCTCTGCTCCGCCGCGGGCGCGCTCGGTTTCGCGGCCGGCGCCGGGCTCTTCTCCTCGGCGCCGAGGTCGAGATTGAAGTCCAGGCCACCGTCGGAGGCGCTCTTCTCGCCGGCGGAGGAGACCGTCTCATCCGCGGCGGCCGCCAGCTTCTGGGTCTGCGTCGGCCGCGTTGCGCCGAGGTCGAGGTCGACGCCCGTGGCGCTCGGATCCTTCGCCGGCTCGTCGAACGAGATGTCCGGCGCTGGCGCCGCGGCCTGGCTCGCGCCGCCGAGATCGAAATCAAGCTTTGGCGCTTCGGGTACGGAGATCGCCGGCGCCGATGCCGCCGACGGTGACGGCTCGGCCGCGCCGGGGCCAGCGCCGTACAGGCTGTTGCCTGGATCGACCGAGCGACCGAGCGCCGCCGCTTTCTCCCATTCCGGTCCGGCGCCGTTGGTGAGGCTCTTCAGCTTCTGTGCCGTCTGCTCGAACGAGCGGGTGTCCTTGCGGTGCGCGTAGATCTCGAGGAGCTTCGCGTGCACTGCGGTGCGATTGGAGTCCTTCTGCAGCGCTTCCTTGAGGATCTCCTCGGCTTGCGCGTCGCGTCCGTACGCCATGTAGACGTCGGCTTCGGCGATCGGATCGACCTCCTCCGCTTCCATGCCCGCGGGCGCCTGGCTCGCGGTCTTGGTGCTGGTCGTGGTCGACGACGAGCTCGCCTCGCCGAGCGAGGCGCCCCCGGCGCCCGCCGCGGCGGCGCCTAGTACGCTGTCCTGAAACTTAGCCTGGGCGTTTTTTTTTCGACGCCAGGAGTAGACGAAGTAGGCGATCAACAGGATAACCAGCGCCGCGAGCAAGACGAGGTACAGCGGGTTATCGAGAAACTCGTCGATGATGCTCGGCTCGGGCGGCGGCGCGGCTTTTTTCGCCGCCGGTTTGGGTGCCGGCGCTG
>DASREB010000202.1:0-3568 GCA_035652275.1 Burkholderiales bacterium
GAGCTTCTCGTCGTTCGGGCAGTAGAACGGCCCCATTGCCGCCTGCCCGGTGCCGCACGCGGTGCGCGTCAGGCCGTCGTAGAGGACGAGCGTCGGCGGTCGGTACTGCGCGCCTGAGCGCTCGAAGACCTTGGTCCAGACGTCCTCGGTGCTGCCGAGCACCTTGGCGACGAACTGGCCCATCTCATCGCTCGGTGTGCCCTGCCGCCCCTGCTGCTGAGCCGGGGGCGCAACCTGCTCGGCGACATTGAGCGCCATGCGCGGGTCGACGCCGAGGAAATAAGCGATGAGTGCGATGACGATGCCGCCGACGCCGATGCCGCCGCCGACCATGCCCATGCCGCGGCGGTCCTCGACGTTGCCGCTGGCGCGCTGGTTGCCAAGCTCCATGCTGCGACGCATCCGCAAGTTCCGTGCGCGCGCGTGGGGCATAGCACTTGCAGCCATGGGCATTGGAGGCGTTTATGCGCAAGACCATTGCAGGCGTCGTTGAGAAACCCGTGGACGCGCAGCGGCTTATCGATGCGCTCGAGCAGGAGTGCCTGTGCGATCGCGCGGATATCAGTGTCATGGTGCGCGATGCCGCCGGCTGGTGGACCGGCGAGCAGGCTAGCACTGCAACGGAACTGAAGCGGGCCATCGACACGACGGTCGCCGGGGCACGCTCGCTCGTCGGCGGGCTCTTCGAAGGGCTCGAAGCGCTGTCGCGCGCGCTGCCGGGCGGCGGCATGCTGCGTGTCTTCGGCTCCCTCGGCGTCACCCTTGCCAATGCCGGCGTCGCGACGGCGGCGGAGCTCGTGAAAGCGCTGGTTGCTGTCGGCATTCCGCAGCCCGAAGCACGCTTTTATGGCGAAGCGTTCGAGCGCGGCGCGATGCTGGTCGCCGTACA
The DNA here is from genome assembly GCA_035652275.1 of Burkholderiales bacterium. Lineage (GTDB taxonomy): Bacteria > Pseudomonadota > Gammaproteobacteria > Burkholderiales > SG8-39 > SCGC-AG-212-J23. The sequence continues at coordinate 890 of DASREB010000202.1, forward strand.
GGCTCGGAGCGACAAAATCGCCCAGTGCGCCCGTCGCGTGATGACACAGCACGGCGCTCTCGCGCCGGCCCACGTGTAGCCCAAAGCGCTACATTGCGTCGCCGCGTGCTGACCGTGTCTGGCGAAAATTAAACAACAAGCGTGGACGCCAAGTCGCAAAGCACGCACTAGAATCCGCGCGTGCCGCCGAGCTCGGGCAGAAATCTTCGCGTCGTTCCTGCAGGCGATGCCCAGTCGGGCGGCAAGCGCTTGCCGCTGCGCGTGTTGATCGCGGACGACGATCGCGACACGGCGATGACCCTCGCCATGGTGCTGCGTGACGAGGGCCATGAAGTGCATACCACGCTGCGCGGCGATGAAGTGCTCGACACGTGCCGGCTGCTGCGGCCCGACGTCGTGATCGTCGACATCAACATGCCTGGCATGAGCGGCTATGCCATCGCGCGCGAGCTGCGCGAGCGGCACGGCACGCTTGCGCCGTTGCTGATCGCGATCTCCGGCGTGTGGACGAAAAGCTCCGATCGCCTGGTCGGCGAGGCGGTCGGGTTTGATCATTACCTGCTGAAGCCCTGCGGACCCCAGGACGTGCTGCGGCTGATGGAGCCGCTGCTGCGCCGGGGCGGCGACTCGGGCGTCAATAGCGCGGCATAGGCCGAACGGCGGAGCGCCGCCGCGTCCCGCAGACGCGGGCCGCGCCTAGCATGAGCTTCATGGCCGAAGAGCTGGATTTCATTCCCCTCGCGCGCGCGGCGGCGATGGTGCACGAGCGGCTCTTCCCCGAGCATCCGACCAAGGAGACGAAGACGCTCGACGTCATCGCGCTTGCGCTCTCCACGGTCATTCCGCTCTACCGCCGCGACATGCAGAGCGGCGCGGTGCAAGCGGTCTCGGAAAAGGAGCTCGCCGAGGGACGCTTCACGCGCGGCGCGACCACACTTGAGGTCCCGTACCGCGCGCCGGTCCGCTTTTTGGTTGTCGCGCGCGGAGACCTGCAGCGCGCCATCGAGACGCTGGTGCGCGACTCCGCCGCCGCCGCGCGCGTCAGCCTCACGCTGCGCCAGAGTCCGCGCAGCCCGCTGCGCGGCTAGCCCTCGCAGTTAACACTACAACCGCTTGATGGCAGCACGATAGTGCTTGTCTAGCACCGTCCCTACAATGCCGGCGGTGGAGTCCCTCCAGCCGCTGCGCATCGTCGTCGCCGATGACGAGCACGACACGGTGGTGACGTTGAGGGAACTGCTGCGCGATGAAGGCCATGAGGTGCTGGCGGCCTACAACGGGCGCAGCGCCGTCGAAGCGGTGCGGCACTTCGATCCGGACGTCGTCATTCTGGACATCGCCATGCCCGACGTCAGCGGCTGGGACGTGGCGCGAGAAATTCGCGAGGCGCGCGGCCCGCGGCGTCCGCTCTTGATCGCGATCAGCGGCCGCTATAAACAGGAGGCGGACAAGCTCCTCGGGCGCATCGCCGGCTTCCAGCATTATCTGGTGAAGCCCTACGACACGCAGGCGCTGCTCGCTCTCCTTTCCGGATTCACTCCCGCAGCGTCGTAGCGTCGCGCGTCGTGCCAAGGTCGTGCAGCAGGCCGTCGCTCACGTCGTAGATCCAGCCGTGCACGGCGAGGCGTTGGCCGCGCGCCCAGGCTTCGCGCAGTACCGTCGTCTGACTGACATTCACCACCTGCTCCATCACGTTTAGCTCGCAGAGCCGGCGATGGCGCTCGCGCTCGCCCGCAAGGCGCGTGATGTCGGCGGCATGCTTCCAGCGCACATCCTGCACGTGGCGCAGCCAGTTGTCGCAGAGCCCGAGCTTGTCGTCGCGCAGCGCGGCGAGCACGCCCTGGCAGCCGTAATGCCCGCAGACGATGATGTGGCTCACCTTAAGCACGTCGACCGCGTACTGGATCGTCGACAAGCAGTTCAGATCGGCGTGCACCACGATGTTCGCCACATTGCGATGCACGAACATCTCGCCGGGCAGGAGGCCGACGATCTGGTTCGCCGGCACCCGGCTATCGGAGCAGCCGATCCAGAGATACTGCGGCGCCTGCTGGCGCGCAAGACGCGCGAAGAACTGCGGATCCTGGCGCGCGATGTCGGCGGCCCAGGCGCGGTTGTTGGCGAGTAGCTGGCTCAAATTGTCCATGGTGTGCAAGCGCGGCGTAAGCGTTAAGCGTACACAACTTTGCGTTGCCGCCGGCTAGACTCGCGCTTGCAGTCGTGCCCGAATCCCCGGTCATTCGAGAGGTGGGTGGGGAAAGGGATGGCAGGTGCATACCAACACTCGGCTGGTTCTCGTGGTCGACGACGACGTCGACACCGCGATGATGCTGTCGGCGCTGCTGAGACATCTGGGACATGCGGTGGAGTGCGTCACGCAGCCCGAGGCGGCCCTCGATCGCGCCAAGCGGCTGCGGCCGAGGCTCGTGTTCCTCGATATTCGGCTTCCGGGTACCAGCGGCTGGGAGCTCGCGCCGCTCATCCGGGATGAGCTCGGGGGCGACGCCGTGCGCATCGTCGCCCTGAGCGGCTGGGGCAACGCCGAGCATCGCCGCCGCAGCCGCGCAGATCGAATAGCGCACTTTGCCGGCAGCGCACGTACCGCGCGCATGCCGCCGCACTACTAGCGGCTACTTCTTGCTCTTGGATCCTGCTTTGGCGTCGCCGGCCGCGCTGCTG
>DASREB010000203.1:0-3491 GCA_035652275.1 Burkholderiales bacterium
GTAGATCAGCATGTTGGTGCGCCGGCCGATGATGTCGGCGAGCGAGCCGAACGCGGGCTGCAGGATCATGAAGACGAACAGCGCCGCCGTCATGATCTCGGTCGCGTGCCGCGCGTCGAAGCCGGCGGTGTTCACCAGATACTTCTGCATGTACGTGGTGAAGGCGTAGAAGCTGAGCGACCCGGCGGCGGTGAAGCCCATGACGACGAAGAACGAGCGCGGATAGCGCAGCATGCCGCGCACCGAGCCCGCCTCTTTGTGCTCGCGCGCACCGCGGGAGCTCGTCTCGGCGAGCGAGCGGCGCAGGTAGAACGCGATCACCGCGGCGATGGCGCCGATCAGGAACGGGATGCGCCAGCCCCAGGCGCGCAGCTCGCCGTCGCTCAAGAACTGCTGCAGGATGACGAGCACCAGCGTCGCTACCAGCTGGCCGCCGATCAGCGTCACATACTGGAAGGAGGAGTAGAAGCCGCGGCGGCCGTGCTGGGCCACCTCAGACAGGTACGTCGCGGCGGTACCGTACTCGCCGCCGACCGACAGGCCCTGGATCAGCCGGGCGAGGAGCAGCAGCGCGGGCGCGGCGACGCCGATCTGCGCATAGGTCGGCAGCACGGCGACCAGCAGCGAGCCGCCGCACATCATCAGCACAGCGACCATCATCGAATAGCGCCGGCCGCGCTTGTCGGCAAGGTAGCCGAAGAGCCAGCTGCCGACCGGGCGCATGAGGAAGCCGGCGGCGAAGACACCGGCGGCGTTCAAGAGCTGGGTGGTCTGATTGCCTTTCGGGAAGAACTCGGCCGCGAAGTAGAGCGCGGTGAAGGAGTAGACGTAGAAGTCGTACCACTCGACGAGGTTGCCGGAGGAGCCGGCGACGATGGCGCGCACGCGCCGGAGCGCTTCGTGGCGCTCCTCATGGGCGGGCACGTGTGTGTGGGTGAGCGTGGCCATGCCTCCGCCTAGCAAAAACGCGGCCGAAGCCGAATTTCATGTAGCGGCGATTGCTACACGAAAGCCAAGAACTGTCTTGTTTCGCATTGCGGCGTGGCCCGGGTGCTACGCTGCGCCGCCCATGCCGTCGTACCTCAAGAAAGCGGCCGATACCAGCGCAGCCGACACTTCCGAAGCGCGGCAGGTCGTCGCCGAGATGCTCGCCGACATCGAGCGCCGCGGCGAAGCGGCGGTGCGCGAGTATGCACGCAAGCTGGACAAGTGGACTGGCGAGATCGTCGTCACGCCGGCAGAGATCGAGCGGCGCACGCGCAAGGTGCCGGAGGCGGTGAAGCGCGACATCGAGGTGGCGAGCGAGCGGGTGTTCCGCTTCGCGCTGGCGCAGCGCCAATCCGTGCGCGAGTTCGAGAGCGAGGTGGTCGAAGGCCTGGTCGCCGGGCAGAAGCTCGTGCCCGTGAATGTCGCGGGCTGCTATGTGCCCACGGGGCGCTATGCGCACATCGCCTCCGCCTACATGGGCATCGCCACGGCCAAGGCGGCGGGCGTGAAGACGGTGGTCGCCGCCTCGACGCCTTACAAGGGCAAAGGCATCCATCCGTATGTGCTGCACGCGATGAAGGTTGCCGGCGCCGACGTGATCCTCACGCTCGGCGGCGTGCAGGCCATCGCGGCGCTCGCCTATGGCCTCTTCACCGGCAAGCCCGCCGACATCCTGATCGGGCCGGGGAACAAATACGTCGCCGAAGCGAAGCGCGCGCTCTTCGGGCGCGTCGGCATCGATGTGCTCGCCGGGCCGACCGAGATCGGCATCATCGCCGACGACACCGCCGATCCGGCGATCGTCGCCACGGATCTCGTCGGGCAGGCGGAGCATGGGCCCGATTCGCCGGCGTGGCTCGTCACCCTGGACAAAAAACTCGGCACCGAGGTGCTGGAGCGCATCCCGGCGCTGATCGAGGCGCTGCCGCCGCTCGCGCGCGAAAGCGCGGGTGCGGCGTGGCGCGACCATGGCGAGATCGTCGTCTGCGAGACGCGCGAGGAAGCGGTCGCGCTCTCGGACCGCTATGCGCCCGAGCATCTCGAGGTGCACGCACGCGAGCTCGACTGGTGGCTCGCGCACCTGACGAACTATGGGTCGCTCTTTCTCGGTGAAGAAACGACCGTCGCCTTCGGCGACAAGGCCTCCGGCCCGAATCACATCCTGCCGACAAAAGGCGCCGCGCGCTATTCGGGCGGACTGTCGGTGCACAAGTTTCTCAAGGTGCTCACCTGGCAGCGCATGACGCGCGAGGCGAGCCGCGAGCTCGCGCCGGTGACCGCGCGCATCTCGCGCCTCGAAGGCATGGAGGCGCATGCGCGCACCGCGGATGAGCGCATGGCGAAGTACTTCCCCGACGAGAGCTACGACCGCGGCGAGCCTATCAAGTCCTGAAATCGGGGTCAGGCACCGATTTCAGTCGCATTGACGTGCGCTGAGCGCCGGGCATAGGCTCGCGCTTTCACAAGGGGGGATCATGAAGCGTGCCGCAATCGTCGTAGCCGCCATCTGTGCGTTGCCGCTCGCCGCAGCGGCGCAGGTAAGCGCCATGCCGCGCATGTTCCAGGGCATGGAAAAAGGCCAGTGGAAGGTCGACATCCTCGAGCACTCGCAGGCGAGGGGCCAGCAGATGCCGTCGATGACGATGTGCACCGACAGCCTGATGAAGCAGGCGAAGGAGCATCCGGGCGCCGCGAAGGGCGAGCGTCAGTGCAAGCAGCGCATGGTGAAAGACGGCTCGGATGAGGCGGTAATGGAAATCGCCTGCCCGGAGCGCACCGTCACCACCACCATGAAGCGCGAAAGCCCGAAGTCGGTGCTGGCCGATATCAAGAGCACCGGCAAGGACCCGATGAACATGAAGATGCGCTACACGTACGTGGGCGCGTGCCGAGAGGGGCAAGCGGCGTTCGGCATGGACAAGAACAGCGAGCAATGCAAGAAGATCCAGGCGTCGGTGGCGAAGATGGATCCCGCCAAGGATTGCGCCGGCTCAGGCGCGCAGCGCGCGCAATGCGAGCAGACAGTGCGCCAGCATATCGCGCAGGCGAAGGCGATGTGCAACTGAAGGCAGCCAGACGCTAAACGTCGCAAGCATTTCCTAAGCGACGCGTGCGGCCTTGTTCAGCAGCCGTCGCGAGAGCGCGCGCGCCGCACGCGCGGCGCCTTGCGCCTCGCGGGATTGGGCCTGCAGCCTGCGCGAGCGCGCGCGCAGCTCACTACAGGTGTAGCGCAATGCCTGGTCCTGCCGACAGAGAAGCTCGACTTGATCGAGTACGAATGGATCGAAACGCATGCACGCCCTGGGTGGGACCTCAGGCGTGACGACGGGATTACCGTTTGGCGCGGTGGGGTAGTGTTGCCGGGCCACCATAGCACGGATTGACCGCGTGCGGCCGGCAATGAGAAAAATGCGGTCTGTCCCTATTTAAATGAGCGAGATCGCTTTCGAAAACGTGTCGCGCGCGTTCAAGCGCGATGGGCGCGACACGCTCGCGGTCGACAA
>DASREB010000204.1:0-10986 GCA_035652275.1 Burkholderiales bacterium
GGTGAAGTGAGATGGTTAAGACCAGGCTTGTACAACCGCCGGGGGCAGGCAGACTACGTTCTCATCCTGCGCAGTGACATGGGCTGCGCCAGCGGCGACGGCCGCCAGCGCTAACAGCGCTGCGGCGCTGACCACGATCCGTTTCATGCGTGTCTCGGTAGCCGCAATTTGTGTGCGCTGCGGCGCTTTCCAATTGCGTTCCATGGGTTGAAGTGTGCTCGCTGCGTGTGCCGGGATAAAGAGCGCGGAACGAAATACATTGTTTCGACAAGCGGGATAGTATCGTAGCGTGGACCGTCTTGCCGCTATCCAGGTCTTCGCGCAAGTCGTCGAAGCAGGCAGCTTTGCCAAGGCGGCGGAGCGCCTCAATCTCTCGACCTCCGCGGCCTCGCGGCACGTGGCGGAGCTCGAGAGCCATCTGCAGACACGGCTTCTTTACCGGACGACCCGGCGCGTGAGCCTCACGGAAAGCGGACGCGCCTTCTACGAGCGCTCGGTCCAGCTGCTTGCCGATCTCGCCGAGGCGGAGGAGGAAGCCTCGAGCGCTGCGGTCGTGCCTCGCGGCACCATCCGCCTTACGACCTCGGTGAATTTCGGCGTGCGCCATGTCGCGCCGGCCATCGCCGCGTTCCTCGAGCGCCACCGCGAAGTGCGCTTCGATGTCTCGCTTGCCGACCGGGTGGTGGACCTGGTGGAAGAGGGATTCGATCTCGCGATTCGCATCGGCGGACCGGGAGCGGAAAATCTGGTGGCGCGCAAGCTCGGTGAAACGCGGCTCGTGCCGTGCGCCTCGCCGACGTATCTCGAGAAGCATGGCGCGCCGAAGACGCCCGGGGAGCTGAGCGATCACAACTGCTTCACCTATGAATACGTGAGCCCGCGCCATGTCTGGCGCTTTCGCGATCGTGCAGGTGCCGAGCACGCCGTGCGCGTGAGCGGGCGGCTCCACTCCAATAACGGCGATCTCCTCGCCGAGGCGGCCGCGCAGGGGGCGGGCATCGTATTCGAGCCGGCGTTCATCGTCGGCCCCGACGTGCGCACCGGGCGCCTCGTGCCGCTGTTGCAGGATTATGTGCCGCCGCCAGTGCCGATCTATGCGCTCTATCCGAGCCGCAAGCACCTGTCGGCGAAGGTGCGGCGCTTTGTCGACTTCCTCACCGAGCGCTTCGCCGGCGCGGACGACTGGAGCGCCGCATGAGGTCGTTCGCGCTGGCCTTGGTTTTTTTCGCGAGCGCAGCACTCGCACAAGAGCCGCGCTGGCTACTGGTTGCACCGCAGCGCGTCGTGGCGGGCGAGCGCTTCGAGGTGATCGTCGTCGCGCCGGCCGACGAGGCGCCGCCCGAGGAGCTCACGCTACGCGCGCAGATGGATGTCGTGGAGCTCCTCATCCCCGCACGCGCGCTCGGCGAGCCGCAGGGTGCGCGGCGGCGTTACGCCGCGACCATGCCATCGCGCGCTGGCGGCCCGGCCACGCTGTCGCTCTCCGGCTATGACTCGAATGCCATCGCCGTAGTGGTCGCGCGTAGCGACGCCGTGCAGCGCCTCACCGGGCGCGAGCAGGCGGCCGACGAGCCGCCGCTTTCCGAAGAAGACCCGGTGTACTTCGCCCTCGGCGCGCATCAGGGCGCAAATGCGCGCTTCCAGCTTTCGTTCAAGTACCGGCTGTTCGATCCGACGACCGGCTACGGCGCCGAGCAGCCGTGGCTGGTCGGCTTCTATTTCGGCTATACGCAAACTTCACTGTGGGATCTGTCGGCCGATTCGAAGCCCTTCCATGACACCGCGTACCGGCCGTCTTTCTTCTGGAAGTGGCAGCGCTTTGACGAGCACACCTGGATCGACGGCGCGCGGCTTGGCTTCGAGCACGAGTCTAACGGCCAGGCCGGCGAGAGCTCGCGCTCGATCAACATGCTGTTCGTGCGGCCGGAATGGCGCTGGAGTGTCGGGCGCGGCGGCACGCTCGAATTCACGCCGAAGCTCTACTCCTACCTGTCGACGCACGAAAACCCGGACATCGCGCGCTATCGCGGTTATGTCGATTGGCGCGTGCGCCATGACGCGGGCGGCCAGTGGATCACCACGGCGCTCGCGCGCGTCGGCACGGCGGGGAAGGGCAGCCTGCTCCTCGACATGTCACGCCGCACGCGCGATGTGCGCGTCGGGCCGCTCAGCGGCTATCTGCACCTGCAGTACTTCAACGGCTACGGCGAGAGCATCCTCGATTACAACATGCGCCGGCCGTGGCAGTTCCGGGTGGGATTAGCGATCGTGCCGTAAAAATCGGGGTCAGGCACCAATTTCCGACGCAACAGGAAATCGGTGCCTGACCCCGATTTTTACCGGTCTTCGACGCGCGGCGGACGCCACGCGGGCGGCAGCGGCCCCGGCACGCGCAACACGCGCAGCATGCGCAGCGCGCCTTCTTTGCGACCTTCGCCGCTGCGGTAGTAGCCCGGCACGAGCACGGTCTCGTAGAAGCCCATGGCGCGATAGAAGCGCCGCGCTGCCTCGTTGCCCGCACGCAGCTCGAGGTGAATGCTGGCGATGCCGGCGCAACGCGCCGACTCGAGCAGCCACTCGAGCATGCGCTGGCCGATGCCGGTGCGCCGGTGCGAGGGGCGCACCGCGAGCAGCACCAGGTGCGCGCGCTCGTCGCCGAATTCCATGATGGCGAAACCGTTGATCGCGCCGCGCGCGCCGGGCGCCGATTTCGCGTCACACGCCACCGCCGCGAGCGTCTCGCGGTCGCGGATCGCGCGCATCACGCGCGAGGCGTCGTATTTCCAGCCCAGGCCGGCTTCGATGAAGTCGCGCGACATCAGCGCAATTGCTTGCGCATCGCGCGGCTCGGCGAGCCGGATAGTGATCGCCCGGGGCGTCATGGACACATTGTGCCACGATCCGTCATAGACTTTCGCCAGAAGGGAGAAAACCAACATGGAGATGGCCGAACCTTACCGCATCGAAGCGATTCCACTGTTCAGCAGCCTGCCCACCGTGGAGCTTGCCACGCTGAACGACGCCGCAAGCCGCCGGCTCTACCGCGGCGGCGAGACGATCTTCGACCACGGCGAGCTGCCGGAATACCTCTACGTGGTCGAGCAGGGCATCGTCGACATCGTGCTGCCGGCGCAGGGCGGCGAGATCATCGTCGCCACGTTCGAGTCGGGCTCGTTCTTCGGCGAGCTCGCGGTGTTCGACCGCGCGGCGCGCACCGCAACCGCGCGCGCCGCAGTGGAGACCAGTCTCATCTGCATTCCGCTCACTGCGGTGGCGCAGCTTCTCGATCGGCACGCCGGCGCGGCGCGACATTTCATGGAGGTGGTGATTCACCGGCTGCGCGGCGCGGATGCGCTGCTCGCGCGCCTGCAGATCAAGAACGTGAACGAGCTGATCGAGGAGCGCATGACATTCGGTGAGCGCATCGCCGACCTGGTGGCGCACTTCGGCGGTTCCTGGCCCTTCATCATGTCGTTCTTCGGATTTCTGCTGCTGTGGACAATCGTCAACAGCGCGCTCGTGCTCAAGGCACCGCCCGATCCCTACCCGTACATCTTCCTCAACCTGCTGCTCTCGTGTCTCGCCGCGCTGCAGGCGCCGATCATCATGATGAGCCAGAACCGCCAGGCGGCCAAGGATCGCGTGCAGGCAGACGAGGATTTCCGCGTCAACGTCAAGGCCGAGTTCGCGATCCAGCAGTTGCACCGCAAAATCGACGAGCTGCGCGCGGCGCTGCTGCAGCCGCGGCCGCCCGGCTAGACGTAGATCATCTTGCGGGTCATGCCGCCGTCCAGCACATAGTTCTGGCCGGTGGCAAAGCCGGCGGCCTCCGACAGCAAAAAGGCCACCAGCTCGGCGACATCGCCGGTGCGGCCGACGCGCCCGACCGGGTGCTGCGCGTGGTCGGCGCGCGAGAGCTTCGCTTTGCCGGTGTCGATCCACCCCGGGCTCACGCAGTTCACCCGCACTTGCGGGCCGAGGCTCAGCGCGAGCGCGTGGGTCAGCGCCACGACGCCGCCTTTGCTCGCCGCGTAGGCCTCGGTGTCGGGCTCGGACTGCAGCGCACGCGTCGACGCGATGTTCACGATAGCGCCGCGCGCTCGCCGCAGATGCGGCGCAGCATGCTTTGCCATCAGGAACATGCCGGTGAGATTCGCGCCGATGCGCCGGTTCCACTGCGCAAGGCGGAGTCTCTCCACCGGTCCGGTGGCCGGGTCGGCGATGCCGGCGTTGTTGACGAGCGCATCGAGCCGCCCAAAGCGCCGCACCACCTGGCCCACGCAGGCGCGCACATCGGCCTCCCGCGCTACATCGCATCTGATGAACGGCGCGCCGATCCTCGCCGCGGTGGCGCGCCCGCTTTTCGCTTCCCGGTCGGCGATGGCGATGCGGTAGCCGCGCTCGGCGAGGAGCGCGGCGATCGCTTCTCCGATGCCGCGCGCGCCACCCGTGACCAGAGCCGCCCTTTGAGAGTATTCTCGTGGCATCGCGAGCGCCGAAGATACTCTGACGGGCCACAGAGGAGGAGGGTCGAGCGATGCAAGTGAAGGAAATCCTGCGGGTCAAGGGCAACCGGCTGATCAGCATCGAGCCGGCCGGCCGTGCGGCGGAAGCCGTGCGCACCATGGCGAAAGAGAACCTCGGCTCGCTGGTGGTGATGGAGCAGGGCCGCATGGTCGGGATGCTGACCTTCCGCGAGCTCTTGCAGGCCGTGGCGCAGCGCTCGGGCTCGCTTGGCGAAGTGCGCGTCGCCGACATCATGGTGCGCGATCCCGTGACGGCCACGCCCGACATGGAAGTGAACGACCTGCGGCGCACGATGCTCGACAGCGGCGCGCGCTACCTGCCCGTGATCCAGGACGGCCGCCTGATCGGCGTCATCTCGTTTCGCGACGTCGCCAAGGCGGTGCTCGAAGAGCAGGACTTCGAGAACAAGATGCTGAAGGGCTATATAAAGAACTGGCCCGCTTGAAGCGGCGGGCAAAGGCACGAGAATTGGCCGGCGTCGCTTCCTCCTAGGATCGGCCGGCGTGGTCGCCGCGGCGGCAGCAGCCGCCGCGTGGCGCTTATGGCCCGAGCAGGGCTTCTGGAATCCGTGCCGCGCGGCGTTGCCGCCGCATCTCGCCAATCATGAGCTGGTCGCTGCCGCTTGGGCAGGCATCGACCCGGCGCAGGTGTGGGACATGCACGTACATCTCCTCGGCACCGGTGATGGCGCGAGCGGCGTGTATGTGAATCCGCAGACAGCAAGCATGCTCCATCCGACGCTGTACCTGCGGCGCGCCTTCTTCCTCAATGCGGCATGCGGCGAATCCGACCGGGCGTATGTCGAGCGCTTGCGCACGCTGGCCGACGAATTGCGCCCCGGCGCGAAGCTGCTCCTCTTCGCCTTCGAGCGTGTGCACGACTCGCGCGGCGCGCCGGATCTCGAGCACAGCATGTTCTACGTCCCCGATGCGTATGCGCGTGACACTGCCCGCGCCTATCCGCAGCGCTTCGAATGGGCGGCGTCGATCCATCCCTATCGCGCCGATGCGCTCGACGCGCTCGCGCAAGCGAAGCGCGACGGCGCGCGCGCGGTGAAATGGTTGCCGGCGGTAATGGCTATCGATCCGGCGTCGCCGCGCTGCCGGCGTTTCTATGACGCGCTGCGTGCACACGACCTGCCGCTCATCACGCACGCCGGCGCGGAGCTCGCGGTGGCGGGCCACGATTGGGACGACTATGGCAATCCGTTGCGGCTGCGGCCGGCGCTCGATGCCGGGGTGCGCGTGGTGATCGCGCATTGCGCGTCGTTCGGCGAGGACCGCGACCTCGATCGTGGCCCGCAGGGCCCGAACGTGCCGAGTTTCGCGCTCTTTGAGCGGCTGATGAACGATGGGCGCTACGAGAAAAACCTGAGCGCCGACATCTCGGCGCTCACGCAATTGAACCGCGTGCGCCCGGCGCTCGCGCGCGTGCTGAAAGAAGAGCGCTGGCAGGGGCGCCTCGTGAATGGCTCCGACTACCCGCTGCCTGGCGTGATGCCGATTTATTCCGTCGACTACCTGGTATCGCTGAAGCTGCTCGACGCGGCGGCGGCGCCGGTGCTGCGCGAAATCCGGTTGCACAACGCGCTGCTTTTCGATTTCGTGCTGAAGCGGAGCCTGCGCTCCAACGGCAAGCGCTTCGGTGCGGGCGTTTTCCAGACGCGGAGCTTTTTCGAACCTCGCGTGTAAAATCGATCGGCCATGTCGGGCAACACGTTCGGCGTCCTCTACTGCGTCACCTCGTTCGGCGAGTCGCATGGCCCGGCGTATGGCGGCGTGGTCGACGGCTGCCCGCCGGGCCTCGCGCTCGCGGCGAGCGATATCCAAAAGGAGTTGGACAGGAGAAAGCCTGGCACCTCGCGCCACGTCACGCAGCGGCGCGAAACCGACACGATCGAAATTCTGTCCGGCGTGTACGAAGGCCGCACCACCGGGACCGCGATCGGCTTTCTCATCCGCAACGAGGACCAGCGCTCGAAGGACTATTCAGCCATCGCCGAGAAGTTCCGGCCGGGGCATGCGGATTACACGTACCTGCAGAAGTACGGCGTGCGCGATGCGCGCGGCGGTGGACGGGCATCGGCGCGCGAGACGGTGGTGCGTGTCGCGGCGGGCGCCATCGCGAAGAAGTGGCTGCAGGAACGCTATGGCGTGCGCGTGCGCGCTTATCTGGCGCAGCTCGGTCGCACCGTGATTGCGTTTGAATCGTGGGACGCGGTCGACGGCAACCCGTTCTTCGCCGCGAACGCCGGCATGGTAGGGCGGCTGGAAAAGCAGATGGACGAGCTGCGCGAGTCCGGCGATTCCTGCGGCGCGCGCGTCAACGTGGTGGCGAGCGGTGTGCCGGTCGGCTGGGGCGAGCCGGTCTACGGACGGCTCGATGCCGACATCGCGGCGGCGATGATGGGCATCAACGCGGTGAAAGGCGTGGAGATCGGCGCCGGTTTCGGCGCCATCGTGCAGAAGGGCAGCGAGCATGGGGACGAGATGAGCCCGCAGGGCTTCCTCTCGAACAACAACGGCGGGGTGCTGGGCGGCATCTCGACGGGGCAGGACATCACCGTCTCGCTCGCGCTGAAGCCCACGTCGAGCATCCGGCTACCCCGGCGGACGATCGACCGCCAGGGGCGCGCCACCACCATCGAGACCACCGGGCGCCACGACCCCTGCGTCGGTATCCGCGCCACGCCGATCGCCGAGGCCATGCTCGCCTGCGTGCTGATGGACCATGCGTTACGCCACCGCGCGCAGTGCGCTGATGTGACGCCGCCGCTGAGTTTTCCTGGCGGGCTCCAGAGGTAGATTGGGGGGGCGAAATCAATTAAAGTATGGGTACAAAACCCCCAAGAGAGAAGAACATGAGCAACAAGGGCCAGTTGCTACAAGACCCGTTTTTGAACACGCTGCGCAAGGAACACGTCCCCGTCTCGATTTATCTGGTGAACGGCATCAAGCTCCAGGGCCAGATCGAGTCCTTCGACCAGTACGTGGTGCTGCTGCGCAACTCGGTGACGCAAATGGTCTACAAGCACGCCATCTCCACGGTCGTGCCCTCGCGTCCGATCAACCTCGGAGCGGAGAAGGACGCCGAGTAGGTTGCCTGTCGGGAAGCACGCCGCCCCGGATCCCCGGGCGGCCGTCATCGTCTGCCTGAATTTCAACGACGACAATTACGAGGAGCGGGTCGAGGAAGTCGTGCGCCTGGTGCAAAGCGCCGGTGTCACGCGCTACCGCGTGATTGGCGGCCGGCGCAGCCGCCCCGATCCCAAGTTCTACGCCGGGAGCGGCAAGGTGCAGGAGATCGGCCGTGCCGCCGCGGAGCTGAATGCGGCCTACGTGGTGTTCAACCACGAGATGTCGCCCGCCCAGCAGCGCAACGTCGAACGCGAGCTCGATGTGCGCACGCTTGACCGCACCGAGCTGATCCTCGAAATCTTCGCGCAGCGCGCGCAGACCAGCGAAGGCAAGCTGCAGGTGGAGCTCGCGCGCCTCGAGCACCTGTCCACGCGCCTGGTGCGGGGCTGGACGCACCTCGAGCGCCAGCGCGGCGGCTTCGGCGCGACCGGCGGCCCGGGCGAAACGCAGCTCGAGCTCGACCGGCGTTACATCGCGACCAAAGTCAAGACCCTGAAAGGCAAGCTCGCGCAGCTGCAGAAGCAGCGCTCGGTGCAGCGGCGCGCGCGCGTACGCGGCGACGTGCTGTCGGTTTCGATCGTCGGCTACACCAACGCCGGTAAATCGACGCTGTTCAACGCGCTGACCAACGCAAAAGCGTACGAAGCCGACCAGCTCTTCGCCACGCTCGACACGACCACCCGCCGCATCTGGTTGCCGCCGGCGAACCCGGTGGTGCTCTCGGATACGGTGGGCTTCATCCGCGACCTGCCGCACACGCTGGTCGCCGCATTCCGCGCCACGCTCGAAGAAACGGTGCGCGCCGATCTCCTGCTGCACGTGGTCGACGCGTCGTCGCCAGTGCGCGACGAGCAGGCGCTGGAAGTCAACAAAGTGCTCGCCGACATCGGCGCCGACCAGACGCCGCAGATCCTCGTCTGGAACAAGATCGACGCTACCGCGCTCGCCCCGGGGGTCGAGCGCGACCAGTATGGTAGGATTTCCCGCGTCTACATAAGCGCGCGCACGGGCGCAGGTCTGGAGGAGCTGCGCGCCGCGATCGCCGAGTACGGCGCGGCGCGTGCGACCGAGCGCAAGCCTTCCAAAGAATCCATAAGCTTCTAGGCCAATGTCCTTGAACGACCCGAACTGGGGACGAGGCGGCTCCCGCGGTCCCCAGGGCCCGGGCGGCGGCAATCAGGGTCCCCCCGACCTCGACGAGCTGTGGCGCAACTTCAACCGCCGCCTGTCGGAGATTTTCCGCCGGCGCACTCGCGGCGCGGGCGACGAGCCGCCGCGCCCGCCGAGCGCGCGCGGCCTTGGCGGCGGAGCCGGCGCGCTCATCGCGCTCGTGATTGCGGTGTGGCTGGCGAGCGGCTTCTACATCGTGGTCGAAGGCCAGCGCGGCGTGGTGCTCACCTTCGGCAAATTCGCGAAAGAAACCACCTCGGGCCTCAACTGGCGCCTGCCCTGGCCGATCCAGTCGCACGAGATCGTCAATCTCTCGCAGGTGCGCACGCTCGAGGTCGGCTACCGCAACAACGTGCGCACCAAGGTGCTGAAAGAGTCGTTGATGCTCACCGATGACGAGAACATCGTCGACCTGCAGTTCGCCGTGCAGTACCTGGTTAAGGATGCGCAGGCTTATATCTTCAACGTGCGCCGGCCCGACGAATCGGCCATGCAGATCGCCGAGACCGCGATGCGCGAGGTGATCGGCAAGAACCGCATGGACTCGATTCTCTACGAGACGCAGGTCGACATCGCGAACAAGGCCCACCAGCTGATGCAGCAGATCCACGACCGCTACAACACCGGCATCCAGATCAGCACGGTCACGATCCAGAACGCGCAGCCGCCCGAGCAGGTGCAGGCGGCATTCGATGACGCGGTGAAGGCGAACCAGGATCGCGAGCGCCAGAAGAACGAAGGCCAGGCCTACGCCAATGACGTGATACCGCGCGCGCGCGGCACGGCCTCGCGCCTGCAGCAGGAAGCCGAAGGCTACAAGCAGCGCGTCATCGCCAACGCGGAAGGCGAGGCGTCGCGCTTCCGCCAGGTGCTCGCGGAATACTCCAAGGCACCGCAAGTGACGCGCGAGAGGATCTATATCGACACCATGCGCGAGATCCTCTCCGCCAACAACAAAGTGATGATGGACTACCGTGGCTCGGGCAACCTGCTGCTCTTGCCGCTCGAGAAGCTCCTGCAGCAGGCGGCGGGCGGCACACCGCCGGACGCCCAGGCGGCACAGCGGCCCAACGACGCGCCCGCCGCCGAGGCCGGTCCGCGCTCGCGCGAGAGCTTGCGCAATCGGGAGCGCGTCGACCGATGAGCGCAAACAGGGTTCGCGCATGAGGGCTGTCGGTCCGATCGTCGCCGTGCTGGTGCTGGTGGCGCTCATCGTCTCCGGCACGCTCTACACCGTTGACCAGCGCCAGAACGCGATCGTGTTCCAGCTCGGCGAGATCAAGGAAGTGGTGAACAAGCCCGGCCTGCATCTCAAGTGGCCGCTGCTGCAGAACGTGCGCAGCTTCGACATGCGCATCCTGACCTACGACGACGCCGAGCCCTTGCGCTTCCTCACGCAGGGCAACCGGCCGGTGCTGGTCGACTCGTTTGTCAAATGGCACATCATCGATGTGCGCCAGTACTACGTGAGCGTGCAGGGCGACGAGTTCCGCGCCCAGACCCGCATCCGCCAGACCGTCTCCGGCACGCTGCGCGACGAGTTCGGCATCCGCGGCGTGCACGAGGTGGTGTCGGGCGAGCGCGAGCAGATCATGTCGCGGGTGCGCGAGAAGGTCGACCAGGACCTGAAGCGCATCGGCGTCGGCGTGGTCGACGTGCGCTTGAAGCGCGTCGACCTGCCGCAGGAGGTGAGCGAATCCGTCTACCGCCGCATGGAAGCGGAGAGGAAGCGCATCGCCAACGAGCTTCGCTCCACCGGCGCCGCCGAGGGCGAGAAGATCCGCGCGGACGCCGACCGGCAGCGCGAGGTGATCCTTGCCGAGGCCTATCGTGACGCGCAGCGCGTGCGTGGCGAAGGCGACGCCAAATCGGCAGGCATCTACGCCGCCGCGTTCTCGCAGAACCCGGAGTTCTTCTCGTTCTATCGCAGCATGGAGGCGTACCGCTCGACCTTCCGCGGCAGGAACGACCTCATGCTGCTCGAGACCAACTCCGACTTCCTGCGCTACTTCAGGGATTCGATCGGCCGCCAGACGGGACAACAGCGCCAACCGCCTCGCAAGTGAGCAATGGGCACGACGTTCCTCATGGCATTCGCCCTGATGCTCGTGCTCGAAGGGGTGCTGCCGTTCGTCGCGCCGACGCTCTGGCG
>DASREB010000205.1:0-5264 GCA_035652275.1 Burkholderiales bacterium
GTAGGCGCTGTATTGGTCGGCGAAGAGCGTGTCGCCGCCTTGCTTCGGCACCTCGATCGAATAGAGCAGCGTCGCGCGCGCCGGGATGTCGAGATATGAATAGTCGGTATGGAAGTACGTCCCTGCATCGGCGAGGCCGACGGGCTTGCCGTCCTGCTGGCGGTTGGAGAGGATCAGGATGTCCGCATGCTCCGGGTGATGGAACTGGTCGATGACATGCGGCTCCGGTCGGCCGAACTGCCGCGCGAAGTCGAGGAACTCAGTCGGGCCCAGGCGCTGCGCGCGAATGACCAGGAGCTGCGCGGCGAAGAACGCGTCCCAGATCTCGCGAAACGGCCGCGCCATGCTCTCGATTTCCGCGCCGAAGCTGCCGAGTTTTCTGATGTCCATACAAAGGGGTCAGAGCAATTTTTCCGTTACGAGTATTCCAGGAAAATTGCGCCGGCCATTTTCAGGGTTTGAGCTTCGGTACATCGAGCCATTTCTTCTGCCGCCAGCTTTTGAGCCCGAGCTCGGCGAGCTGCACGCCCTTCGCGCCCTCGAGCAGGTTCCACCGGAAAGCGCCTTCACCGGCGACGTGCTTGAGAAAGAGCTCCCACTGCACTTTGAACGCATTGTCGTAATTGCCCTGTGGCACTTCCCGCCAATTTTCGTAGAAGTTGATCGGCTGGGGTATATCGGGATTCCAGACCGGCTTGGGCGTCTCCGCGTAAGACTGGGTGAAGCAGCGCCGAAGCCCGGCTACCGCACTGCCCTCGGTGCCGTCCACCTGGATGGTAAGCAAGTCATCGCGGCGAACGCGCACATCCCAGGATGAATTGAAATGTGCAACGACGTCGCCCTTGAGCCGGAAGCTGGCGTAGGCAGCATCGTCGGCGGTTGCCTTGTACCTCTTGCCATTCTCATCCCACCGATAGGGAATATGAGTTGCACCCAGGCAGCTCACCGCCTGCACCTCGCCAAAGAGGTTGTCGAGCACGTACCGCCAGTGACACAGCATGTCGAGGATGATGCCGCCGCCCTCCTGCTGGCGATAGTTCCACGACGGCCGCTGGGCGGGCACGCGGTCGCCTTCGAAGACCCAGTAGCCAAACTCGCCCCGCACGGCAAAGATGCGCCCAAAGAATCCTTCGTCCCGCAGCTGCTGGAGCTTCAGCAGGCCGGGCAGCCACAGCTTGTCCTGCACTACACCGTGCTTGATGCGCGCCTTCTTTGCCGCCGCATACAGACCCTTCGCCTCCGCCAGCGTGGTCGAGACCGGCTTCTCGCAGTAGATGTGCTTGCCGGCGGCAATCGCGCGCTTGAGCAGCTTCGGCCGCAGCTGCGTGGAAGCGGCGTCGAAGAAGATTTCATCCGGGCCGTTGAGCGCCGCGTCGAGATCGGTGGTCCAGCGCGCGACGCCATGCGTACGCGCAAGCTCCTCTACCTTGGCCGCATTGCGGCCGACCAGGAGCGGATCGGGAATCACGCGCGTGCCGTCCTTGAGCGCGACGCCGCCCGCTCTTCTGATTTCCAAAATCGAGCGGATCAGGTGCTGGTTCATGCCCATGCGCCCGGTGACGCCGTGCATGACGATGCCGAGGCGTTTTTCGCTCATCGCGTGTTCATTTCCCTCATCTGGTTCCAGTCCGGAGTCGCTGCGCTCGCATAGCCGGAACAGTCCAGGCTGCCGAGCGCAAGCTGGCCTTTGGTGATGCGCATGCGCACCGCGCCGTGGCTGCGCTCGTAGAGATCGGGATGCGCCTGCAGGAAGGCGTCCTGCTCCGCTGCCGGCAGGCCGGCCATGCCGTTCACGTAATGGTGGCCATTGCGCTCGACGTGCGTCAGACCAAGCAGCGACACGAGCGCCAGATCCTGCTGCAAGGCGATGCCCGCCTGCACGGTGAGGTCTTCGCCGGTCATGAAGTACTCGCTCCCCCAGCGCCGGCAGCGTCCCGCATTGATGAGCGACTTGTAGATGCCCTTGCACGTCTTGGAGGAGACGCCGCGATAACCGCGCGCCTTGGCGCGCACGAAGGCGTCCAGCGTGTCGTCCGACTCATCGATGATCACCGGCCGCGCGCTGCCAAGCACCGACACATCGGCCGCCAGGGCGTTCTGGCGCTTGATGGGCTGCTCGATGAACGCCACGCTCGCCACCAGGCGCTGCAGGCGCGGCGCGGCTTCCATGCGGCGCCAGAGCTCGAGCACCTGCTCGACATTTTCGTACTGCTCGTTGCCGTCGAGGCTGACGCGATAATCGGGCAGCCGATCGAGCAGACTGGCGATGGCCGTCAGCCGTGCGACGTCGGCGCCGGCATCGCCGCTCACCTTGAGCTTGAACCAGCGATGGCCGTAGCGCGCCACGACTTCTTCCAATGTCTCCGGCAGCCCGTCGTTTACTCGCTGCTCGGTGGACGTGATCGCATCCACCAGGCCGACGGTATGCCGCGCGGCAATTTCGCGACGTGGCTGCAGCGTTTCCAGGAAGCCCTGGGTCTCGGGCGTCGTAATCCCGGCGACATTAGCTCTGATCGCCTGGTAGAAGGAGATACCGAGCGCGCGGCAGAGCGCATCGAGGAGGGCGCGATCGATGAGCGCCGGGCCGAAGCAGGCGACGAGGGCGTTCAGCCCGCGGGCGGCAGCGGCCGTTGTCTGCGGCTCGTAGTGTGCCCAGAAATGGCCGAAGGCGGTGTTGTTGCCGCCGGCGAGATAGGCGTCGCGCGCCAGCGCGAGCGAGCTGCGCAGCTGGTCGAAATTCTGCCCGTTCGTGAGCGCCGGGTTCTTGTCGAACCATTTCGGCGCGAGCAGCTCGGCAGCGGCGCCGCTCGCCTCGCGGCCGTCGGCGAGCCGGATGCGGGCGCGCACGAATGCCTGCGGTGCCGCCGTCAGCGTGACGATGCCAAAGCGAAACGGCAGGCGAAGGCGCACGTCGCGCTCGAAGAGGTCGAGTTCGCGAACCGCGAACTTCACTCCAGTGCCTCGATGATGCCGCGGATGTAGCCGATGGCGCGCGCCGCGGCGGCCGGACCGTCGGGCACGTAGTCGAAGGGCTCGACCGCCAGGTCGCCCTTGTATGCATGCCGGCGCAGCGCCGCCATCAGCGGCGCGAAGCGCTGCTCGCCCTGGCCGGGCCCCTGCCGGTTGCGGTCGTTAACCTGCACGTGGGCGATGATGCCTTGCGGGAGCCAGCGGTCGACGAGCGCCGGCAGCGGCTCCTTCTCCATGCGGCCGGCGGCGCTGCAGTCGAGCATGCTGCGAATCGCCGGCGAGTTGATCTCCTGAACGAGGCGGGCGGCTTCTTCCAGGGTGTTGATGAGAGGCGTCTGCTCGCTCGACAGTGCCTCGATGCAATAGACGATGCCCGCCTTTGCCGCATGCTCGGCTATCGCGGCGAAGCTGTCGCGCGCGCGCGCGAGCGCCGCCGCGCGCGTATCGCCGGGATCGACGCGGCGCTGATGCGGCGACCCGTGCACGAGATATTTCCCGCCGAGCTCCGCGCATTGGTCGATCAAGTGATGCATGACGTCGATGGTGCGGCTGCGCACGTTGTCGTCGCGCGTACTGATCGAAAGGCCCGCCGGCTTGACGAGCAGCCAGTGCAGGCCCGTGACCGCGATGCCGGCGTCCGCCGCGGCGGAGCGCGCCGCGGCGAGCTGCGCCGAGCCCATGCGGTGCGGCTCATCGGAGAGCGTGTACGGGGCGATCTCGAGGCCGTCGTAGCCGAGCTTGCGCGCGTATTCGCACTGCTTGGGGAACGGCATCGGCGAGATCACTTCGTTGCATAGTGCGATTCGCATTAATCCATCCCGAGCAAGCGATAGATGCGCCGCGTGTATTCGCCGAAGCGCTCCTGCGTCTTCATGTCGAGCGTGCGCGGATGCGGCAGGTCCACCTCGAAATTGTCCGCCATGCGCGCCGGGCCGGCGGTGAGCACCACGACCCGGGTGCCGAGAAAAACGGCTTCAGAGATGCCATGGGTGACGAAAACGATGGTCTTGCCCGCTTCCTTCCAGATGCGCAGCAGCTCGAGGTTCATCTTCTCGCGCGTGAGTGCATCGAGCGCGCCGAAGGGCTCGTCCATCAGTACGAGCTTCGGATCGTGCACCAGGGCCCGCGCGATGGCCGCGCGCTGCTGCATGCCGCCGGAGAGCTCGTAGGGATATTTGGCCTCGTGGCCGCGTAGGCCGACGAGCTCAAGCAGGTGCCGGGCGCGAGCCTTGGATTGCGCTGCGGGCAGGCCGAGGATCTCCGCGGGCAGCAGCACGTTGTCGAGGATGCGACGCCATTTCAGCAGCAGTGGCGCCTGGAACACCATGCCAACGTCCTGCGATGGATCGAATGGGTGCGAGGGTGAACCGATGCGCAGCTCGCCGCCGTCGTACGGATGCAGACCGGCCAGAATCTTCAGCAGCGTCGTCTTGCCGCAGCCCGAAGGACCGACCAGCGAGACGAGCTCGCCCGGCATGACGTCGAAGCTGGCATCCGAAATCGCCAGATGCTCGCCATAGTTCTTTCGCAGGCCCGCCAGATGAATAAAAGGGGTCAGAGCCAGCCTTTTGTTTACGAGAAATTCATGCCACTCGCGCGTCCTTGGGCACGAGGACGCGCTCGAGAACGAGTACCAGGCCGTAGAGCAGCATGCCGAGCACGGTGATGAGCAGCACGGCCATGAACATCGCCGGCGTATCGAGCGTCACCTGCACCTGCAGCATCAGGTAGCCGAGGCCTTTGTCCGAGCCGAGGAACTCGCCGACGACGGCGCCCGCCACGGCGAGGATGGCACCGACCTTCATGCCCGAGAAGATGTAGGGCAGCGCGCCGGGTAATTGAATCTTGGTAAAGAGCTGCCAGCGCGAGCCCCTCAGCGAGCGCACCAGGTCGAGGAGCTCGGGCTCGATTTCGCGCAAGCCCCTCGCCGTGGTGAGAAGAATCGGGAACACCGCGATCGAGAACGCCATGATGGAGTTCGGGAACACGCCGTACTTGAACCAGACGATGATCAGCGGGCCGAGCGCCACCTTCGGGATCATGTTGAGCGACACGAGCAGCGGCATGAAGAAAGCCTCCAGCGGCTTGGACCACGTGAAGACCAGTGCGAGCGCCACACCGACGACCAGCGCGAGGATATAGCCGCCGAAGATCTCGGTACCGGTAACCGCGATGTTCGTCCACCAGCTGTAGTTCGGCGTCAGCAGCGCGTCGAGCGTCGCGGCCGGC
Organism: Burkholderiales bacterium; assembly: GCA_035652275.1. Classification (GTDB taxonomy): domain Bacteria; phylum Pseudomonadota; class Gammaproteobacteria; order Burkholderiales; family SG8-39; genus SCGC-AG-212-J23. Next base: position 5,200 of record DASREB010000205.1, read on the forward strand.
GACGGCATGACGAATTTCGGCACGTTGCCCAGGCGCACGAACAGGTACCACGCGAGCAGCAAGGC
>DASREB010000206.1:0-15555 GCA_035652275.1 Burkholderiales bacterium
AAGGTCGACCGAGAAGACGTAAAGCGGATCGACGAAACCGACGTACTGCGCCCACAGCGCGCCGCACACGGCAGTGAAGGCGGCACTGACCGCGATCGCCACGACCTTGAGCCGCCGCGCCGCGACGCCGAGCGAGAGCGCCGCATCCTCGTCCTCGCGCACGGCGGCGAGCTGGTAGCCGCGGCGCGAGCGTTCGAGATACAGCTGCGCGAGATAGACGAGCAGGGCGAGCGCGAGCACGAGCCAGATCCAGATGCGCTTGTCCGGAATGCCGAGCGTCCAGAACCCCGGACGGAAGGGCACGGGAATGCCTTCGGAGCCGGCGGTAAAGCCACGCCAGCGCGCCGCGCCGAGCAGCAGCACCTGCGACACAGCGATCGTCGCGATGACGAAGTACGGTCCGCGCAAGCGGTTGGCGAGGAAGCCGATCACCGTGCCGGCGCCCATCGCCAATGCCGCGCCGATGGCGACGCCGTACCAGGGCGAGATATTCCAGCGCACGCCGCAAAGAGCGGCCGCGTACGCGCCCAGACCAAAGAACGCGGAGTGGCCGAGCGAGATCTGGCCGGCATAGCCGCCGGCGATGTTCCAGGCGCCGGCGGCGCAGCCCCAGATGAGGATGAGGACGAGGCTGTCGAGCAGAAAGGCGTCGCCAACGACGAGCGGCGCGAGGCCGGCGATGGCGAAGAAAGCGACGGCGCCGGCGGCGGTCTTCACATGCCGAGCGCTTCCGCGCCGCGCTCACCGAATAGGCCCGCGGGCCGCACGACCAGGATGGCGATGAAAAGCAGGAGGTAGAGCACTTCCTTCCAGCCGGTGCCGATGCTGTACGAGCCGATCACTTCCACCGCAGCGACGATCAGCGCCGCGATCAGCGCGCCGACCATGTTGCCGAGGCCCCCGAGCACGACCGCGATGTAGGCGATGAGCACGAACTGCAGCCCGACGGTCGGATAGACCGGATAGATCGGCGCGAGCAGCACGCCGGCCGCGCCGACGCAGACGATGCCGACCGCCCAGGTGAGCGCGTAGATCCGGTCGGTGTTGATGCCCATGAGCGCCGCCGCCGCACGGTCCTGCGCGGTGGCGCGCATGAGCTTGCCGGCGTAGGACCAACGCATGAATGCGAACAGCGCAATCGTCGCGAGCGCGGCGAGCACGAAGGCGACCGCCTGCGCGAGGTTCAGTACGGCGCCGCCGATGTTGACGACGGAGGCATAGTAGCTCGTGCGAACGAAGCGTGCCTCGCCGCTCCACAGCACGAGCGCGAGGTTTTGCAGCACGATGGAAAGGCCGACGGTGGTGAACACCTGGACGTTGTGCGAGGTGTGCACGATCGGCCGCATGATCAGCGCGTAGCTTCCCCAGCCGACGGCGAAGAAGAGAGGCAGCGCCACGAGCAGCGTCAGATAGGGATCGGCATGCAGCAGCGTGAACGCCCAGAAAGCCGCGTACATGCCGAGCATCAGGAACTCGCCGTGTGCGAAGTTGACGACGCGCATGACGCCGAAAATGAGCGTCAGCCCGACGGCGATCAGCGCATAGATCCCGCCGAGCAGGATCGTCGAGACGACGAGCTGGGAGACCAGGCTACTTACGCTGGTTCCACGGCCCGAGCGGCACCCACTTCGCCCGGTTCTTGGTGAACTCCTCCGGCCAGATGGTGACGAGCTGGCCGTTCTGCCATTGCAGCATGTAGTGCTGCACCCGCTCGTTCGAGTTCTGCCCCGTCTCGTCGAACTTCACGCCCCAGCCGTTCATCAGGCTGCCGACCGGCAAGTCCATCTTCAGCACCGCGGCGCGAAATTTCTCCAGGTCATCGGTCTTCGCCGCGTCCAGCACGACCTTCAGCAGCCACAAGCCACCGGCCGCGAGCTGGTGCCCGCCCGCGGGCACATCCGAGCCGGTCTTCGCCTTGAGCGCGTCGCGGAACGCGTGCTCGATCTTCTGGCCGTCGGGCCGCAGCTTATCGATGAGGAAACCGACGCCCGGCTCGCTCAGCGCGAAGGGTCCATTCGATTCATCGCCCAGCGCCTTGCCGAAGCCCGGATTGCCATACCCGGTGGCGCCGGCGTGCACCACCGCCTTCACCTCCAAGTTCTGCTCGCGCGCCTGGCGCCAGAAGAGGATCGCGTCCTGGTCGCGCGCGATGTGATGCAGCACGTCAGGCTGCGCGTTCTTGAGCTTGAGGATGACCGGCGTCAGATCGTTGGTCGTGTACGTGTAGTACTCGAGCGCGACCTCCTGCATGCCGAATTCTTTCTTCGCGCGCTCGCGTGCCGCCTCGGTCACGCCCTGGCCGTAGGAGGAGTCCTCCGCGATGTAGGCGATGCGCAGCTCACTGGGTTTCTTGCCCAGTCGCGGCGCCAGGTACTTGGCGATGAACTCGATGTTGTACCAGCCGAAGCCGATGCCATCGATCTCGGTGCGGAACACGTTTTTCAGCCCGCGGCGTGTGAAGCGCGGATCGACACACGAGGTTTCCCAATAGATGACGTTCTGGCGCGCCGCCGCCTCGCTCGCCGCGCCGCAGAGGATCGAGGAGAACGTGCCGGTGATGATCTTCACCCCTTCGCGCGTCGCGAGGCGCGTCGCCTCGCTCGCCGCCGCGGTGGGATCGGGCGCGTCGCCGATGACGAGCACGAGCTTGCGCCCCATCACGCCGCCGAAGCGCGTGTTGATGAGGTCGCGCATGATCTCGTAGCCCTCGAGATGGAGCTTGCCCTGCACCGCGAGGTTGCCGGTGAGCGGCTCGAGCACGCCGAGCTTGTATTCGCCTTTGAGCTGCTGGGCCTGCGCGAGGGCGACGGTGAACGCCAACGCCAGGCCGGCGCCGGCGGCGATGAGCTTCTTCATCCCTTTCTCCTCCTCCAGAGAAGGGCTAAAGGATGCGTCGAATCGTCGTTCCCGCGCAAGCGGGAAACCATAAAAAAACCTGGGCCCCCCGCTTTCGCGGGGGGCCGCCGGTGTTTAGCCCCAGACCTCGCGGGCGACGTCGATGCAGAGCTTGAGCTTGGCCTTTTCCTGCTCGACGGTGAGGTTGTTGCCGTGGTGGGTGCTCGAGAAGCCGCATTGCGGCGAGATGCACATGTTCTCAAGCGGCATGTACTTCGCCGCCTCGTCGATGCGGCGCCTGAGATGGTCCTTGCTCTCGAGCTCGGGCAGCTTGGAGCTCACCAGGCCCAGCACCACCTTCTTGCCTTTCGGCACGAAGCGCAGCGGCTCGAAGCCGCCGGCGCGCTCGGTGTCGTACTCGAGGAAGAAGCCGTCGACATCGAGCCCGGTGAAGACGCGCTCGGCCACGAAGTCGGCATAAGCGCCGCTCGCGAGCCAGGTGCTCTTGAAGTTGCCGCGGCACGTGTGGATGCACACGGTCATGTCATCAGGCACATCGCGGATCGCTTCGTTCACCGCGCGGGCGTACATCTCGGCATCTTTCTTCGGATCGTCGCCGAGCTTCTTGAAGTTCTCCTGCACCTTGGGATCGCCCCACATCGCGATGGTGGTGTCGTCAATCTGCAGGTAGCGGCACCCGGCCTTGTAGAGATCGGCGATTTCTTCGCGATACGCCTTGGTGGTGTCGGCCCAGAATTCATCGAGGTCGCGGTAGACCTGCTTCAGCGCCTCGCGGTCGCTCCGGGCATGCAGCATCGCGGGCGAGGGCATGGTGAATTTCGGCGTGCCCTTGGTGACGACGGATTTCAGGAACTTGAAGTGCTCGAGCATCGAGGGCTTGGTGCGCCGCACCTTGCTGCTCAGCTTGAACATCGGCGGCTGCTCGTCGCTCGCGTGAAAGGTGTGCTGCTTGTTCACCGTCAGATCAACGCCGTCGAAGCCGTGGATGAAGTCGATGTGCCACCAGTCGCGGCGGAACTCGCCGTCGGTGATCGCCTGCAGGCCGAGGTCTTCCTGCAGCTTCACGGCGTCGCGAATGTCCTTGTCCTGGATCTTCTTCAGCTCGGCGTCCGAGAGCTCGCCGCGCCGGTTCTTGGCGCGCGCTTCGTGCAGATCCTGGGGACGCAGCAGGCTGCCGACATGGTCGGCACGGAAGGGGGGCTTCATGGTTTCCTCCTACGGGGAAAACTAAGCTGCTTGCTTCAGCGCAAGCGCTTTATCGGTGGCTTCCCAGGTGAACTCGGCCTCTTCGCGACCGAAGTGACCGTAGGCGGCGGTCTTCTCGTAGATCGGCCGCAGCAGGTCGAGCATCTGGATGATGCCGCGCGGCCGCAGATCGAAATGCTTCGTCACCAGCGCCGAGAGCGCGTCGTCCGACATCTTGCCGGTGCCCTGCGTCGTCACCATGACGCTCGTCGGACGCGCGACGCCGATGGCGTACGAGACCTGCACCAGGCATTTCGAAGCCAGTCCGGCGGCGACGATGTTCTTCGCCACATAGCGCGCGGCGTAGGCCGCCGAGCGGTCGACCTTCGACGGGTCTTTGCCGGAAAAAGCGCCGCCACCGTGCGGCGCCGAGCCGCCATAGGTGTCGACGATGATCTTGCGGCCGGTGACGCCGCAGTCGCCCTTCGGCCCGCCGATCTCGAAGGCGCCGGTGGGGTTCACGAGGTAACTGATCTTGCCCTTGACCATCGACTTCGGCAGAACCGGCTTGATCACTTCCTCGATCACGGATTCGGAAAGCTTCTTGTGCTCGATGCCCGGCGCATGCTGGGTCGAGAGGACCACGGTATCGATCGACTCCGGCTTGCCGTTCACATAGCGGATCGTCACCTGTGACTTGGCATCCGGACGCAGCCACGGCAGGCGGCCGCTGCGGCGCAACTCCGCCTGGCGCTCGACCAGACGATGCGAGAGAAAGATCGGCAGCGGCATCAGGCTCGGCGTCTCGTCGCAGGCATAGCCAAACATCAGGCCCTGGTCGCCCGCGCCCTGGTCGAGGTCGACGCTCTTGTCGACGCCGCGCGCGATGTCGGGCGATTGCTGGCCGTAGGCGACAAGCACGGTACAGGTCGAGGCATCGAAGCCGATCGCCGGATCGGTGTAGCCGATGCGCTTGATGGTGTTGCGGGCGACCTCGTCGTAGTTGACGCGCGCGTGCGTCGTGATCTCGCCGGCGAGCACCACCAGGTTGTCCTTCACCAGCGTCTCGGCGGCGACGCGAGAAGTCTTGTCCTGCTTTAGAATCGCGTCGAGCACCGCATCGGAGATCTGGTCGGCGACCTTGTCCGGATGGCCTTCGGACACCGATTCGGAAGTGAAAAGAAAATCGCTCATTGCTCTGCGCTCGCCCCTTGGAGAAGGCCGCAAGGATACCAAATTTGCCTTTCTTCCCGACGCTCGTGCTGCGCTGGTTGGCGCGTCTGCCGCTCGCGGCGCTGCATCGATTGGGAAGCGTCCTCGGGTGGGCGATCTATGGGATGTCGCCCACGTACCGGCGGCACCTGCGAGAGAACCTGGCGGCCGCGCGCTACGGCGACGCGCGCCTGCGCCGCCAGGCGATTGCGGCGGCGGGCCAGCTCGTCATGGAGCTCCCCGCGCTGTGGTTCCGGCCGCACGACAAGGTGGTGACGCTCGTGAAGGAGGTGCGCGGCGACGACGCAGTGCTCGCCGCGCAGCGCGAGGGCAAGGCGGTGCTCTTCCTCACGCCCCACATGGGCGCGTTCGAAGTCGCCGCGCAATACGCGGCGAGCCGCATTCCGATCACCGTGCTCTACCGGCGCCCGAAGCTCGCGTGGCTCGAGCCGCTGATGCGCGCCGGGCGCGAGCGGCCGAACGTGCGCCTCGTGCCGGCCGATCTCGGCGGCGTGCGCGAGCTCTTCAAGGCGCTCGAGCGCCGCGAGGCGGTGGGCTTTCTGCCCGACCAGGTCCCCGGTGCGGGCGAAGGCGAATGGACGGCATTCTTCGGCCGTCCGGCTTACACCATGACCCTCGCGGCGAAGCTCGCCGCGCGCGACAACGTCGCCTGCTTCCTGGCCTTCGCACGGCGACTGCCCGGCGGCGCAGGCTATTCGATCCTGGTACAGCCGCTCACGCCTGCGCGCGCGGGCGAGAGCCCGACGCGCCGGCTGAACCGCGCGCTGGAAGAGCTGGTGGCGCTGTGTCCCGAGCAGTACCTGTGGGGCTACAACCGCTACAAGACGCCGAAGGGGGCGAAGGCGCCGCCTGCATGAGCCGCGTCATCCTCGCGCTCATGTGGATCGTGCATTGGCTGCCGCTTCGCGTGGTCGCCGCCATCGGCAACGCGGTCGGCACGGTGCTCTATTGGCTGATCCCCGAGCGCCGGCGCGTGACGCGCATCAATCTTGCGAAGTGCTTTCCCGCCATGGATGAGGCAGAGCGCGAGCGCCTGGCGCGCGCCGCGTTCCGCGCCTTCTGTCGGGGCTTTGTCGATCGCGCGGTGCTCTGGTGGGCGTCGCCGGCGCGCATTCAGCGCATGGTGCGCGTCGAGGGCCTCGCACACCTGGACAGCGCCGGCGCGCGCGTCATCATCCTCGCGCCGCACTTTGCCGGCATCGAGGCGGCAGGTATCCGGCTCTCGATCGACCGCGAGATGTCGTCGCTCTACCAGCGCCAGAAGGACCCGGTGGTGGATCGCCGGCTCCTCGAGGGACGCACGCGCTTTCGGCCGTACATCGTTTCCCGCCAGCAGGGGCTGCGCAAGGTGCTGCGCTGGATCAACGCCGGCATCCCGTTCTACTACCTGCCGGACCTCGATTTCGGCCGCAAGGGCACGACCTTCGTGCCGTTCTTCGGCGTGCCGGCCGCGACCGCCGTCGGGCTGTCGTATATTGCCCGCACGACCGGCGCGGCGGTGGTGCCGTGCGTGGCGCGCATGCTGCCCGCGGGCGGCTATGTCGCGCAGTTTTATCCGGCGTGGTCCGGTTTTCCGAGCGGCGATGAGGTCGCGGACGCCCGGCGCATGATGGCCTTCATCGAAGAGCGGGTGCTCGAGATGCCCGAGCAGTACCACTGGATGCACAAACGCTTCAAGACGCGCCCCGAGGGCGAGCCGAGCTTCTATTGAGAGCCGCAGTCATCGGCGCCGGCCACATGGGCCGCTACCACGCGCAGAAGCTCGCGCGCCTGCCGGGGGTGCAGCTCGTTGCAGCGGTGGACGCCGATCTCTCGCGCGCGCAGGCGTTAGGCGTAAGTGCTTTTAGCGACTATCGCGCGATCTTCGGCAAGGCCGAGGTGGCAGTCATCGCGGTGCCGACCGATCGCCATTACGACATTGCGCGCGACTGTCTCGAGCACGGGCTGCATCTGCTGATCGAGAAGCCTATCGCCACCACGCTGGCGCAAGCCGATGAGCTGATTGCGCTCGCCGAGTCCCGCAAGCTGGTACTGCAATCGGGCCATGTCGAGCGCTACAACCGCGCTTTCGGCGCGCTGCTCGCGCGCATGGATCGGCCGGTGTTCGTCGAATCGGAGCGCCTTGCCGGCTTCAAGACCCGCGGTGCGGAAGTCGATGTGGTGCTCGATCTGATGATTCACGATCTCGATCTCGCTTGCGCGCTCGCGCGCGCCGAGCCGGTCGGTGTCAGCGCCTGCGGCTTCCGCGTCCTCACGCGCGACATCGACATCGCCAATGCCCGCATCGAGTTCGCGAACGGCTGCGTGGCGAATCTCTCCGCGAGCCGAGTGAGCCAGGCGCCGGTGCGCAAGCTGCGCGTCTTCCAGCCGGATCTTTACGTCTCCGCCGATCTGCGGGCCGGCAAGCTGCGCTATGTACGCGAGGCGGGCGGCGTCATCGCCGAGACCGATGAAACATACGAGGGCGGCGATGCGCTCGCCGACCAGGCGGCGGCGTTTGCCGCCGCCGTTGCCGGGCGCGAGCGCGTGCGTATCGATGGGCGCGAAGGCCGCCGTGCGCTCGAGCTCGCGCTGACCGTCGGCCGGCTGGTGCGCGAGCGCCTCGAGAAGTTCGCTTAGGCTTTTAGCGTTTCCGGGTCGATCGGCAGCTTGCGGATGCGCTTGCCGGTTGCCTTGAAAATCGCCGCCGTCACGGCCGGGGCGAGCGGCGGCAGGCCGGGTTCGCCCATGCCGGTCGCGTGCTCCTTGCTTGGCACGATGTACACCTCGACCTTCGGCATCTCGCTCATGCGCAGCATCGGATAGTCATGGAAGTTGCTCTGTTCGACCTGCCCATCCTTGAACGTGATCTTGCCGTAAAGCGCTGCGGTGAGGCCGTAGACGATCGCGCTTTCGCACTGGCGCTTCACGATCTGCGGATTCACGACCTCGCCACAGTCGAGCGCCGCCACCACGCGATGCACCTTGGGCCGGCCGTCCTGGTCCACCGAGACTTCGGCCACCTCGGCGACGTAGCTGCCGAACGATTGCACGACCGCGATACCGCGGTGCACGCCCTGCGGCAGCGGCTTGCCCCAGCCGGCTTTCTCGGCGGCCATCTCCAGCACGCCCTTGTAGCGCGGCTGCTTGCCCAGTAGCGCGCGGCGGAAGTCGAACGGATCCTTGCCCGCGGCGTTTGCCAGCTCATCGATGAAGCTCTCGCTGAAGAAGCTGTTCTGCGAGTGGCCCACCGAGCGCCAGAACCAGACCTGCACGCCCGGCTCCTGTCGCGAATATTCGACGCGCAGGTTCGGGATGTCGTAGGGCAGGTCCTTCGTGCCTTCGACGCCGAACTCGTCGACGCCGTTCGGCGGCAGCTTCATGAAGCCCGAGGCTTCCATGATCGACGGCGATGCCACGCGCGCCGTGAACGACACCGGCGCGCCGCTCGCATCGAGCGCGCCGGTAAAGCGCGTCACCGAGGCCGGCCGATAGAAGTACCCGCGCATGTCATCCTCGCGTGAGTAAACGAGCTTCACGGGCTTGCCCGACATCTTGGAGAGCAGAGTCGCGGCGATGGTGAAGTCCGGCGCGAAGCGCCGCCCAAAGCCGCCGCCCAGCAGCATGGTGTTGACCTTTACCTGCTGCGGATCGACCGCGGCGACATGGGACAGGATGCCCTGGTTCGGTCCCTGCGACTGCGTGCCAGCCCAGATTTCGATGCCGTCCTTCTTTACCCACGCAGTGGCGTTCATCGGCTCCATGCACGCGTGCGCGAGATACGGCGCTTCGTAAACTGCGTCCAGCGTCTTCGCGCCACTTGCCGAGCCGACGTCGCCTTCGTTGCGCGCCACTTTGCCTTCCTGCTGCGTCGCCTCGGTGAGCATTTTCGTCACACCGTCGGAGGACAGGCCGGCGTTCGCGCCCTTGTCCCACTGGATCTGCAATGCGTCTCGACCTTTCTTCGCTTGCCAATAGCCGTCGGCAAGTACGGCAACGCCTTGCGGTATCTGGATCACATGGCGCACGCCCTTCACCTGCTTGGCCCTGCTGTCGTCGACCGACACGGCCTTGCCGCCGGGTACGGGCGGCTGCGCAAGCACTGCGGTCAGCATGCCGGGGAGGCGCACGTCCATCCCGTACTTGCCGCTGCCATTGACCTTCTGCGGCGTATCGAGGCGCCGCAGCCCTTGGCCGATGATCTTGAACTGGCTCGCGTCCTTGAGCTTCGGTTCCTTCGGCACCGGCTGCTTGGCGGCGGCGGTGACAAGCTTGCCGTAGGAGAGCTTTTTCCCACTCTTATGGACGACGGTACCTTTCTCCGTGCGGCACTCCGCGGCGTCCACCTGCCAGGTCTGCGCCGCGGCGGCGATGAGCATCTCGCGCGCGGCGGCGCCCGCCTTGCGCATCGGCTCCCAGTTGCCGTTCACCGAAGTGGAGCCGCCGGTGGCCTGGATGCCGAAGATCGGGTTCTTGAACGCCTGGTCGACCGGCGCCTGCTCGACGCGCACGCGCGTCCAGTCGGCGTCGAGCTCCTCGGCGACGAGCTGCGGGATCGCGGTATGCACGCCTTGACCCATCTCGGACAGGCCGACGACGACCGTGACACGATCGTCCGCGCCGACGCGCAGATAGGCGTTCGGCTTGAACTCGGCGGCCGTCGCCGCCTGCGCCAGTCGGGACGCGGCTGGAAGCGTGAAGCCAATGACGAGGCCGCTCGTTTTGAGGAAGTCGCGGCGCGAAGGCTTGAATGCGGTTTTCATGGCGGTGCTCCTAAGCGCTCAGCGTCGCCGCGGCATCCATGATCGCGGCGCGGATCTGGTTGTAGGTGCCGCAACGGCAGACGTTGCCGCTCATCGCGGCGTCGATGTCATGGTCCGTCGGCTTCGTGTTCGACGCGAGCAGGGCGACCGCGCTCATGATCTGGCCGCTCTGGCAGTAACCGCATTGCGGCACGTCATGCTTGATCCAGGCGGCCTGCACCGCCTTGCCCACGCGGCTCGTGCTCATGGACTCGATGGTCGTGATCTTCTTGCCCGCCGCGGCCGATACCGGCGTCGAGCAGGAGCGGATCGGCGCGCCGTCGAGATGCACGGTACACGCGCCGCAGAGCGCCATGCCGCAGCCGAACTTCGTGCCCGTCATGCCGAGCGTGTCTCGCAGTACCCAGAGGATGGGCGTATCAGCGTCGACGTCGGCCTGGAGCTGCTTGCCGTTGACATTCAGGGTGATCATGCGGTTTTCCTCCCGGCTTGCTGGAGGCGCCACAATGTCACTTTCCGGGCGGCGTGTCGATAACCGGTCTGTTACAGGCGTAGTGCGGAGGACGAGTGCATTTGTCATTCACCAAGATGCAGGGAGCGGGCAACGACTTCGTGGTGTTCGATGCGACGCGCCAGCCTTTCGCACTGACGCGCGAGCAGCTGCGCCGCATTGCCGACCGCCATCGCGGCGTTGGCTGCGACCAGATTCTGGTGGTTGAGCGCGCGCAGCAGACGGGCGCTGACTTTCGCTACCGCATCTTCAATGCCGACGGCGGCGAGGTGGAGCAATGCGGCAACGGCGCGCGCTGCTTCGTCAAATACGTGCACGAGCACCGGCTGACGGGCAAGCGGGAGATCGTGGTCGAGACGCTCGGCGGCCTGATCCGGCCGCGCCTGGAGGACGATGGTGAAGTGAGCGTGGACATGGGCCGCCCGGTGTACAGCGGCGTGCAAACGCTCGACGTGGACGGCGAGCGGGTCGAGCTCGCAATCGTATCCATGGGCAACCCGCACGCCGTCCAGGTGGTGCCCGATGTAGAGCGCGCACCAGTGACGACGCAGGGGCCGCGCCTTGAGCGCCATGCGCGCTTCGCGCAGGGCGTGAACGCCGGCTATCTGCAGGTGCGCGATCGCCATCGCATCGCGCTGCGCGTCTGGGAGCGCGGCGCAGGCGAGACGCTCTCCTGCGGTACCGGCGCCTGTGCTGCGGTGGTTGCAGGAATCGCACAGCGGCTGCTCGATTCGCCGGTTCGCGTCGAGACGCGCGGCGGAGCGTTGACCATCGCTTGGGCGGGCGGCGACAATGCGGTGGTGATGAAAGGCCCGGCCGAAACCGTCTACGACGGGACGCTGGTAATAAAAGAGCCATGAACAACGACGATCTCGCCCGGTTCCTGCGCGCCAATCCGCAGTTCTTCGAGCAAAACCCGGAGCTTCTGGAATCGCTGCACGTGCCCCATCCCCACGGCGGCCGCGCGATTCCGCTCGCCGAGCGCCAGACGGTGGCGCTGCGCGAAAAGGCGCGCGTGCTCGAAGGTCGGCTGGGCGAGCTGATCTCCAACGCCGCGCAGAACGATGCCATCAGCGAGAAGGTCCACCGGCTGGCGGTGGCGCTGGTTGGCGCGCGCGACTTCCCGGCGCTCGCGCGCTCGCTCTATTTTCACCTGCGCGAGGATTTCGCCGTGCCGCACGTCGCGCTGCGCGTCTGGGGCGTGTCGGTGCCGGTCGACTTCGATGAAGCGCGGCCGGTCGCCGAGCGGGAGCGCCAGCAGGCCGCGATGATGGGCTCGCCCCAGTGCGGGCCGGCCCACGGCAATCCGTTCGTCGCCTGGTTTGGCGACGCCGGCGAGCACATCCGCTCCATTGCGCTCGTCCCGCTTGGCCACACCAGCGTGTTTGGGCTCCTCGCCATGGGCAGCGAAGATCCGAAGCGCTTCTATCCCGACATGGGCACGCTCTATCTGCGGCGGATCGGCGAGCTCTGCGCCGCCGGGGTCACCGCTCGGCTGTAGTGGATGCGCAGCACGCCGCGGACTATCTCGCCGCGCTGAAGCACCAGCGGCGCCTTGCGCCCGCGACGCTCGAAAACTATCGCCGCGCGCTCGCGCTGCTCCTCGAGCTGCACAAAGAGCCGCTCGCCAAGCTGGAACCGGTGCAGGTGCGACGCGCCGTCGCCGTCTTGCATTCGAAGGGGCTGTCGCCCCGGACGCTCGCGCTCATCCTGAGCGCCTGGCGCGGCTGGTTCCGCTGGCTCGCACGGCATCGCGGCTTCCGCGCAAACCCGGTGCTCGGCATCCGGGCGCCGAAAGCGGCACGACCGCTGCCGAAGGCATTGACCGTCGAGGCGACCCAGCGCCTGCTGGATTCCGGTGAACAAAAGAGCCCAGTGGCGCTACGCGACCGCGCAATGTTCGAGCTGCTCTATTCGTCGGGCCTGCGGCTCGCCGAGCTCGTCGCGCTCGAGGTGGGCGACGGGCGGCTCGATCTGCGCCAGGGCGAAGTGACCGTCACCGGCAAGGGCGCGAAGACGCGCACCGTGCCGATCGGCGCGAAGGCGCGCGAAGCGCTGCACGCCTGGCTCGCGGTGCGCGCGCAGGTGGCGCGGCCGGCGCAGAAGGCGCTTTTCGTCGGCGCGCGCGGCGCGCGCATCGCGCCTGCCGTGGTCGGTGCGCGGCTCGCGGCCTGGGCGCGCAAGCGCGGCCTGGTCGAGCGCGTGCACCCGCACATGCTGCGCCACTCCTTCGCGACGCACATGCTGCAATCGTCGCAGGACCTGCGCGCCGTGCAGGAGCTTCTCGGCCACGCCAGTATCTCCACCACGCAGGTCTACACGCACCTCGATTTCCAGGCGCTCGCCAAGGTCTACGACGCGGCGCATCCTCGCGCCCGCAAAAAATGATGCAGCTCAAGCGCGGCCGCGAGAAGTCGCTGAAGCGCCGCCATCCGTGGATCTTTTCCGGCGCGGTGGAAAAGATGAGCGGCAAACCGCAGAGCGGCGAGACGGTCGAGGTGCGCTCCGCTTCCGGTGAGCTGCTGGCAAGGGCGGCGTTCAGCCCGCAATCGCAGATTCGCGGGCGGGTCTGGACCTTCGATCCAGAGGAGGAGGTGGACGCCGCATTCTTGCGCAATCGCATCATGCAGGCGCTCGCATTGCGCGAAGGCCTGCCCGCCGCGAAGCACGGCAATGCCATGCGGCTGGTGCACGCCGAGAGCGACGGCTTGCCGGGGCTGGTGGTGGATCGCTACGCCGACGTGCTGGTCGCGCAATTCCTCGCCGCGGGGGTCGAGCGCTGGCGTGAGCCGATCCTCGATGCGCTTGCCGAGCTCACCGGCTGCGCCGCGGTCTATGAGCGCTCGGACGCCGAGACGCGCAAGCTCGAAGGCCTCGGGCCGCGCGCCGGTTTCGTGCGCGGCAACCGCGAGGCCTCTCGCTGTCCGATCATCGAATACGGGCTCAACTTCAAGGTGGATGTCGAGCAGGGCCAGAAGACCGGCTTCTTCCTCGATCAGCGCGAGAACCGCCAGCAGCTACGCGCGCTCGCCGCCGGACGCGAGGTGCTCGACGGCTTCTGCTACACCGGCGGCTTCGCCCTCAACGCGCTCGCCGGCGGCGCGGCGCGCGTCACGGCGGTCGAAAGCTCCGCGCCCTCGCTCGAGGTGGCGCGCGAAAATCTCGCCGCCAATACGCTCGACGCCTCCAAAGTGGAATTCGTGCACGCCGATGCCTTCAGCCATCTGCGCACGCTGCGCGATCGCGGCGCGCAGTTCGATCTCGTGGTGCTCGACCCGCCGAAGTTCGCGCCGACCGCGGCGCAGGCGAGGAACGCCGCGCGCGCATACAAGGACATCAATCTGCTCGCGCTGAAGTTGCTGAGACCGGGCGGCCTGCTCGCCACGTTCTCGTGCTCGGGCGGCGTGGATGCGGCTCTGTTCCAGTCGATCGTCGCCGGCGCGGCGCTCGATGCCGCAGTCGAGGCCAAGATCATCGAGCGTTTCAGCGCCGCGGCCGATCACCCGGTGGCGCTGCAATTTCCGGAAGGCGAATACCTGAAAGGCCTGCTGGTCCTGCGCAGCTGAGCTACTGCGCGTCGCGCAGCAGTGCGATGAGCACGCTCGGGTCGTAGGGCTTTGCGAGGTAATAGTTGAAGCCGGCCATCTTGCCGAGGATCTGATCGGCGGCTTCCTTGTAGACGCCGCTGATCGCGATGAGCAGCGGCCGTTCCTGTCCGCACACCTGGCGCACCTTGCGCGCGACATCCCAGCCGCTCATGCCAGGCATGGAGATATCGAGCAGCACGACGTCCGGGTCGAATTCGCGCACCGCCGGCATGACGTCGGTACCGTCGTGCACCCCTTGCGCCTCGTGACCTGCCTCGCGCAAAAGTTCGATCAACGTAAGGACGGTGTCGGGCTCGTCATCGGCCACCAGCACCCGAAGGCTGCGGGCCGCGGGCCGGCGGGCCGGCTCGGTATCCGGCTGCAGGGTCGGCGTCATGGCGCGGCGGATTGTATGCGCTCTCATGTTTCACGAAGATGTTTGCGCCCCCGGCACGCTTATCGTGTGAAGGGGTAAGGGGTGGCTATCCCGGAAAACAGCGGCGTGGGGGCATGGACGCTAGAATCGCCTGATGCAAGAAGCGAACATGGTGCCCGTCACCATCCTCACGGGATTCCTCGGCAGCGGCAAGACTACGCTCTTGAACCGCATCCTCAACGAGGACCACGGCGAGAAGATCGCCGTGATCGAGAACGAGTTCGGCGAGGTCGGCGTCGATAACGCGATCATCGAAAAGGGCGACGAGCAGATCGTGATGATGAACAACGGCTGCATCTGCTGCACGGTGCGCGGCGATCTCATCCGCATCCTCGGCTCGCTCAAGGAAAAGCGCGAAGGCGGCGAGCTCAATTTCGATCGGGTCGTGATCGAGACGACCGGCATGGCGGATCCCGGCCCGGTGGCGCAGACGTTCTTCACCGACGAGGAGATCGGCAACTACTATCTGCTCGACTCGGTCATCACGCTGGTCGACGCGAAGCACGCGCCCCAGCAGCTCGACGAGTTCCACGAGGCGCAGGAGCAGGTCGGCTTCGCCGACCGCATTCTGATGTCGAAGACCGACCTCGTGTCCGCGGATGAGGTCGAGAAGCTGGCGCAGCGCATCCGCAAGATGAACCCGCGCGCGCCAATCAAGCACGTGCACTTCGGCAATGCGCCGGTGAGCGAGATCCTCGATATCCGCGGCTTCAATCTGAACGCGATCCTCGAGCTCGATCCGAACTTCCTCACCGACATCGCGCACGAGCACCACGACGAGGTCGAGTCTTTCGTTTTCCGCGCGGACAAGCCGTTCGACGGCCAGAAGCTCGAGCAGTTCCTCTCCGGCATGATCCAGGTGTACGGGCCCGATTTGCTGCGCTACAAGGGCATCCTCTGGATGAAGGGCAATGCGCGTCGCGTCGTCTTCCAGGGCGTGCACATGATGATGGGCGGCGACATGGGCAAGCCGTGGGCGAAGGGCGAGAAAAAGCAGTCGCTCCT
>DASREB010000207.1:0-19404 GCA_035652275.1 Burkholderiales bacterium
CTCGCTACGAAGCGCCGCTCGCCACCGACGAGCAGCTCGCCCGCGTGCATCCGCAAGAATATGTGCGCGCGATCCGTGATGTGGCACCTGAGCAGGGCACCGTCCATCTGGATCCCGATACGGCGATGAATCGCTACACGCTGCAGGCGGCGCTGCGCGCGGCCGGCGCCGGCGTGCTGGCAACCGACCTGGTGCTGAAGGGGGAAGCCAATGCGGCGTTCTGCCCGGTGCGGCCGCCGGGGCACCACGCCTGCCGGCAGAGGGCGATGGGCTTTTGCATCTTCAACAATGTCGCGGTCGCCGCGCGGCACGCGTTGACGGCGCATGGCCTCGAGCGCGTCGCCATCATCGACTTCGATGTGCATCACGGCAACGGCACCGAGGACATTTTCTCCGACGACGACCACGTGCTGATGGCCTCGATCTTCCAGCACCCGTTCTATCCGTACAGCGGCACCGAGGACCCGGCACCGAACATGCGTAACGTGCCGCTCGCCGCCGGTTCCGGAGGCAAGGAGCTGCGCCGCGCGGTGACCGAGGTATGGCTCCCCGCGCTCGAGGAATTCGAGCCGCAGCTCGTGTTCTTTTCTGCCGGCTTCGATGCGCATGTCGAGGACGACATGGCGATGCTGCGCTTCACGGATTCCGATTACCGCTGGGTCACCGAGCAGGTCGCCGACATCGCGCGGCGCCACGCGAACGGTCGCATGGTGTCGCTCCTGGAAGGCGGCTACGCGCTCGATGCGCTCGGCCGCAGCGCCGTGCAGCACGTGCGCGTCCTGGCTGGCCTCAACTCCTAATCGGGGTCAGGCACCAATTTCAGCCGTAATCGGTGCCTGACCCCGATTGCTTTACTGCGGCGTGATCGAAAGCGTCGGCACTGGCGATGCGCACGACGGGCGCGTGCGCGAGCTCGGGGAAGTTGCGGGTCGAGGACCGCTGGTAGGCCGGATCGTAGTGCTCGCGCAGGAGCTGCGCGACGAACTCGCGCCACTTGCCGTTGGCGGCGAGCGCTTTCCACTGGTTGATCTTTTCCTTGCCGTGCAGCGCGACGAGGCAGTCGAGCTGCGCATCGAGCGACGCGCGGTCGGCGAGAAAATGCCGGTACTCCTCGAGGAGCAGCGTCACGCGCGTCTCGAGATCGGTTTGCAGCACGATGCAGCGCGACGCGCGCATGCGCGCCATCAGCGCCTCGGGCACCTGCAGCTCGCCGATCTTCTTCGACTCGCCCTCGACGTAGACCGGCGCTCGGCGATCGAGCTTCTCGAGCTCGGCCAGGAGCAAGCTCTCGAACCATTTCTGCGTCGGCTGTGGCTCGTTCGGCAGGCCGCCCAGCACCGAGCCGCGATGCGCGGCGAGCGCCTCGAGGTCGAGGACCTGCGCGCCCGCTCGTGAGAGCGCCGCGAGGAAGCGGCTCTTGCCGCTGCCGGTGGGGCCGTGCACGACGATGAAGTCGAGCGCGCCCGGCAGCGTCGTCAATGTTTCAACTACCCAGCGCCGGTAGGCGCGATAGCCGCCGGGAAGCGTGTCGGCCTGCCAGCCGACTTCGCGCAGGATGTGCGCCATCGCGCCCGAGCGCTTGCCGCCGCGCCAGCAATACACGAGCGGCCGCCAGGACTTATCTTTCTGGCGGAAAAGCGCCTCGATGTGACGCGACACGTTCCTGGCGATGAGCGAGGCGCCGAGCTTTTTCGCTTCGAACGGCGAGACTTGCTTGTAGAGCGTGCCGACCTCGGCGCGCTCGGCGTCATCGAGCACCGGCGCAGAAACCGCGCCGGGAATATGGTCGAGCGCGTACTCCGCCGGCGTGCGCGCGTCGATGATGGTGTCGTACTCCTTGTATTTCACCGGGGCCTAATATAACTTCGCAGGTCCCCATGTTCCTCCTCCAGCGCCTCATCTCCGCGAGCTGCCGTTCGCTCGCCGCGATGATCGGCTGCGCGCTGTCGCGCGGCCGCCGCGGGCGGAGCGGGCAGGCGGGAAGTCCCGACGACGCGCGAGCGCAGTCCCATCGGTCACGCTCCGCCGCGTCGTCCTCCCCAGGAGCGATCCCATGAACCGCCGCAACTTCCTGAAGTCCAGCACCGCCGCAGCACTGGCGCCGTACGTGCCTTTGAGCATTGCGAGCACGCAGGGCTGGCGCACGTTCGAGACGGTGACGCGCGTCGAGATCCGCGATTCGTTCGGTATCGCGCGCGCCTGGGTACCGCTGCCGCTCGTCGGAGAGAACGAGTGGCAGAAAACATTCGGCAACTCGTGGTCCGGCAATGCCTCGCGCGCCGACGTCATGCATGACGGCAAGTACGGCCTCGCCATGCTCTATGTCGAGTGGCCCGAGAAAGAGATGAATCCGGCCATCGAGATCTCGAGCCGTTTCATGACGCGCGACCGCGCGGTGGACTTCGGCGCCGCCGGCAACGCCGATCTTTCGGCGGCCGACCGGCAGTTCTTTACATCGCCCACCGAGCTCATCCCGACCGACGGCATCGTGCGCAAGACCGCGCTCGACATTACGCGCGGCGCGACGACCGATGTCGACAAGGGCCGCGCGATCTACGACTGGATCGTTGACAACACCTTCCGCGATCCGAAGACGCGCGGCTGCGGCGTCGGCGACGTGAAGACCATGCTCGAGAGCGGCAATCTCGGCGGCAAGTGCGCGGATCTCAACGCGCTCTACGTCGGACTCGCCCGTGCCGTCGACCTGCCGGCGCGCGACGTCTACGGCGTGCGCGTGGCGCCCTCCAGGTACGGCTACAAGAGCCTCGGCGCCGGCACCGCGAACATCACCAAGGCGCAGCACTGCCGCGCCGAGTTCTTCGCGCGCGGCTACGGCTGGGTGCCGGTCGATCCGGCGGACGTGCGCAAAGTCGTGCTGGAAGAGCCGCCGGGCAATCTCGCGATCGGCGATGAGAAGGTGCGCGATGCGAGGAAGCGCCTTTTCGGCAGCTGGGAGATGAACTGGCTCGCCTACAACATGGCGCACGACGTCACGCTGCCGAAGGCCACCAAGGCGCCGCAGAAACCGTTCCTGATGTACGTCAACGCCGAAGCGGATGGCGAAATGCGCGACGAGCTCGAGCCCGACAGCGTGCGCTACACGATCAGCTCGCGCGAGCTCACGGCCTGATGGGGCTGCGCGCTCTGGCGAGAAGCGCCATCGCGGTGCTTGGCACCGCGGCTGCCTTTGCCGCGGGCGCCGCGGACCTCAAGCCGTGGGACGGCGGCCCGACACCGGCGCTCGCGCTTGCCGATCTCGGCGGCAAGGAGCACCGCCTCGCCGACTATCGCGGGAGCGTCGTGCTGGTGAACTTCTGGGCGACCTGGTGCGTGCCCTGCCGCGAAGAGATGCCCTCCATCGACAAGCTGCGCAGCTCGCTCAAGGGCAAGCCGTTCGAAGTGCTGGCGGTGAATCTGGCCGAGCCGCTTTCGCGCATCGAAAAATTCGCCGCCACGGTGCCGGTCAGCTTTCCGCTGCTGCGCGACGCGGACGGCACGGTGAGCAAGGCGTGGAAGGCGAAGCTCTTGCCCGCGAGCTTCCTCATCGGCCGCGATGGCCGCATCCGCTACGTCGCCTACGGCGAGCTCGACTGGTCGAGCGACGCGGTGCGCGCGCGCGTCGCCGAGCTCCTCAATTGAAGCGCTTCGCGCAGCACGCGCATGAGCGCCGCGCGCTCGGCGGCGGGTGCGAAGAGCTTGCGGCGGGCGCGCGTGGCGCTTTGCAGCTGCCGGTAGAACTTCGCATCGTTCCTGGCGCGGCTAATGAGCTTAGCGAGCGCCGCGTCGTCGGCGACCGGGTAGTAGCCAGGGTAGCGCTCGCCGAGCATGCCGATGTTCCCCGGCATGCGCGAGGCGATCACCGGCGTGCCGATGCGCGCGGCTTCCGCGATGACGTTCGCGCCGCCTTCCATCACCGAGCTCACCACCAGCACATGGCTCTTCGCCATCCAGGCCAGGGTTCGCTCATGCGGCAGGCCGCCGAGCCAGCGGTAGCGCGGCTCGCGCTCGGCCCAGTCCTTCGCCTCGCGCGCAAAGGCGTCGTCCAGCGCCTCGCCGATCTGCACGAGCTCGATCCTTTCCCCCGGCAGCCGGGCGAGCGCGGCCGCCGCACGCATCGGGTCCTTCTCGGCGCGCAGATGCCCAACCACGGCGATGCGGAACGGCTTCCTCGGCGCTCGCTGCGCGACACGCGGACTGGCCGACTGGTACACGACGCGCGCTTTCGCCCGCAGCGGCGGCGCCAGCTGGTCGAGCGCCGCTTCCTGCAGCACGATCAAGCGGTCGGCGAGCTCGAGCGATTCGCGCGCCTCGGCCGAGTCGGGCAGGTCGCGATAGAGATCGGTCCCGGTCAGTGTCACGACGAGCGGAGCGGCGCCGCATTCCTTGCGATAGCGGGCGATGGAGTCGTAGCTGCGACGCGCGTGCAGCGCGACCAGCGCATCGCAGGGCTCGCTTTCCCAGTGCACCGCGACGCGCACCTTGTGGCCGCCCGCGCGCAGCAGCGTCGCCCAGCGGAGCGCCGTGTGCCGGTTGCCGTTGCGCAAGCCGGCGCCGGCGGGCGTGACGATGAATAAGCGCGCCATCGGCACATTATCGACGGATCTCATCGCCGCCCGGGATCACTTCGCGCGCATCACTGCGGCGCTCGATGGCGAGCAGCTCCTCGGTCCGAAGCTCGCGATCGTCAATCCGCCGCTCTGGGAAATCGGGCACGTCGGCTGGTTCCAGGAGCACTGGTGCCTGCGCTGGCCCATGGGGCGAGATGCGGGCACGGCACTCGCGCCATCGATCCTGCCGAATGCGGATGCGCTCTACAACTCCTCCACCGTCCCGCACGACACGCGCTGGCATCTGCCGCTGCCGAGCCTGGCGGCGACGCGCGATTACCTTCGTGCGGTCCTGGAGAAAACCCTGGATCGGCTGGCGCGCGAGCCCGACAATGAATCGCTCGCCTATTTTGTCCGCCTCGCCACGCTCCACGAGGACATGCACGCCGAGGCGCTGCACTACACCCACCAGACCCACGGCTACGCCGAACCAATGCGGAAATCGGGGTCAGGCACCGATTTCAACCGCAAATCGGTGCCTGACCCCGATTTCCTGGAGTTCGATGGCGGCACGTTGCGCCTCGGCGCCGAGCGCGGCGAGGAGCGCTTCATCTTCGACAACGAAAAGTGGGCGCACGACGTCGGGATCCAGCCCTTCGCCATCGCGGCGCGACCGGTGAGCAATGCGCAGTACATAGAGTACGTTGAGAGCGGCGCGACGCCGCCGCGCTACTGGCGGCAGGCGGATGGCGCATGGCGGGAGCGGCGCTTTGATCGGTGGCAGGCGCTCGCGCCCGACGAGCCGGTGCGCCATGTGAGCTGGAACGAAGCGCAAGCGTATTGCCGCTGGGCGGGCGAGCGCCTGCCGAGCGAAGCGGAGTGGAGCTACGCATCGAGCGCCATGCAATGGGGCGATGTCTGGGAGTGGACCGCGAGCACCTTTGCGCCGTTTCCCGGCTTCAGCGCCGACCCATACGCCGACTATTCGCAACCGTGGTTCGGCACGCACAAGGTGCTGAAAGGCGCGAGCTACGCGACGCCTGAGCGCGTAAGAGCCGCGACCTTCCGCAACTTCTACACGCCGGACCGCGGCGACGTCTTCGCCGGTTTCCGCACTTGTAAAATGGACGCACGATGAACGCACCGGAAAAAGTAAGGCTCACCGAGTACAGCCACGGCGGCGGCTGCGGCTGCAAGATCGCGCCGGCGGTGCTCTCCGAGATCCTCGCGGCGACGCCGATTCGCGGGCTGCCGAAAGATCTGCTGGTGGGACTCGAAACGGCGGACGATGCGGCGGTCTACCGGCTGAACGACACGCAGGCGATCGTCGCGACGACCGACTTCTTCACGCCGATCGTCGATGAGCCGCACGATTTCGGCCGCATCGCCGCGACCAACGCCATCTCCGACATCTACGCCATGGGCGGCCGGCCGATCATGGCGCTCGCCATCGTCGGCATGCCGCTCGAGAAGCTGCCGCTCTCGGTCATCGGCCGGATCCTCGCCGGCGGCGAAGAAGTGTGCGCCGCGGCCGGCATCCCGATCGCCGGCGGCCATTCGATCGACACGCTAGAGCCGATCTACGGCCTGGTGGTGCTGGGCCTGGTGCATCCGGACAAGGTGAAGCGCAACAGCTCCGCCAGAGCGGGCGATGCGCTGATCCTCGGCAAGCCGCTCGGCGTGGGCATCCTCTCCGCCGCGCTGAAGAAGGGCAAGCTCTCCGCGTCAGGCTACGCCGAGATGCTGAAGTGGACCACGCGCCTCAACACGCCCGGCCAGGCGCTCGCCGAGATGGCCGATGTGCACGCGCTCACCGACGTCACCGGCTTCGGCCTGGCCGGACATCTCCTCGAGATGTGCCGCGGCGCGCGCCTGACCGCAGAGGTGAAGTTCGAGGCGCTGCCGCTCATCGCCGAAGCGCTCGACTGGGTGAAGCAAGGCGTCGCCACCGGCGCCTCGGATCGCAACTGGAAGAGCTACGGCCGCGAGGTCGAGCTGCCCGCGGGATTCGCCGACTGGCAGCAGAAGCTCATCACCGATCCGCAGACGAGCGGCGGCCTGCTCGTCGCCTGCGCGCCGCAGGCGGTGCAGCGCGTGCTCAAGGAATTCGGCGGCGAAGCACGCGAGATCGGCCGGCTCATCGCCGGCGCGCCGAAGCTGCGCTTTACTTAAGGAGCGGCTGCAGGCCGCGCCAGACCCGCTCGAGGATCAGCGGCTGCACTTCTGCCGTCGGATGGATGCGATCGGGCTGGAAATATTCCGGCTTGTCGCCGAAACCCTCCAGGATGAAAGGCGCGAGCGGCACGCGATAGCGCTTCGCCACGTCCGCAAACGCCTTCTCGAACGCCTGGGTGTAATCGGGCCCGTAGTTCGGCGGCATGCGCATGCCGACGACCAGCACGCGTGCGCCGGCTTTCTTGGACCGCTCGATCATCGTGCCGAGGTTCGCCTTGAGCTGCGCGATCGGCAGGCCGCGCAGGCCGTCGTTGCCGCCAAGCTCGAGAATCACCACCGCCGGATGATGCTTCGCCAGCAGCTCGCCGATGCGCGCGCGCCCGCCGGCGGTGGTGTCGCCGGAGATGCTCGCATTGACGACGCTATAATCGAGCCGTTCCCGCTTCAGCCGTTCTGCGAGCAGCGCCACCCAGCCTTGCGAGCGCGCGAGGCCGTACGCCGCCGACAGGCTGTCGCCAACCACCAGTATGGATTTCTCCGCCGCCGAAGCGCTGAGCGCCAACAGCAAGCAGACCAGAGCGAGCGTTCTCGCGGCAATCGGCATTAGCAAGTCGGTGAAGAGTGGCGACAGTGACCTCGTCATTCTGCGCGACATCGATCTCGCGGTCACCTCCGGCGAGGCGCTCGCCGTGGTCGGCGCTTCGGGCTCCGGCAAATCGACGCTGCTCGCGCTCCTCGCGGGGCTCGACACGCCCTCGAGCGGCAGCGTGATGCTGGATGGCGTGGATCTCTTCTCGCTCGATGAAGACGAGCGCGCGCAGCTCCGCGGCCGCGTGCTGGGCTTCGTGTTCCAGTCGTTCCAGCTGCTGCCCGCGCTCACCGCGCTCGAGAATGTGATGCTGCCGCTCGAGCTTGCGTCTGCCGAGGACGCCGAGGCGCGGGCGCGCGAGATGCTCGAGCGCGTCGGTCTCGGCGAGCGGTTGCATCACTACCCGAAACACCTCTCGGGCGGTGAGCAGCAGCGCGTGGCGCTGGCGCGCGCCTTCGTCATTCGGCCGAAGCTGCTGCTCGCCGATGAGCCGACCGGCAGCCTCGACGCGCAGTCCGGCGCGCAGATCATCGAACTGCTGTTCGAGCTGAACCGCGAGCAGGGCACGACGCTCGTGCTGGTGACGCACGACGAGGCGCTCGCCGGACGCTGCAATCGCATCGTGCGCCTCGTCGGCGGGCGCCTCGCATGACGCGCGCCTGGCGCATGCTGCGCCGGGACTGGCGCGCCGGCGAGCTCGGCATCCTCGCCGCCGCGCTGGTCATTGCGGTCGCGGCGGTCACGAGCGTCGGCTTCTTCGCCGATCGGGTGAGCCAGGGTCTCGAGCGCGACGCGCACCAGCTTCTCGGCGCGGATATCGTGCTGATCGCGGATCATCCGTGGAGCGCCGAGATCGTCGGCCGCGTGCGCCGCGCCGGCGCTGAAGCCGAGGCGCTCAACTTCGTCAGCATGGCGCTCGCCGGCGGCGAGGCACAGCTCGCGGGCGTCAAGGCGGTGAGCGAGAACTACCCGCTGCGCGGGCGGCTGCGCATTGCCGATGCACCGGGGGCGCCCGACGCGGAAGCGCACCGCGGGCCCGAGCGCGGCACCGTGTGGCTCGAAGAACGCCTGATCACGGCGCTCAATGCACCGGTCGGCGCGAGCATCCGGCTCGGCCGCTCGCAATTTCGTGTGGCCGCGGTGCTGACGCTAGAGCCGGAGCGGAGCGCCAATTTTTTCAACCTCGCGCCGCGCCTGCTGATGAACGTCGCCGATGTGCCGGCGACCGGCCTGGTGCAGCCGGGGAGCCGCATCGCGTACTACGTCTACGCCGCCGGCGAGCCGCAGCGGATGAAGGCGCTCGAGCGCGCGCTAAAGAGCGAGCTCGGCCGCGGCGAGCGCATCGAGACGCTGGAATCGGGCCGGCCCGAGCTGCGCACGCCGATCGAGCGCGCGCAGCGCTTCCTTTCGCTCACGGCGCTTCTCGCCGCGGTGCTGGCCGGCGTCGCCATCGCGCTCGGCACGCGGCGCTATGTCGAGCGCCATCTCGACGGCTGCGCGGTGATGCGCTGCCTCGGTGCGACGCAAGGCGCGCTGGTGCGCCTCTACGCCGCCGAATTTGCGCTCCTCGGCGTGATCGGCTGCGCGATTGGCGCGGCGCTCGGCTACGCCGCGCAGGCCGGCGTCGGCGCCGCGCTCGCCCGCGTGATCCGCGCCGATCTGCCGCTCGCCACGCCGTGGCCGGCGCTGCAGGGCTTCCTCGTCGGGCTAGTGCTGCTTTTGGGCTTTGCGCTGCCGCCGCTCTTGCAGCTGAAGAACGTGCCGGCGCTGCGCGTCATCCGCCGGGAGTCTGGCGCGCCCAAGGGCGGCGCGCTCGCCGCCTACGCGATCGGTTTCGGGGCGCTGGCGGCGCTCCTCATCTGGCAGGCGGGCGACTTCAAGCTCGGCGCCTACGTTGTCGGCGGCTTCGCCGGCGCCGTGCTCGTCTTCTACGCGGTCGCCTGGACGGCGTTGGCGCTGCTCAGCCGGCTGCGCGTGCGCAACCGCACCGTGCGCTACGGGCTCGCCAACCTGCGCCGCCATGCGCGCGGCAATGCGCTCCAGGTCGCGAGCCTCGCGCTCGGGCTCACCGCGGTGCTGCTCCTCACCTTCACGCGCAACGATCTCGTCGCGGCGTGGCGCCGCACCGCGCCGCCCGATGCGCCGAACCGCTTCCTGCTCGGTGTGCAGCCCGACCAGGTCGCGGCGGTTAAACAGTTCCTGAGCGCCCACGGCCTTGGCGAGCCGGAGCTCTATCCGATGGTGCGCGGCCGCGTGGTGGCGCTGAACGGCCGGCCGGTAAGCGAAGCGGGCTACAGCGACGAGCGCGCGCGGCGGCTGATGGAGCGCGAGTTCAATCTTTCCTACATGGACGAGCTGCCGTCCCACAACGCGATTGCGCAAGGCCGCTGGCTCGATCCCAGGGCGGCCGAGCTCTCGGTGGAGGAGGGCATCGCCGAGCGCCTCGGCTGGCACCTGGGTGACGAGCTCACCTTCAATATCGGCGGCGAGCAGATGCGCGGCCGCATCACGTCGCTAAGGCGCCTGCGCTGGGACTCGATGAAGGTGAACTTCTTCGTCATCACGCCGCCCGCGCTGCTCGAGAAATTCCCGGCGAGCTACATCAGCGCCTTTCGCGTGCCGCCGGGAAAGGAGCGCGCCATCAATCAGCTCGTCGCTCAGTTCCCGAATGTGACGCCGGTGGACATCGGCGCGCTGCTCCGCCAGGCGCAAGCGGTGGTGGACCAGCTGATCGCCGCCGTGCAGTTCATCTTCCTCTTCGCGCTCGGCGCGGGACTGCTCGTCCTTTACGCGGCGCTGCTCGCGACCGAAGACGAGCGCCGGCGCGAAGCGGCGGTGATGCGCGTCTACGGCGCCTCGCGCGCGCAAGTCGCCGGTGCGCAGCGCGTCGAGTTCCTCGCCATGGGAGTCCTCGCCGGTGTGCTGGCCACCGTCGGGGCGGCGCTCATCGGCATGGTCATCGCGCGGCGCATCTTCGAGCTTGATCTCACGCCCGGCGTGTCACTCCTCGTCGCCGGACCGCTGGCCGGCCTGGCGCTGCTGGCGCTGAACGCCTGGCTCTCGGCGCGCAAGGTGGTGCGCGCGGCGCCCGCGCTCACGCTGCGCGAGTCCGTATAGACGCAGCTCTCGTCCAGAGCGCGACGGCACGGGCCCTCGCGAGCGGCGCGCTGCAGCCGATCGCGACGCGAACCGAGGAGATCGAGGGCTTCGTCGTGCGCGCGGCTTCCACCATGGCGGCGAAGGCCGCAGCGCCGCAGCGCGCCGATCCGCTGGGCAACTATGAACCGGAGCTCTTCGTTGCGGAGGTGGGCAGCGCGCACTATGCGCTCCTCAACAAGTATCCGGTGACCGAAAACCATCTGCTGCTAGTTACCCGGCGCTTCGCGCCGCAGGAGGAGCTGCTCGACGCCGCTGATTTCGGCGCGCTCGGTGGCTTGCTGGCGGATCTCGACTGGCTCGCGTTCTATAACGCCGGCCGCATCGCCGGCGCGAGCCAGGCCCGCAAGCACTTGCAGCTGGCGCCGGCCGCCGTGCCACTCGAGCCGCTGATCACGCGCGGCGCGCTGCCATTCCGCCATGCCTTCGCGCCCCTGTCCGGCCTGAACGCGATGCACCGCGTTTATCGCGAGCTCATTGCGAACTCGCCGGCGGCGCCGTACAACCTGCTGGCGACGCGCCGCTGGATGCTCGTCGTGCCGCGCCGACAGGAGCGCTACGAAACGATCTCGGTGAACGCGCTCGGCTTCGTCGGCTCGCTGTATGTACGCAACAACGGGGAGCTCGAGCTGGTGCGCCGCGCGGGTCCGATGAATGTGCTGCGCGCGGTCACGCTAGAATGACCGCATAAGATGGAAATAGCGGTAATCCTGGTTGTCGTCCTCCTTGTTGGCCTTGCGATCGGGACGGCAGCCGGCTGGTTCTTCAGATCCCGCGAGGTGACGCAGGCCTACGAGCAGGCAATGCAGGCCGGCCGGCAGCGCGATGCCGCGCTCGGGGAGCTGCGCGATGAAACCAGCCGCCGCGCGACGTTCGAAGCGCTCGCCGCCGGCATCCCGGAGATGAACCGCGAGATCGAGGCGCGCAGCATGAGCATCGCGCAGCTGCAGCGCACGATGCTGGACGTCTCGCGCGAGAAGGAGGCGCTCGCGGCAACCATCGAAGCCGAGCGCAAGGGCTTCGAGCAGAAGCTGAAGCTGCTGGAGGACGCCAAGGCGGCGCTCTCGGACGCGTTCACCGCGCTCTCGGCCAACGCGCTGAAGAGCAATTCGGAGGAGTTCCTCAAGCTCGCCCACACCTCGGTCGCGCCGGTGCGCGAGGCGCTGTCGAAATTCGAAGCCAAGGTGCAGGCGCTCGAAGTGGCGCGCGAAGGCGCCTACCAGGGTCTGGTGCAGCAGGTGAGCCAGCTATTGGATACCGGCAGGCAGCTGCGCTCGGAGACATCGAACCTGGTGCAGGCGCTGCGCTCGCCGGTCATACGCGGGCAATGGGGCGAGATACAGCTGCGCCGAGTGGTCGAGATGGCAGGGATGCTGAGCTACTGCGACTTCGTCGAGCAGGAGACGGTCCGTACCGAGACCGGCAGCCTGCGGCCGGACCTGGTGGTCAAGCTGCCGGCGGGCAAGACCATCGTCGTCGATGCCAAGGCGCCGGTCGCACAGTTCCTGGACGCGATGGCGGTGGCTGATGACGCTGAGCGCAAGACCAAGCTGCAGGCGTTCGCGCGCCTCGTGCGCGAGCGCATCGCCGAGCTCGGCCGCAAGTCCTACTGGGACCAGTTCGACCATACGCCGGAGCTGGTGGTCATGTTCCTGCCCGGCGACCACTTCTACAGCGCGGCGCTCCAGGAAGATCCGGCGCTCCTCGAGTACGGCGTGGAGCAGAAGGTGCTGGTCGCGACCCCGGTGAATCTCATCGGCCTCCTGCGCGCCATTGCCTACGGCTGGCGGCAGGAAGCGATCGCAGAGAACGCGAAAGAGATCAGCGAGCTCGGCGCCGAGCTCTACAAGCGCATCTCGGATCTCGGCGGCCACTGGATCGACCTCGGCCGCAACCTGACGCGCACCGTGGATGCCTACAACAGCGCGGTCGGATCGCTGGAGTCGCGCGTCCTGGTGAGCGCGCGCCGCTTTCGCGAGCTCGGTGCGGCCTCCGCCGCGGCGGAGATCGCCGCGGTGGAGCCGGTCGAAAAGGCGCCGCGCTCGCTCAAGGTGCTCGATATCAGCACTGCCGCCTTGAAGTCGGGCACCGACGCCAGCCAGGAAAGCGCCTGAGTCCGTTCGGCCTGTAGTAGATCGGCGACAGCATCCCGCTGAATCGAAACACCTTTTAGACCCGCGAGCTTTCCGCTACCATCGCGGTCGAAAGGGGGTGCTGGCGGCTCCCTTTTTGCTGCCACGCCTCACGCCGGACATGCCGCTATCACTACGCTTCGTAGTACCTCTCGCTCTCGCGCTCGCTGCGATCGCGTATGCCGTCGTGCCGCTGGTCGATCGGCTGACCTTCCAGTGGTTCGTGCGCGACCTCGATGCGCGCGGCGCGCTGATCGCGCAGACGGCGCAGGAGCCGCTCTCGGAGCTGATGCGCGATCCGCGCGGCGCGCGGCAGCGCGTGCAGCGCTACTTCGAGCGCATCATGCAGGGCGAGCGCATCTTCGCCATCGGCCTTTGCGATCGCGCGGGTCATCTCGCCTTCGCCAGCCCGACCTGGCCGCAGGCGGTGCGCTGCCCGCCGCCCGGCGACAAGGAAGCGAGGAGCTGGGTGCTGCGGCTGAAGGACGGACCGCTGCATGTCTCCGCCAATCCGGTCGCCGGCGACGCCGGCCCGCTCGGCAATCTGATGATCGTGCACGACATGAGCTTCGTCGAGCGCCGCAGCGCCGACACCAAGAAGTACGTGCTATGGCTCTTCGCCGGCATCGCCGCGGTGGTCGCGCTCATCACCATGGTGATCGCCGAGATCAGCTGGCGCGGCTGGGTGGCCGGCATCAAAGCGCTGCTTTCGGGCGAGACGCTGCTGCGCTCGCCACTGGGGCTCGCCAGCACGGCGCCCGAACTGCGGCCGATCGCGCGCGACCTGCAGGCGCTGGTCCGCGACCTCGAAGCGGAGCGCGCGGGACGCGATGAAAGCCAGACCACCTGGGGCCCCGAGGCGCTCAGGCGGATCCTGCGGCAGGACCTGAAGGGCGATGAAGTGCTGATCGTCTCCAACCGCGAGCCGTATGTGCACGTTAAGCGCAAGGACAACGTGATCGAGATCCAGCGGCCGGCGAGCGGCCTCGTCACCGCGCTCGAGCCGATCGTGCGCGCCTGCTCCGGCACCTGGATCGCGCACGGCGCGGGCTCCGGCGATCGCGACACGGTGGACAAGAACGACCACGTGATGGTGCCGCCCGAGCGGCCCGCGTACCGCATACGGCGAGTGTGGCTCTCGCCGGAGGAAGAGCAGGGCTATTACTACGGCTTCGCCAACGAAGGCTTGTGGCCGCTCTGTCATATCGCGCATACGCGGCCCACCTTTCGCGCGCCCGACTGGGAGTACTACCAGAGCGTGAACCGCCGCTTCGCCGAGATCGTCGCCGACGAGGCGCATACCGAGGATCCGATCATCCTGGTGCAGGACTATCACTTCGCGCTCCTGCCACGCATGGTGCGCGAGCGGCTGCCGCGCGCGACCATCATCACGTTCTGGCACATCCCGTGGCCGAACCCGGAAGCGTTCGGCATCCTGCCGTGGCGCGAGGAAATCCTCGACGGCATGCTCGGCTCGTCGATCCTCGGCTTCCATACGCAGTTCCACTGCAACAACTTCTTCGACACGGTCGACCGGTTCCTCGAGGCGCGCGTAGACCGCGAGACATTTTCGATCTCGTACGGCGGCGACACGACCGAGGTGCGCCGCTACCCGATCTCGATCGAATGGCCGCCCGCCGCGCTGCAGGTGCAGCCGCCGGTGGCGGAGTGCCGGCGGCGCGTGCGCGAGAGCCTCGGGCTTGCCGCCGATGTGAAGCTCGGCATTGGTGTCGACCGCCTGGACTACACGAAAGGCATCCTTGAGCGCTTCAGCGCCATCGAGCGGCTCTTCGAGCTCGAGCCGCGCTGGGTGGGCCAGTTCGCCTTCATCCAGGTCGCGGCGCCCTCGCGGAGCTCGATTGAGGAGTACCAGCAGCTCGACGCCCGGGTGCGCGCGCTGGCGGCGCGCATCAACGAGCGCTACGGCAAGGGCGGGTACCAGCCGATCGTCCTGCGCATAGAGCATCACGATGCGGCGCAGGTCTACGAGCTCTACCGCGCTTCCGAGGTGTGCGTCGTCTCGAGCCTGCACGACGGCATGAACCTGGTGGCGAAGGAGTACGTCGCCGCGCGCGACGACGAGCAGGGCGTGCTGATCCTCTCGCAGTTCACCGGCGCCGCGCGCGAGCTCGCCGAGGCGCTGATCGTCAATCCCTACGACTTCGAGCAGAGCGCCGCCGCGCTGCATCTCGCGCTCACCATGTCGCCGGACGAGCAGCGCGCGCGCATGCGCAGCATGCGCAACCTCGTGCAGGAGTTCAACGTGTTCCGCTGGGCAGGCCGGATGCTGCTCGACGCCGCGCGCATGCGCCACCGCACGCGCGTGCTTGCCCGAACCCGTGCGGCGCGCCGCCAGGCAGACGCCGCGTAGCCGGAGGACGAGCGCCTTGCCACCACTGCAACGGGACTGGGCGTTCTTCCTCGATATCGACGGAACGCTCCTCGACATCGCGCCGACGCCCAAATCGGTGCATACCGCGAGGGCCGACTGCAAGCTGGTGGCGGCGCTCTACGACAAGGCGGATGGCGCGCTTGCGCTGGTCTCGGGCCGCTCGCTCGCCATGATCGACGAGCTGTTCGCGCCGCTCAGGCTGCCGGCCGCAGGCCAGCACGGCGTCGAGCGGCGCGATGCGCGCGGCCGGGTGCACCGTCCGCGTGTCTCGAGCGACGTGCTCGGGCGCGCTGCCGAAACCATCCGCGCCTTTGCCGAGCGCCATAGCGGCCTCGTGTTCGAGAACAAGGGCTACAGCATGGCGCTGCACTATCGCCTCGCGCCGCACCTCGCCGGCGCGGCGCACGCCGTGGTGCGCGAAGCGGCGCGCGCGCTTGGCGCGGGCGTGGAAGTGCAGCGCGGCAAGATGGTGGCGGAGCTGAAACCAGCGGGTCACGACAAGGGCCGGGCGATCGCGGCCTTCATGCGCGAGAAACCCTTCGCCGGGCGCGTGCCGGTGTTCCTCGGCGACGATCTCACCGACGAGCACGGCTTTCGCGTGGTGCAGGAGGCCGGCGGCCACGCCGTCAAGGTTGGAAGCGGCTCGACCATCGCGCGCTGGCGGCTCGCGAATCCGTCCGCAGCGCGCGCCTGGCTGCAGGACTGGCTCGCGCAGTGCGATTAGACGATTCGGTTTTCCTCACCGAGCGCAGGGCGCGCTACGCCGCGATCGTGGCGATGGTGCTTGGCCTCGTCTTCTGTCTCGAGTGGGGCCTGATCGGCGCGCTGCTCGGCGGACTGCTGGTGCACGAGCTTGTCCATACGCTTGCCGCGCGCATCGCCTACCGCAGAACCAACAGCAGCAGTGCGCGGCTCGTCAGCGTGGCCGTCATCGCCACGCTGGTGATCGGCGTGCTGGTGGCGATCGGCTTCGGCGCTGCGGCGCTCTTCCGCAGCGAAGGCGCTGACCCGGCGGCGCTGCTCGCACGCCTCGCCGACATCCTCGCGAGCTCGCGCGCCTCGCTCCCGGAATGGCTCAGTCAATACGTGCCAGAGGATGCCGATACGGTTCGCGGCGTGATCGTCGAGTGGCTGCGCGACCACGCCGCCGAGCTGCAGCACGCCGGCCGGATGTTCGGCGTCACCTTCCTGCATGTGCTCCTCGGCATGGTGATCGGCGCGATCATCTGCTTTCGCGAGGCACGCGGCCAGCAGAACAAGCCGCTGCTGCTGCGCGAGGCCGGCGAGCGGGTGCTGACTCTGGCGCACGCCTTCCGCAACGTGGTGTTCGCGCAGGTCAAGATCTCCGCCATCAACACGGTACTCACGGCGATCTACCTCATGGTGGTGCTGCCGCTCCTCGGCATCCACCTGCCGTTCACCAAGGCGCTCGTTGCGCTCTGCTTCATCGGCGGGCTGCTACCGGTCTTCGGCAACCTGATCTCGAACACGGTCATCGTGATCGTCAGCCTGTCGCAGGGCTTCGGTGTCGCCGTCGGCTCGTTCGCGTTCCTCCTCGTGATCCACAAGCTCGAGTACTTCCTGAACGCGCGCATCATCGGCGGACACATCAAGGCGTCGTCATGGGAGCTGCTCTGCGCGATGCTGGCATTCGAGGCCGCGTTCGGCGTGCCGGGCCTCGTGGCGGCGCCGATCCTCTATGCGTATGGCAAGGCCGAGCTGCGTCAGCTCGGCTTGATCTGACTAGCGGGCGTTCTGCCCGGCGGACTCGCTTTCCGGCGGCAGCGCCGCGATCCGCGGTGCAGCACGGCGATCCTGCGCGGCCCGCGCGATGTCGTCTTCCAGGACGATGTCGGCCGCTTTGAGAAACACTCGCTCCGGCAGCCGCGCCTTGCCTTCGAGCCACAGGCGCAGGCTATGACCTTCGACGCCCAGCCGCATGCACAGCGTGTTCCAGCCGCCGCAGATCTCGGCAGCGCGTCCGAGCAGCTTTCCTTGAAAGGCGAGCATCACCGCCTCGGCTGCAATGGCCATGCCCGAGAACTGATTCACCGCGGCCTGCCCGAGTCGCCTGTAGTCTCGCCCTTGCCATGACACCAGAGCAAAGCGAAGCCGTCCTTCCGCTGACCCGACTCGAGCGGCTGATCGAGCTTTTCCTGGTGGTGGCGATGATCTACCTGACCATTGCCGTAATGGCGCCCTAGAACGCCCGTGTAGTTTTGATATAGCGCATCCGGTCTACGCCGGCTGGCGACTTCCTGAACGCGCGTCGTGGCTAGATGACGTTGCTTAGAAACGCCAGGGAGCGCGCATGCGAAGGAAGGTCATTGCGCTGCTGGTGGCGGCGATCGCCACCCCCGCACTGGGCGAGGAGACCGCATCGGCCGAAAAGCAGGACGCCGAGCGACCCGCCAAGCCAAGCTCATACGTCCTGCCCGCGGCGCTGGCGGCGGCCGGGCTCGGTGTCGTCGCGGCGTTCGCCGGCCGGCACGGCGGCGGCAGTGATGGTGCGAGCAGCGCAAGCGCCCCCGGAGCGGGCACTCCCGGCCCGGCACCCGCGTCGCCGCGCTCGTTGATGTACGCGAGCCCGGCGGACTTCGAGACTTCCGAATACAACGCGCAAGCGGGCCTTCGTCAGGTGAAGGCCTCGAGCCTGTACTTCAACGGCAATTACGCCTGGTACACGGGCAGCGTGCCGGATCCGGCCGCTGGCACCGGCGTGGGGGTGAAGATCGCCCTCGCCGACACTGGCATCAACGCGCGCGAGGGCGCAACCGGCAGCGTGATCAACATCGACCTCGCCTCGAGCTACGACTACATCGCCAACCGGCCCGGCGCGGGCGCCGATGAATACGGACACGGCACGCATGTCGCGGGCATCATCGCCGGACCGAAGAACGGCGCCGGCATGCAGGGCCTCGCTTACAACGCGACGCTCATCAATTTCAAGGTTGGCAATGCCACCGGTGCGATCACGGCGAGCGATGCGCAGCTCGCCGACATGATGAGCCGCGCCGCGAACGCCGGCGCCATGATCATCAACAACTCCTGGTCGCTCGAGACCCCGATCACCTCGTTCACCACGCAGGACCTGCAAGGGTCGATGCCGCTCATGATCAACGCCTCGCGCGCGTACGTCGCCAAAGGCGGCGTGGTGGTGTTCGCCGCCGGCAACCAGGCGGGCGCGCAGCCGGGCATGCAATCGGGGCTGCCGTATCGCGTGAGCGGCATCGAAGCCGGCTGGCTCGCCGTCGTGGCGGTTGACGATAGCGGCCGGATCGCGAGCTACAGCAATCGCTGCGGCGTCGCCGCCGCCTGGTGCCTTGCCGCGCCGGGCGGCTCCTCGCAAACCGGGCTCTACTCGATGTACAACAACGGCGGCTACGCCTACATGTACGGCACCTCGATGGCGGCGCCGCACGCTTCCGCCGCGCTCGCGGCGCTGAAGAGCATGTTCGTGAATCTCAACTACCTGCAGCTGCGCGACCGGCTGCTCTACACCGCGAACCGCAGCGGCGCCTACGCCGACTCGAGCATTTACGGCCAGGGGATGATGGACCTCGACGCCGCCTCATCGCCAGTCGGCGGCGTCTCCATCCCGACCGGCGCTGCCGCGACCGGCGCGACCTCGCCCGTCGGCGCGAGCGCCATCCAGTTCCAGGCGGGCACCACGCAGGCGCTGCGCATGCAGCCCTGGGTGCTCGTCGTCGACAACTACCAGCGCGCGCCGTTCTGGGTGCCTTCGGCGACTTTCTTCCGCGAAGCGACGCCGCGCCTGGTCGAGCGGCAATGGGCGTCGCTACGCTCGAGTCCGCTCGCCGCGAAAGCGCAGCCGCTCGGCGCGGGCCTGCGCCTGAGCCACGCGCCGGGGCTGAACGACGCGTTGTCCGTCGACTTCGGCGCCTACCGCATCGGCTTCGCGCAAGGCCCCGGCGGCGAGACCTTGCTCGGCTCGCAGCTCGACCTCGTCTCGCTGCCGCATCTCGCCGCACCGGGTGTCGACTCCGTCGCGCTTGGCTACGCCGCGGACTTCGGCGCGCTGCGCCTTGGCTTCGTCGGCAGCCTACCGACCGCGTCGGTGACCGAGGCGCGCACGCTCGACTCCTCGAGCTTCGGCAGCCGCAGCGCCGGCGGCGCAATCGCGCAGCTCGGCGCCGGCCGCACCACGTACGGCATCACGCTCGGGTTCGCCGAGCGCTTCGAGCGCCCGATCGGCATCGCCACGAGCGGCGCCTTCGACGTCGGACAAAGTACGGCGCTCTCGACGGGCGCCTTTGTCCGGCATGCCGTGGGCACCGCGACGGTGGTGGAGGGATCGCTCGAGGTTTCGCATCACCGCACGCAAGCCGAGCTCGCCTTGAGCGCACCAGCGTTCGACATGCGCACCGCCAACGTCGGCGCGCGCACCGCGCT
>DASREB010000208.1:0-7695 GCA_035652275.1 Burkholderiales bacterium
CAGTGGATGCGCGAGGATGAGCATGCCTGGGAGCCGTACGGGCCGGCGATGATCAGCAAGCTGCGCGCGGCGCTCGATGCGGCCGGTAACGTGGCGGGCTGGCAATACGACGTCTGGAGCAACACGCATTCGTCGCGGCCCGGCAAAGCGGGCGAGCTTGCCGCCGCCTGGTCGCTCGAGAAGCCGTTCCAGCCGTCGCCGCCGCGCCCAATCCCGCAGCCCGAAGGCGGCGGCGATCGCAATGCCATCCCGCTCTACAGGTTCCCGGCGCGGGTGACGCACCACTTCATTCCCGAGATGCCGCTGCGCGTCTCCGCGCTGCGCGCGCTCGGTGCGTACATGAACGTGTTCTCGATCGAGAGCTTCGTCGATGAGCTCGCCGCCGCCGCGAAAGCGGACCCGGTGGAGTTTCGCCTCCGGCACCTCGACGACCCGCGCGCGAGGGACGTGATCCGCCTGGCGGCCGAGCGCTTCGGCTGGGATGCCTACAAGAAGCAGAACGGCCGCGGCCGGGGCTTTGCCTTCGCGCGGTATAAAAATCTCGCCGCCTATTGCGCGCTCGCCATGGAGGTGCAGGTCGAGCGCGACACGGGCGAGCTTCGCGTGCTGCGTGCGGTTGCCGCCGTGGACAGTGGCGAGGCGGTGAATCCCGACGGCATCCGCAACCAGGTCGAAGGCGGCATCCTGCAGTCGGTGAGCTGGAGCACGTTCGAGGCGGTGATGTACAACGACACGCGTATCACCAGCCGCGACTGGGGCACGTACCCGATCCTGCGGTTCTCGCACGTACCGCAGCAGATGGAGGTGCACGTGATCGACCGGCCGGGCGAGCATTTCCTCGGCACCGGGGAAGCCGCCCAGGGCACGGCTGCCGGCGCCCTCGCCAACGCGCTTGCGCACGCGACCGGGACGCGGGTGCGCGAGCTGCCGTTCAGCCCGCGGCGGCTGCGCGATATGCTGAGCGCTTGAGCCGTTTCGCGGAATGGCTGAAACAGCGTGCGCGTTCACGCCATCGTATGGGCATAGACGAAAGGATGCCGCCATGGCACGACTCGTAAAGCGCACACCGCAGGAACCGACCCGCTACATGATCGACGGCAAGGAAGTGTGGCTCTGCAAATGCGGGCTCTCCAGAAACCAGCCGTTTTGCGACGGCTCGCACAAGCTCACCAAGGGCGAGGAAGACGGCAAGGTCTACTGGTACGACGCCGCCGGCAAGCGTCATGAGGTGTCCGACACGTTTGGCGGCATCCGCACCTTCTGATGGCCGAGACCACGCTCCTGCGGCGCGAGCCGGTGGGCCGAAGGCACCATGGCGTTCTATTTCGAGAAGCCCGCCGACTTCTCGCACGAGGCGGGCCAGAACGCGATGTTCACGCTGATCGACCCCGGCGAGGAGGACGCTGCCGGACCGAGCCGCACGTTCACCATCGCCTCGGCGCCGCACGAGCGCGAGCTGATGATCGCCACGCGCATGCGCGATAGCGCCTTCAAGCGCTTTCTCGCGGCGGCCAAGCCGGGCGCGAAGCTCGAGATGGAAGGCCCGCTCGGCCTCATGGTGCTGCACGAGGATGCGAGCCGCCCGGCGGTGTTCCTCGCCGGCGGCATCGGCATCACGCCGTTTCTCGCCATGGCGCGCGATGCCGCCAAGCGGCAATTGCCGCATCAGATCACGCTCATCTACTCCAACCGGCGGCCGCAGGACGCGGCGTTCCTCGCCGAGCTCGAGCGCCTGCAGGGGCCGAAGCTGCGCCTGGTGACGACCATGACCGACGCACCGGAGTGGCGCGGCGAGAAGCGGCGCATCGGCCGCGAGCTGCTCGAGCAGCATGTCCAGGAGGTGCGGGCGCCGGTCTACTACTTCGCGGGCCCGCCGGCAATGACCATGGCGGTGCAGGGGATGCTGAAAGAGCTCGGCGTGAGCGAGGACGACATGCGCTCCGAAGAGTTCTACGGCTACTGAAACGCCGCGGCCGCTCGCGACATCCAATCGCGCATGACGGCTGAACTCCCGCGGCAGGCGGCGCACGGCGACATCGCTGCGTTCGAAGCACTGATGCGGCGGCATAACCGGATGCTGTTTCGCACCGCGCGCGCCATCCTGCGCGACGACGCCGAGGCCGAGGATGCGCTGCAGGAGGCCTACATCCAGGCCTACCGCTCGCTCGCGAGCTTCCGCGGCGATGCGCAGCTCTCGACCTGGCTCGCCCGCATCGTGGCGAACGAGGCATTGCAGCGGCTGCGCAAGCAGTCGCGGCGCGCCGAGATCGTGCCGCTGCAGAGCGCGGCCGCGCCGGAGGTGGAACACATAATGGATAGCGACAGCGACAAAACCCCGCATTCCAGCGCCGAGCGCGCCGAGCTGCGCCGCCTGCTCGAGTCGCAGATCGACGCGTTGCCGGAGGCCTATCGCACCGTGTTCATGTTGCGCGCGGTGGAGGAGCTCTCCGTGGAGGAGACCGCGGCGGTGCTCGAGCTGCCGCCGGCAACCGTACGCACGCGCCTCTTTCGCGCCCGCAGCATGCTGCGCGAGGCGCTCGCGCAGAGGATCGACGTTGCCTGCGAGGACGCTTTCAGCTTCGCCGGCGAGCGCTGCGACCGCGTGGTCGCCGCCGTGCTCGGCCGGCTCAACTCACCCAAGGAGACATCGTGAACTACCCGCAGCTATTGGCGCTCGCGCTCGTCGCGCCCAGCCTCGCGCTCGCGCAAGCGAAGCCGAGCGACCCGCAGATCGCCCACATCGTGGTGACCGCGAACCAGATCGACATCGACGCCGGCAAGCTGGCGAAGTCGCACAGCAAGAACAAGGAGGTGCAGGCTTTCGCGCAGCAGATGATCACCGACCACAGCGCGGTCAACAAGCAGGCCGGCGCGCTGGCGAAGAAGCTCGGCGTCAAGCCGCAGGACAACGACACGAGCCAGGCGCTGAAGAAGGGCGCCGAGGACAACATGGCGAACTTGAAGAAGCTGAAGGGCGCGCAGTTCGACAAGGCCTACATCGACCATGAGGTCACCTACCACGAGCAGGTGCTCGATGCGATCGACAAGGTGCTGGTGCCGAGCGCGCAGAACGCGGAGCTGAAGGGCCTGATCGAGAAAGTGCGGCCCGCGATCCAGGCGCACCTCGATCACGCGAAGCACGTGCAGGCCGATCTGGGAAAGAGGGCCGACTCCGGAAAAAAGAAGTAGCGGCGCCTTCGCATGAAGTCCTAATCGAGGGCATGAAGTTCGTCCCCGAGCGGCTCGAGGTTGCCGCCGGGGACCGCATTACCTGGACCAACCGCGACATCGTGCCGCACACCGTCACCGCCAGGGCGGCGGGGATCGAGTCGGGCGAGCTCGCCCAGGGCAAGAGCTGGACCTACGTCGCGCGCAGGAAAGGCGAGATCGCTTACATCTGCCGCCTGCATCCGGTCATGCACGGCCGGCTGATCGTCAAATAATCGCGGAATGCGGTACGCCCGGCGGCTGTTTGCCGGGCGTGCAGTCGCAGGAACGCATCACCGCGCTGATTCCGCATTTGCGGCGCTATGCGCGCGCGCTCGCCGCGAGCGGCGCGGCGCCGGACGAGCTGGTGCGCGTGACGCTCGAGCGGGCAGCGCAGGAGCTCGAGTTCGCCCAAACCCAGGCCGACGTGCGGGTCTGGCTCTTTTCGCTGCTCCATGAAACCTATGTGGCGAGCGCCGCCGGCCGGGACGTCGCGGAGGCGCCCGCGCCGCGGGCGGGCGAGCCGGCCGGGGCGGCGGCGTTCGAGCGCGCGATCGCGACCTTGCCGGCGCTGCAGCGCGAGATCTTCCTGCTGGTCACGCTCGAGGATATGAGCTACGAGCAGGTGGCGAAAACGCTCGACATCCCCATTGGCACCGTGATGTCGCGGCTCTCGCGGGCGCGCGAGAAGCTGCGGCTCGTGCTCCTGAACGAGGCGCGGCTCCGGCAGGTCAAGTGACCCCGGCTCGGCTGCCGGAAGCTGACGTGCAGGCCTATGTCGATGAGCGACTCGATGCGCCGCGCCGCCGTGGAAAGCGGCGCTCGCCGGCGGCGTGGTCTTTGCAGTGGTCATCGGGCGCAGCTTCCGCCCGCGCCGATGCCGGAAATCGTGCATCGCGCCGCCATGCCGCATACGGTGTACGCGGCCGAGGTGCAGCACCCGGTGGAGGCGCGCGGCGAAGCGCTCGGCTGGCTCTCGGAGCGCCTCAAGATGCGCGTGCAGGCGCCCGATCTGCAAAGTGCCCGGTTCACCTTTCTCGGCGGGCGGCTCCTGCCCGGCGACGCCGCGGCAGCGGCGCTCCTCATGTACGAGCGGCAGAACGGCGAGCGCGTGACGCGCTACTGGGCGCGGGAGTTCCGCCAGGCGCGTGAAACCGGCTGGCTGGACGAGGAGTGCGGCTACGCGCTGGCAGCGGCGGAGCTTGCACGCGAGGAGCTCTTTCGGCTCGCGCAGCTCGCGCACGAGCAGCTCGAAAAATAGGCCGCCCTATAATCGCGCGGCGTGAACCCGCTCGATCTGCGCACCTGGCTCGCCGAAATCGACAAGCTCGGCGAGCTTACGCACGTGCGCGGCGCCGACTGGAACCTCGAGCTCGGCGCGATCAGCGAGCTCAATGTCAAGAAAGATGCGCCGCCCGCGCTCCTGTTCGACGAGATCAAGGGCTACCCGAAGGGCTTCCGTGTGCTCACCTGCAGCACCTCAAGCCCGGCGCGGCTGTCGTCGATCCTGCGCCTGCCTTTGCAGCGCACCCACCGCGGCCTCGTGGAAACGCTGCGCGGCAAGCCGACGCACTGGCAGGCGGCGGCTGCGCGCTTTCCCGCGGCCGTGGTCGAGAACGGCCCGGCGCTGGAACATGTCGAGCGCGAGGTCGACGTGCTGAAATTCCCGGCGCCGCTCTGGCACGAGCTCGACGGCGGCCGCTACATCGGCACCGGCTGCTCCGTGGTGACGCGCGATCTCGACACGGAGTGGATCAACGTCGGCACGTACCGCGTGCAGGTGATCGACCGCGACCACGTCGCCCTTGACATGGTGCCGGGGAAGCACGGGCGCATTCACTATGAGAAGCACAAAGCCGCGGGCAAGCGCTTTCCCGTCGTCATCGTCTGCGGGGCCGATCCGCTCGGCTATCTCATCTCGGGCATCGAGGTGCCCTTCGGCATGTGCGAATACAACTACATCGGCGCGATCGTCGGCGAGCCGGTCGCGGTGGTGAACGGCGAGCTGACCGGATTGCCGTTCCCCGCGGCCGCCGAAATCGTGCTCGAAGGATTCATCGAGCCCAATGATGAGCGCAGCGAGGGACCCTTCGGCGAGTTCCATGGCTACTATCCGGGAAAGGAGGGCGTTGCGCCGGTGGTCACGGTGCAGCGGCTCTATTACCGCAGCGAGCCGATCCTGATGGGCAGCCCGCCGGCAAAACCGCCGAACGATTATTCGTACTCGAAGGCGGTGATGCGCTCGGCACTGCTGCACGAGGCGATCGTGGCGGCCGGCGTGCCCGATGTGCGCGCCGTGTGGGCGCACGAGATCGGCGGGGCGCGCATGTTCAACGTGGTGTCGATCAAGCAGCGCTATGCCGGCCATTCACGCCAGGCCGGGCACATCCTTTCGCAGTGCGGCGTCGGCGCCTACATGTCGCGCTACTCGGTAGTGGTCGACGAGGACATCGACCCGGCGAACCTGCAGGAAGTGATGTGGGCGGTGGCGACGCGCACCGACCCGGTGGTCGACATCGACATCATCGAGCGCGGCATGGGCTCGAAGAACGACCCGATGTTCGTCGCCTATCGCTATGACGCGCCTTACAGCTCCAAGGCGGTGATCGATGCCTGCCGGCCGTGGGACCACCTCGAGGACTTTCCGGTCGTGGCCGAGGCGAGCAAGGAGCTGCAGCAGAAGATTCGCGCCAAATGGAAAGACTTGCTGTAATCGCCTTCCTGGTGGCGGCGGGGTGCGCGCCGATGACGCCCGAGCAATGCGCTCGTGCGGACTGGTATGCGGAGGGCGAAGCCGATGCGCTCTACCACGGCATCCGGCCGCGCTTCGAGCAGCTCGCGCGCGAGTGCCGCCTCGCCAAGCCGGCGGCCGCCGAGCAAGCCTATATGGAGGGCTGGGCGGCGGGCTACTCCGAGCACGAGCGGCGCGCAGACCGGCACATGTGATTCTGCCCAGCGAAACAGGCGCCGCTTCTTAAGCGACGCACTCGCCGGCTTCCTATACTGGCTTCGCACTGATGGCCTCCGCGGCTCCGGTGCAAAGGCCCCGGGCTCTCCCTGTAGCTCGGGGCCTTTTCTTGCGGGGTTCGTTTCTTGCTGTGCTGTCGCCGGCGGACTACGTGAATCCCGAACCGGCGGACAACGAGCAGCACCACGTCGTACCGCAATCCCGACCGCTACGCGTGCTGATCGCAGACGACGAGCGCGATACGCTGGTGACACTCGGGCTTCTCTGCCGCGATGCCGGCATGGAAGTGCGGCTCGTAAAGTGGGGCGAAGACGTGATTCCGGCGGTGCGCGAATTCGCGCCGGACGTCATCCTGCTCGACCTCGGCATGCCCGACCGCGGCGGCAACGACATCGCCGAGGAGCTCACCGAAACCTACGGTGCCGGCGTCCCCACGCTCATCGCCATCACCGGCCATAGCAGCGAACTGGACCGCCGCATGGCGCGCGAAAGCGGCTTCCACGACTTCATTGCCAAGCCTTACGACCCGCAGTCGCTCCTCAAGCGTCTCGGGACGATCAAGCCGCGCTCGGCCTAGCGCTGTCGAATGCGCGTGACACGCAAAGCGACTCGCCGCGACTCGCGCTGTCACGCTTGTCCTGTTAGCGTCGCGGCGTGATCGAGCCGGTGCAATCGCGAGTACTGCAACGGGCCGCGCGGGTGGTCGGCGGCTACGGCGAGCTGCAGGCGCGCCTGGACGCCTCGCGCGAGGACATGATCACCTGGATCCGTGGCGGGGCGATGCCGCCGGTCGCGATCTTCGTCAAACTGGTGGAAATCATCATGGATGCGGGGGAGCTCGGCCGGGCGCCGCGGGTGTAGTGAGACGACTACAGCAAGGCGCTGGCGCCGACGACTGCGCGGTCCGGCCGGCTCGACTACCGTCTGTCCGTCGGCCAGCAGGGACCAACAACAATGGATTTGGAAGAATTTCAGCAGAAGCTTGACCAGATCGAGGAGCAGGCGCAGCTCACGCTCGCCGAGTTCCCGAAAACGCTCACCAAGGAGCGCCAGCGCATGATCATCGCGCTCGTGCGCTACATCCGTGCGGAAGCGGGACGCACGCTGGTTTTTCCGAAAGGCGAGCCCGACGGCGAGTCGCTGGCGCGGCTGCGCAGCGCCTGAGGTCCAATCCCTAGCACGGCAATTGCACTCGGCTGGCGCGTGCGCGTGGCCGAGTTTGCGGATATCGGGATATTCCCGGCCCTCCTACGTGAAGCAATGGATAGCGCTC
Organism: Burkholderiales bacterium; assembly: GCA_035652275.1. GTDB lineage: Bacteria > Pseudomonadota > Gammaproteobacteria > Burkholderiales > SG8-39 > SCGC-AG-212-J23. The sequence continues at coordinate 7,449 of DASREB010000208.1, forward strand.
GCCACGCGCGACCGGGACAATCTGCGACATGAGCGAGGGCAGGGCGGCGCTGAAACTGCGTATCGTCGTCGCCGACGATGATCCTGACACCGTGCGCACGCTACGGCTGCTCCTCGAAGACGAGGGGCACGACGTCAAGACCGCCAGCGACGGACCGGCGGCGTTCTACGCGGTGCGCGACTTCGGCGCCGACGTTCTGCTCCTCGATATCGGCATGCCGGGCATGAACGGCTTCGAAGTGGCGCAA
>DASREB010000209.1:0-8290 GCA_035652275.1 Burkholderiales bacterium
CGCGCACACCACGCTGATGTCATTCGGCCTGCAGCTTGGCAGCTACAAGCAGCTGCGCGATGCGCTCGATTTCCTGCGCGGCGCCGGCGTGCGGATCCGCTTGCTGCCGCCGGAGCTCTTTCCCGGCATCGACTACAGCGCATTCGCCATCGATCCGGACGGCTTCGCGTTCCAGCTCTACTACTACATGGAGCAGATCGGCTGGGACGGCAAGCCGCGCCCGGCGCACCTGCGGCCGAAAATCGATAACGCCAACTGGCCCGCGAACGTCGCAGGCCAGCCGGACACTTTCCTCGGCGAGCCGTACCTCGGCCCGCTCGGCTAGTCAGGAACCGCCGAGCGCGGGCCGCGCGCTGGCGCCCGCCTGCCAGCCGCTCGCGTAGCGCGCCTGGTCGAAGCCCTTGCCGCACGCGGCAGCGTACTGGACGTCCCACGGCTGCATGCCGAGGCGCCCGTGGCGCTCGCCCGCGCCGTACCAGTCCTGCGCACAGTCCGTGGAAATGGCGGCGCAGCCGCAGTTCATCACCGCGACCGCCACCGCCAGGAGTTGTTTATCAGTCACGCGTCAATCCACTACGGTGACGCTGCCGTGCATCTCTTCGTGCCCGGTGCCGCAGAAGATGTCGCACAGGAACGTGAACGTGCCGGTCTTGTCGGGGATGAACTGCACCCGGGTGATTTTTTCAGGAATCATGTCGCCGCGCACGCTGAAGTCCGGCAGGTTGAAGCCCATCATCACGTCGCGGCTCGAAAGCTCGAAGATCACCGGCTGGCCCTTCTTAAGCGTGAACTTGCCCGGCGTGTAATCGAAGCGCTTGGCGCTGATCTTGATGACCGTCGGCCGTGGCGCCGCGTGGACCGCGACGTAGGTGAGAGTCGAGCCGATCGCCAGGATTGCCGCGGCGGCGGCGAGACGCAGTTTGAGGCGCATGGCTCAGGCCTTCACCACGGGGAATTCGGTGAGCGCGTAGCGCGCCTCGTCGAGATCCGCCTCGACGCCGCGGAATCCCAATCCCTTGTATGGCTGCGCCGGGTCCCAGGGCAGCGGCGCGCGATTGGGCTGCGAGCCCGGCGCCGGCAGCGGAAACATCAGGCCCTTGGCAGCGTGGTGCGCGATGTGCCCGGTCATCTGGTGGTGCTCCTGGTGGATATGGCCGTAGAACACCGTCACGTTCTTGAACGGCATGAGGAGCTCGATCGCTTTCGCGCCGTCGCGCGTTGCCCAGTCCCACTGCGGCACAAGGTCGAAGAGCGGCCGGTGGGTGAAGACCACGATCGGCGCCGCGGCGGGCCGGCGCTTGAGATCGGCGGCAAGCCACGCGAGCTGCTCCTCGCCGATCTGCGCGCGCGGGTCGGAGACGTTGTCGAGCACGATGAAATGAATGCCCTTGTGGTCGAAGGTGTAGTGCGTGGGGCCGAAGAACTCCTGGAACGCCTTGCCGTTGTCGAGCGATGCGTCGTGCTCGCCCGGCATGAAGCGGACCGTCTTGGCGTTGAGCTCGCTCACCATGCTCTTGAACTCCGACAGGCGCTTGCGGCGCTCGACCGGGCTGTCGGTCGTATGGGTGAGGTCGCCGGTAAACATGATGAAGTCCGGCCGCTGCTCGAGGCTGTTGATCGAGCGGATCGCCTTCGGCAGCGTGCCGCGCGCGTCGGGGTTCGGCGCACCCTCGAATCCCCAGTGCGTGTCAGAAAGCTGCAGGAAGAAGAAGTCGTCGTCATCGTGTGCCTGCACCACGCCCGGCAGCGCCGAGGCGAGCACCACGCCAACGCTGCCGAGCCCGGCCAGCTTGAGAAAGTCGCGCCGCGCGATTCGATTGCCCATCGGTGTCTCCTAGTTCCGGTTGATGAAGTAAAGTTCGCTTCCCTACGCCGCAGATACCGAGGGCGCGGCGCGAAAATTCCCGGGAATAAACCGGCCCCTCGCCCGGTCTAGCGCGTATGGCCCAGATCCATGCGCTTGAGCGCGCGTCGGCCCCAAAGAGGAAGCCTCTGGTCTTGGACGAGCAGAGCAAGGCCAAGAGATTCGAGCAGCTCTTCGTGCCGCATCTCGATGCGGCCTACGACTTCGCGCGCTGGCTCTCGCGCGACGAGCGCAACGCCGAGGACGTCGTCCAGGAAGCGTGCCTGCGCGCCTTCAAGTCGCTCGAGAGCTTCCAGGGCGAGAGCGCCCGCGCCTGGCTGCTCGCGATCGTGCGCAACACCTATTACACGTGGTTCACCAAGAACAAGAGCCGCGGCACAAGCGTGCCTTTCGACGAGGAAAGCATGATGGCCGGCGGCGAAGCAAGTGCCGACCTCGAGAGTCCGCTCGGCTCGATCGACCGGTTACTGCAAGAGCGCGATGCGCGGCGCCTCGTGAACGCCGCGCTCGATCGGCTGCCGGACGAGTTCCGCGAAGTGATCGTGCTGCGCGAGATGGAAGACCTCTCGTACAAGGAAATCGCGGCGATCGCGCGCATTCCCATCGGCACCGTAATGTCGCGCCTGGCACGCGCGCGAAAACTGCTGCTCGAACACCTGCGACACACCGTGGAGTCGTGACATGGACTGCACCGAAAGCCTCAGCCGCCTGCATGCCTATCTCGATCAGGAACTCGATCGGTCGAGCACGCTCGCGCTCGACCAGCATCTCGCTTCCTGCCCGAACTGCAAGGCCGCCCTCGCTACGCAGGCGGCGCTGCGCGCCGGTATCCGGCGCCATGCGGATTACCGGCACGGCGCCCCGGCAGGAATGGCCGACCGCATTCGCACACAGCTCGGCATTGGTGCGCCGGCACCTGCCCGCACTTCCAAACCGAGCTGGGAGTGGCCACACTGGGGCCGCTGGCTACCGATGGGCGCCGCAGCCGCCGCGGCCGCAGTGATTTCGTGGACGGCGGCGCTGCAGTACGCGCAAGTGCCGGCGGACCAGCTCCTCGCCGAGCAGGTCGTGGCCGGCCATGCGCGCGCCATCGTCACGAGCCACCTGATCGAAGTGGCGAGCTCCGATCAGCACACGGTTAAGCCGTGGCTCAGCAGCAAGGTCGACTTCTCGCCGCCGGTGCCGGACCTCGCGGCCGCGGGCTTCCCGCTCGCCGGCGGCCGCCTCGACTATCTGGAGAACCGCGCGGTGGTTGCGCTCGTCTACCAGGCGCGCCAGCATGTGATCGACCTCTTTGTCTGGCCGGAGGACAAGACGGGCGACGTCGCACCGCGCGCGCTCGCCAAGCACGGCTACAACGTGCTGCGCTGGACGAGCGGCGGCATGAACTACTGGGCGATCTCGGACGTGAACGCCGCCGACCTCAAGAGCTTCGCCGAGGCATACGCCGCCGCGCGATAGGGAAATAAATGCTCGCTGCGCGCGGTACAGCGAGCATGAACCCGATTGAGCAAGAATCACCCTGGCTGCACGTTCTTAGCTGGCTCTTCGCCATTGCGATCGTGGGCGCGATCGTTGGCAGCGCCTTCATCACCCTGGCGGCGCTGCGCCCGGATCCGGCGACGCTGCAGTTCGACGCCACCGATATCACTGGCGTCTCGTGGGGTCGCGATTTCCACCTGCCCGGTGACGACGGCAAGCGGTACGAGCTCGCGGATTTCCGCGGCAAGGTGGTTGCGCTTTACTTCGGCTACACGCGCTGCCCCGACGTCTGCCCGATCACGATGGCGACGCTCGGGCAGGCCGTGCGCCTATTGAACGACGACGGCGCGCGCGTGCAAACGCTGTTCGTCACCGTCGACCCCAAGCACGACACACGCAGCGTACTGGCGAAGTACGTTCGCGCATTCGACCAGGATTTTCTCGGCCTGTATGGAGACCGGGCGGCGATCGCGCGTACCACGGCGCAGTTCAAGGTCGAGGCCGGCGAGCACCATTCCATCCCGATTTTCTTTTTCGACCCGAGCGGCCGCCTTCGGCTGGTAGCGCGTCCCGAAGCAAGCGCCGAGTCGCTTGCCCACGATATCCGCCTGCTGCTCACGCAGAGCGCGCGGACTTAGCCACTCAAATATTCCCGCGAATCGAGCAGACGAAACACGCGCGCAAATCTGAAATAACGCGCATCTGTCGGTCGGTATTGGTTCCTCGAGCAACCACCTCAAGGAGCCACTCCGATGCATGTAAGCCAAGCTGTATCGAATTCAAAGTTTGTCCTGAGCGCAATGACGCTCGCCTCGCTCATCGCGGCCAGCGCGATGGCGCGTGCCGACCAGACGTACAAGGCGCCCGGTTCCGACACCACGCTCACGCTGCGCGGCTATGTGAAGCTCGACGCGATCTGGAGCGATCGCAGCGCGGGCGTCGACAGCGTCGGCGACCAGCAGCTGAGTCCGAGTCTCATCCCGGTCGGTCCGACGGCTGGCCAGCACAAGAAGGACCAGGTCACCTTCCATGCGCGACAGTCCCGCCTCACGCTCGGCAGCAGCACTCCGACGAGCTACGGCGACCTGACGACGTATGTCGAGACCGATTTCTTCGGCGCGGACGGCAACGAGTCGTCGACCAACTCGAACGGCCTGCGCGTGCGCCACGCCTACGGCGCGCTCGGCAGGCTGCTCGCGGGCCAGACATGGACGAACTTCTTCGACGAGCAGGCGTACATCGAGACGCTCGACTTCGGCGGCCCGGTCGGCGAGATCTTCGTGCGCCAGGCCCAGCTGCGATGGACCGAGAAACGCCCGAACGGCGAATGGTCCGTCTCTGCGGAAAACCCCGAGTCGCTGCTCGCCGTCCCGGGCAGCGCGACCATGTTCCGCTCGGACAGCGACCATGCGCCCGACTTCACGGCGCGGGTGAAATACCGAATCGGCGGCGCCGCCTACTCCGCGGGCGCGCTGGTACGCAATGTCCATGTCGATTCCGCGGCCCTCGGCGCGAACAGCGGTAAATGGGGCGGCGCGCTCGCCTTCACCGGCATCGTGCCCGCCGGCCAACGCGACGATGTGCGACTCAATTTCAACGCCGGCGACGCCATCGGGCGCTACCAGAACGGCGCTTTCTTCCCCGACGGCTATCTCGCGGCGGATGGCACGCTGCGTCTCGCGCACCAGGCGAGCGGTTACGTTGCCTACCGGCACTTCTGGACGCCCGTGCTTCGCACGACGCTCGAGTACGCCGCGGCCAACTCGACGCCGCCGGCCGGCACGGCCACGGGCATCAACAAGTCGGACCGCTCGCAGCACCTCAATCTGATCTGGAGTCCCGTGCCGGCGGTGAACTTCGGCGCCGAGTACATCCATGCGCAGCGCACGGTGGTTGGCGGCGATCGCGGCAGCCTCAACCGCCTGCAGTTTTCCGCGCAGTACAACTTCTAACCCAACCATCCACAAAGGAGCAACACCATGAAGCGTTACACCGTCCTCTTCTACAGCGCGGCGCTCGCCGCGGTCACCGGCAGCGCGTTCGCGGGCGAAGACTCCACCCATCGCTGGCACGGCGTCGGTCCCGCCTGGTACGAAGTCGAAGGCGGCTTGCGGCGCTTTGCGGCCGGCGACCCATACGAGGCGAATCCGCGTGCCGAAGCGGCACGCGAGGCGGCGCAAGACATCGCCAACACCAAGCGCCCTGCGAAGAAGGACGGGGCCGACGGCCGGGCACGGCAAGGCGGCAACGAACTCGTGAAGCCGGGGGTTTAGCCGGATTCGTTCGGGTACGGACCTGCTGCGATTCGGTCGGGGCGCTGATCCAAGTCTTGCGGATCGTCACAGAGCAGATCGGGCGCAGCCCTGCGGCGCGAAACGTTCGTCGCCGCCCGTGGGCGGCGACCTTAGGCGTTGTAGATCAGTTACCGAACGGCGTTTGCATCGGGAAGGGACTCGGTTCCGCTTGCACGGCGGTGTCCGGGCCAGCGTCGGTCTGTGTCGCCACACCATGCGTCGCCCGTGCAAACGGACCCTTGACTCCAGGTACCGAAGTGCAGGCGGAGGCGGCGGCAACGAGCACAACAACAAGCATCTTGGGTTTCATGACGGTGTTCTCCTTGTGAGTGAGTTGCCTCGAAGGCATGCTCACTCCCAATACCGATTGCTTGCGCCTGCTATTCCGAACGGAATTTTTGGACCGCGCTTACGCGGCGGCTTTCTCGACGAGCCGAACGTCGCCGCGCTCGGCCGAGAAGAAGAAGCGCAGCATCTCGCGTGACGCGTCCGGGCCTTTGCCATCGGTGAACGGCGCCTCGCCATTGCCGCCGGACCAGGTGTGGCCGGCGCCGTGAATCACCCAGTGCTCGAACGGTACGCCGTCGTACTGGGCGCTGCGCGTGTAGCGGCGGCCGCCGGCCTCCGCCTCCTCCGAGATCGAGGCGCGCAGCGCGTATTCGCCGTTACTCGGATGCACGGTGGTGTCCGCGTCGCCGTGGAAGACGATCATCGGAATCGCGGGCAGCGGCGCAGCCGCGCCCAGGCGCTTCCAGCGCATCGCTGCCGCGGCGGTGGCGGCGCCGCGCGCCGCGGCGTACGGCAGGCCGGAATGAATGCCGACGGCGGCATAAAGGTCCGGGTAGGTCGCCGCCATGATCGCCGCCATCGAGCCGCCGGCCGAAAGGCCGGCGACATACACGCGGCGCGCATCGGCGCGGTAGCGCGCGATCACCTGGCGCGTGATGCCCGCGATCAGCTCCGGCTCGCCGCCATCGCGCTGCTGGTCGCGTTCGCGGAACCAGTTCCAGCAGCGCTCGACGTTCGCGCGCCACGCCTGCGCCGGATAGACGACGATGAAGCCGTACTCGTCGGCGAGCTGATTCATGCGCGTGCCGGCGGCGAAATCGTCCGGCGTCTGCTTGCAGCCGTGCAGCATCACGACGAGCGGCAGCGACTGACCGCGATAGCAGCCCGGGAGGTAGAGCTTGTAGAACCGCGTCCCGGCGCGCGTCACGTAGATACGTCGCGTGAATCGCCCGGGCGCCGGCCGCCGGCCGCGCAGCACGAGCGTGAGCGCGGTGGAAGCGAGAACGAGCAGCCAGCGGAGCTTCAGCGCCATGGCGACATGGCAACCGATTGCGCGCGCGAGCGCAATGGCTTTTTTCGCTTACTGCTGCTCGATTTTGCGTAGCGAGATCACGCGCCGCCACTTTGCGATCTCGCGCTCGATAAACGAGCGCATTTCAGCGGGTGTGCTCGCGCCCGGTGCGCCGCCGAGCTCGACGAAGCGCTGGTGCGTCTCGCGTTGGGCGAGCGCCTTGCGCACTTCGGCGTTCAGCCGATCGATGATCGGCTGCGGCGTGCGGCCCGTCGCACCGAGGCCGATGAACGAATTCACTTCGTAGCCGGGCACCGTCTGCGCCACGGTCGGCACGTCGGGCAGCGCCGGCCAGGGTTCGCGCGAGGTGACTGCGAGCGCGCGCAGTTTGCCTGCCTGGATCTGACCGATGGAGAGCGTCATCGCTTCGAGCAGCAGGTCGACCCGGCCACCGAGCACCTCGGTGAGCGGGCTCGCCCCGCCGCGGAACGGCACGTGCACCATCTCGATGCCCGCCATGGCGTTCAGCAGCTCGCCCGACAGATGGTGCACGGTGCCCACCCCCGAGGACGGATAGTTGAGCTTGCCGGGATTGGCACGCGCATAGGCGATCAGCTCGCCGAGCGTCTTGAACGGCGAATCGGAACGCACGCTGATGACGAATGGGTAGGTCGTCAGCAGCGAGATCATGGCGATGTCCGCGAGCGGCTCGAACGGCAGCGACTTCAGCATCGCCGCCTGCACCGGATAGGCGCCAGTGATGAGAAGCAGCGTATAGCCATCGGGCGGCTGCTTCGCGGCGTATTCATTGCCCACCACGCCGCCTGCGCCCGGGCGGTTGTCGATCACGACGGGCTGGCCGAGCTGCGCGGCGAGCGAGTGGCCGATCAGGCGCGCGATGACATCCGCCGAGCCGCCGGGCGGAAACGGCGTCACCAGCTTGAGCGGCTTCGCCGGCCACGGCTGGCCGAGCGCCACGCCGAGGTGCAGCGCGGCAGCGAAAATCAGAAGGCGCATGCGTGCATTGTCGTCCGCCGCGGTAGACTTCAGGTGTCCGCCGAACAAGGGGAGGTGTAAGGTGGGTCGACAAGCTGTCGCGCGCGCTTTCTTCTGCCTGCTGGCCGCCGCGCTCGGGTCACCGTCCGCGCACGCGCTGGTCGTCGGCATCGATCAGTTCTCGGTGCTCCGGAACGGCAGTTCGTTCTTCAACGACACGTTCGCCGATGGCCTCGTGCCGCCGAGCGGCCCCAACGGCGGCGCCACCTACAACGTCTCCGGCACGATCCCGGGAACCGCGGAATCCGGCGGCCTGCTGCTCATCGATTCGGCGAACGGCGATTTGAGCGCCAA
>DASREB010000210.1:0-19787 GCA_035652275.1 Burkholderiales bacterium
CGGCCGCCACTCTGCGAGAGGCCCTCGCCCCCCCGCAGGGTCGGCCGCACCCGGCGCCGCGCCTCGCCGCCGGCCGCAAGCCGCACGTCTGCTTCGTCGCGCCCTATGCCTGGCCGGTGCTGGCGCGCGATCCGGCGATCCAGGTGGTGGGCGGCGCCGAAGTGCAGCAGTCGATTCTCGCGCGCCTTTTGGCCGCGGCCGGCTATCGCGTGTCAATGATCACGCTCGATCACGGGCAGCCGAGCCCGACCGTGGTCGACGGCATTAGCGTGCACAAGGCGTTCAGCCTGGGCAGCGGCATTCCCGTGGTGCGCTTCCTGCACCCGCGTCTCACCACCATGTGGCAGGTGCTCGGCGAGGTCGACGCCGATGTGTACTACCAGCGCTCGAGCGCCATGTGGACCGGCGTGGTGGCGCAGTTCTGCCGCCGCCACGGCAAGCGCTCGATCTTCGCCGGCGCCTCCGACCGCGATTTCGAGATCGGCCAGGAGCAGATCCACCTTGCGCGCGACCGCTGGCTCTACCGCTGGGGTGTGGCGCACGTCGACCGCGTCATCGCGCAGAATGCCTTCCAGCTGGAGAGCTGCCGTCGCAACCACCGGCGCGAAGCGCTCGTCATCCCGAGCTGCTATGCGCCGCCGCCGCACGCGCAGCGCGCGACCCTCGCGAATGACCGCGTGCTGTGGGTGGGCACCGTGCACGACTACAAGCGGCCGCACTGGTTCCTCGACATCGCCGAGCGCCTGCCCGAGCGCCGCTTCGTCATGATCGGCGGCCCGAGCCTCGGCGGCAAGCGCATACCGGGCTACTACGAAGGCGTGCGCGAGCGCGCTGCAAGGCTGCCCAACGTCGAGTTCACCGGCTTCCTGCCGCTCGAGGAGGTGGAGCGCTGGTTCGACCGCGCGCGCCTCCTGGTGCTCACCTCGGTCTACGAAGGCATGCCCAACGTCTTCCTGCAGGCCTGGGCGCGCGGCGTGCCTACAGTTGCCACGGTCGACGTCGGCGCGCCGGTCAATACCGTGTTCGACGACGTGGCGCAGGGCGCCGCGCGCGTCGAGACGCTCCTCTCGGACAGTGCCCTCTGGACTCAGGCGGCGAACGATTGCCTCGCCTATTTCGAGCGCAATCATTCGGCAGCCGAAGTGCTCGCTCGTTACGCGCGGCTCTTCGACGAGCTCGCTGAAAGATGAACACGGCAGCCAAAGCGATCGCCGCCCAGGGACTCGCGCGGCGCGCATTCTCGTTGGGCGCGGTCAAAGCGTTCGACAACGCGTTGCAATTCCTGCTGCCGGTGGTGCTGGTGCGCTGCCTCGACGCGCACACCTTCGGCGAATATCGCCTGTTCTGGCTGGTGGTCGGCACCGTCATGGCGCTCGCGCCAATCGGCATGCCGTACGCGCTGTACTACTTCGTGCCGCGCTCCGATGCGCGCGCGCGGCGCCTGTATATCCACCAGACACTCGCGTTTCTCGCCTGCGCCGGCCTCGCCTCGGCGCTGATCGTCAGCCCGCTCAACCCGTGGCTGCCGCCGACGCTTCGCCCGCTGCTCAACTACGGTGTGCTGCTGCCGGCGTTCATCGCGCTGTGGGTGACCTCCTGCCTGCTCGACTTCCTGCCGACCATCGAAGAGCGCATCCCGCTGCAGGCCGTAGCGACCATTTCAGTGGCGCTGGCGCGCGCGCTGCTCGTCGCCGGCGGCGCCTGGCTCACCGCCGACATGGGCGTGATCCTGTCGCTGATGCTGGTCACGGTGCTCCTCAAGCTGCTGCTGCTGCTGACCTACATCGGCCGCTTCCACGGCTGGGGACGGCCCTGGTTCAAGCGCGCGTTCTTCGCCGAGCAGTTCACCTACAGCGCGCCGTTCGGCATCTCGAGCGCCTGCTACCTGCTGCGCGGCCAGGCCGATCAATGGGTCGCCGCGACACTCTTCAGCCTGCACAGCTTCGCGTCGTTCTCGATCGCTGCCATCCTTGGCCAGGTGGTGAACATGTTTCGCGCCTCGGTGGTCGAGGCGTTCATGCCGAGCATGAGTCGCCTCGAGGCGGCCGGCGACGCGAAGAGCATGATGGACATGAACGCGCGCGCCAACGTCATGGTGGCGAAGCTCCTCATGCCGGTGCTCGGCTTCGTGTTCGCGTTCGCCGAGGACGTGGTGAGCCTGGTGTACACCGCCTCGTACGTCGACGCCGCCACCGTGATGCGCGTCTACATCGTCGGCCTCGCCGCCCTCATCGTCGAGCTCGCGAGCGTGATGCAGCTCCTGCGCCAGGGCGTGTTCTCGCTCGCCAGCAACGTCCTGGTGCTCGCCGTGTCGGTGCCGCTTTCCTGGATCGGCGGCGTGCATCTCGGTCTCGCCGGCGCCGCCGCGGGCAGCGTCAGCGCGCTCTACCTCGACCGCACCATCGTGCTTCGGCGCATCGCCACCATCACCGGCGTGCCGGTGCGCGCGCAGCAGGACTGGGGCGCGCTCGTGCGCCACTTCGCCTGGACCGCCGCGGCGACCGCCGCCGCCTCGCTCATCGTGCACCTGTTTTTCGGCTCCGCGACGCACGTCGCGCGCCTGGCGGCCGGCGCCATCGTGGTGGCCCTCGTCTACGCGCCGTTCAACCTGCGCCGGCTCGCATGAGGATCGTGTTCGTCACCGGGTCGCTGGTGCACGGCGGCGCCGAGCGCCAGGCGATCACGCTCGCCAATCGCCTTGCCGAGCGCGGCCACGACTGCCACGCGATCTACGTCAAGAACGATCAGAGCCAGCTCGGCCGGCTGCGCCTGCCGGCCAGCGCCACGGTGCGCTGCCTGCACGCCAGGCGCTACTTCGACCTGGGCGCGGCTGCGCACCTGCATGCGCTGCTCGCGCGGCTCGCACCGCAGGTGGTGCTCGCCACCAATCCCTATGCGCTCATGTATGCGTCGCTCGCCGGCGCCGCGCCGCTCGCCGTCTCGCTGCACTCGACCTTCGTTTGCGGGCTGAAGGAGCACCTGCAGATGGTCGCCTATCGGCCGCTCTTCTGGCGCTCGGCCTGCGCCATCTTCGTCTGCGAGCGCCAGCGCCGCCACTGGCTCGCGCGCGGCCTCTTCGGCCGGCGCAACTGCGTCATCTACAACGGCATCGACCTCGACTACTGGCAGGCGCCAAGTGAACAAGCGAGCGCCAGGTCGCTGCGCCACGCGCTCGGCTTCGCCGACAGCGACTACGTGATCGGCCTCTCGGCGGTGCTGCGGCCGGAGAAAAACCCGGCCCAGCTGATCGATGCCGTGGCGCGCCTGCGCGCCATGGGGCTGCCGGCACGTGCGCTCTACATCGGCGACGGTCCGGAACGCGGCGCGGTCGAGGCGCGGGCGCGCGCGCTCGGGGTCGCCGACCGCTTCGTCATCTCCGGCTTCCAGGAAGATGTGCGGCCGTTTCTCTCGGCCTGCGACGTGGTGACGCTCACCAGCTTCACCGAGGCGTTCTCGCTCGCGGCGATCGAGGCGATGGCGCTCGCGCGGCCGGTGGTGCACCCCGCGGTGGGCGGCGCCGCCGAGATGATCCATTCGGGCCAAGAGGGCTGGCTATTTCCGGTCGGCGATACCGCTACGCTAGTTGACCGTCTCGCGGCGCTCGCCGATCCGGTCGCGCGCACCCGCATGGGCGAGAACGCGCGCGCCACCGTCGCGGCGCGCTTCTCGGAGCGCGCGATGGTCGAGCGCTACGAGCAGCTGCTCTCGGAACTGGCAATACCCAGGAGCAAAAGTGCACAGCTACGAAACCGCGCTACAGCGCATTAGAAGTGGGGGTAAAAGCGGCGGCCGTACCTGGCTCGTCACCGGCGCCGCGGGCTTCATCGGCTCGCATCTCGCCGAGCGGCTGCTGGCGCTCGGCCAGACCGTGGTGGGCCTCGATAATTTCGCCACCGGCAAGCGCGACAACCTGCCGCCGGGCATCCGCTTCATCGAAGGCGACATCCGCTCGCTCGACGCGTGCGAGCGCGCCTGCCAGGGCGTCGACGTCGTGCTGCACCAGGCGGCGCTCGGCAGCGTGCCGCGCTCGGTCGACGATCCGATCGCGAGCACCCAGGCGAACGTCGCCGGCTTCCTCAACATGCTGGTCGCGGCGCGCGATGCCGGCGTCGAGCGCTTCGTCTACGCGAGCTCGAGCGCCGTCTACGGCGATCACCCGGCGCTGCCCAAGGTCGAGCCGGTCACCGGCCGCGCCATGTCGCCCTACGGGCTCACCAAGCAGGTGAACGAGCTCTACGCCGATGTTTTCGCGCTGTGCTACGGCTACCGGGCGATCGGCTTGCGCTACTTCAACGTCTTCGGCCCGCGCCAGGACCCCAATGGCGCGTACGCCTCGGTGATTCCCGCCTGGATCGGCGCCCTGCTGCGCGGCCAGGTGCCCTTCATCAACGGCGACGGCGCCGCGGCGCGCGATTTCTGCCACGTGGATAACGTGGTGCAGGCGAACCTGCTCGCCGCGACTGTCGAGGATCCGGCGGCGCTCGGCCAGGCCTACAACATCGCGCTCGGCGACCAGACGTCGCTCGTCGAGCTCTACGCGCTGATTCGCGATGGCGTGGCGAAGCGCCTGCCGCAGGTGAAAAACGTGCGCCCGGTGCATCGCGAGCCGCGCCGCGGCGACGTGCAGTTTTCGCGCGCCGACATCTCGAAGGCCGAGCGCCTGCTCGGCTACCGCCCCGCCGTGCGGATCAAGGAGGGCCTCGCGCAGACGATCGCCTGGTACGCGGACAATCTCGCGCCAGTCATCCCGGAGAAAAAGGTGGCGCATGTCTGAAGCAGCGGTACTCGAGCGCAGTCTCCCGCAAAGCGAAACCCCGGCGACGCTCGCCACCGTGGCGGTGGTCGGCCTGGGCTACGTCGGCCTGCCGGTGGCAGTGGCCTTCGGCCGCGAGCGGCCGACCATCGGCTACGACCTCTCGAAAAAGCGCATCGAGAACCTGCGCCATCACGTCGACGCCACCGGCGAAGTCGCCACCGCGGAACTGCTCGACGCGCGGCAGCTGCGCGCCACCTGCTATCCCGCCGATCTGTCGCAGGCGGACTTCATCATCGTCGCCGTGCCGACGCCGATCAATGCCGCGCGCCAGCCCGATCTCTCGCCACTGGAATCGGCGAGCGAAACCGTCGGGCGCTACATGAAGCCCGGCGCGATCGTGGTCTACGAATCGACTGTCTATCCCGGCGCCACCGAAGAGGTGTGCGTGCCGATCCTCGAGAAGGCCTCCGGCATGCGCTGGAAGCAGGACTTCCACGTCGGCTATTCGCCCGAGCGCATCAACCCCGGCGATCGCACGCACACGTTCACGCAAATATTGAAAGTCGTGTCCGGCGACGACGCCGACACGCTGGAAAAAGTGGCGAGCCTTTACGCCTCGGTGGTGAAAGCGGGCGTCTATCGCGCCTCGTCGATCCGCGTGGCCGAAGCCGCCAAGGTGATCGAGAACACGCAGCGCGATCTCAATATCGCGTTCGTCAACGAGCTCGCCATCATCTTCGAGCGCATGGGCCTCGACACCAACGAGGTGCTGAAGGCCGCCGGCACCAAGTGGAACTTCCTGCCGTTCAGGCCGGGGCTGGTCGGCGGGCATTGCATCGGCGTCGATCCGTACTACCTCACGCACAAGGCCGAGCTGATGGGCTACCACCCGGAGGTGATCCTCGCGGGGCGGCGCATCAACGACGCCATGGGCGCATATATCGCGAGAAAGACCGTCCAGCAGATGATCCATGCCGGCCGCAACATCAAGGGCGCACGGGTCAACGTGCTCGGCCTCACGTTCAAGGAAGACGTGCCCGACATCCGCAACTCCAAGGTGATCGACATCGTCCGCGAGCTGCACGAGTTCGGCGTCGAGACCTATGTGCATGACCCGCAGGCGAACGGCGACGACGCGCTGCACGAGTACGGCGTGCGGCTCTGCGAGTGGGACTCGCTGCCCGCCGCCGACGCGCTCATCCTGGCCGTGGCCCATCGGCGCTACCTCGAGCTCCCCAGTGAGGCGCTGATGCGCAAGGTGGTGCGGCAAGGCTGCGTCATCGACGTGAAAGCGGTGCTCGATGCGCAGACGCTGCGCAAGGAAGGGTTGCGGGTGTGGCGGCTCTAGCAATGGAACGCGAGCTCGCGCCCGCCGCGAGCCCGAGGAAAAGGAAGCTGCGCGTCGGCGTGTTCGCCGATGCGCCGCTGCAGCCACGCTGGGTGGTCGAGGCGCTCGCCAAGCTTGCCGCGGCGGAGTTCGCCGAGGTGCGGCTGATCGAAGCGGGCTGCGGCGCGCCCGGTGCGCGCCCGCTCGCCTGGCGCGTGTACGACCGGTTCGACCAGCGGCTTTTCGGCACCGCGCCGACTGATCCCGTGCTTCTCGCCGACCAGCTCGCGCCCGGTGCGCCGGACGCGCCGCTCGACATCGCCTTCGCGCTCGGCACGGTCGACGATGCGAAGCTCGAGGGTCGTGCGCGCTATGGCGTGTGGCGATTCTGCTTCGGCGCCGACGGCGCGCTCGGCGAAGCGCTGGCGGGCCTGCCGGAGGTCGCCGCGGCGGAGCCGCTGAGCGCCTCGGGCCTGAAGGTGCGGCTCGCCACCGACCGGCCGGCGCGCCTGGTGTACCAGTCCTGGGCGCGCACCTATCCGTTCTCGGTGGTGCGCAACAGCGACCACCTGCTGCGCAAAACCGCGGAGTTCGCCTATCGCGCGGTGCGCGAGCTGCATCACGCGGGCGAGGGCTGGCTCGGCCGGCTGCGCGAAGTGCGCGAGCGGCCGACGCCGCCGCGCGCACCGGGCGTTGCCGACCTCACCCGCATCATGGCGCGGGTCGCGCGCCGCAGTATCGACCGCGTCCTGCACATCGAGCAGTGGTTCCTCGCCTATCGCTTCGGCGGCCGCGTGCAGGCGAACCTCGAGGGCTTCACGCGGCTGATGCCGCCGAAGGACCGCGACTGGGCCGATCCCTTCGTGGTGGAAAAAAGCGGCCGCTATTACATCTTCTTCGAGGAGCTGATCTACGCCGAGGGCAAGGCGCACATCGCCATGCTCGAGCTCGACCGCGCCGGCCATGCGTCGGTGCCGCAGCGCGTCCTCGAAGCCGATTACCACCTGTCCTACCCGTACCTCTTCGAGCACGACGGCCAGCTCTGGATGCTGCCGGAGAGCGCCAACAACCGCAGCGTCGAGCTCTATCGTTGCGTCGATTTCCCGCTGCAGTGGAAGCGCGAGTGCGTGCTGTTGGACGACGTGCGGCTGGTCGATGCGACGCTGCACCGTGAAAAGATCGGCGGCCGCGAGCGCTGGTGGATGTTTGCCAACTCCGCTGCCGGCGGCTCGCGCATGTTCGACGATGAGCTGCACCTCTTCTACGCCGATCGGCTGATGGGCGAGTGGCAGCCGCATGCGAAGAACCCGGTGAAGTCCGACGCGCGCTCATCGCGCCCGGCGGGCGCGCTCTTCGCGCGCAATGGCATGCTGTACCGGCCGGCGCAAGTATGCGTGCCGCGCTACGGCGCGGGCGTCGCGGTGCATCGCGTGCTGAAGCTCACGCCCGAGGAGTACGCCGAGCGCCAGGTCGAGCGCCTGCTGCCCGGCGCCGAAAGCCAGCTCTTCGGGCTGCATACCATGAACCGGGCGGGCGATCTCATCGTGGTGGACGCGTTCGCACGCCGGCGGCGAATCTAGTGCAATGACGACACGCCTGTATTCCCGCATTGCGATGCTCGGCGCGGCGCCCGAGACGCACGGCAGTATCGCCGCCGCCGTCGACGCCTACCGCGCGCACGGGCTGTTCAATCGCTGGCCGATCGCCTACGTCGCGACGCACGGCGAAGGCACGCTCGGGCAGAAAATCGCCATCACCGCCAGAGCGGCGCGCGATTTTGCGGCGCTCCTCGCCGAGCACCGGCGCATGGCGGTCCATATCCATGTCTCCTCCGGCGCCGGCTTCTGGCGCGAGGCGGCGTTCATGGGCGCGGCGCTCGCCGCCGGCTGCCCGGTGGCGCTGCAGCTCCACGGCACCGGCTACGACGCCGCGAGCCGCTGGTTTCTCGAGCGCGCCGCGATCGTCTGCGTGCCTTGCGAGGCGATGCGCACCTGGGTGCGCAGCGTCGCGCGCGGCGCCGCGGTGGCGCTGGTGCCGCCGCCCGTGGCGATCGATGCGCCCCCGCTCACGCAGAAGGCGAACATCGTCCTCTTCCTCGGGCGCCTCGACGCGGAGAAGGGCATCTACGATCTGCTGGACGCCATCGCCGCCGTGCGGGCGAGCGTGCCCGACGTGCAGCTGGTTTGCGCAGGCGATGGCGACCAGGTCGGCGTCACCCGCTATGCCGAGCGGCTGGGGATCGCGGAGGCGGTCAAGTTCACCGGCTGGGTCGGCCCCTCGGGCAAGCGCGCGCTCCTCGAGCACGCGGCGATCCTGGCGCTGCCCTCTTACGCGGAGGCGCTGCCCACCAGCGTGCTCGAAGCGATGAGCGCCGGCATCCCGGTGGTGGCCTCCAAAGTCGGCGGCATTCCCGAAGTGCTGGTCGATGGCGCGAGCGGCCTGCTGGTGGCGCCCGGCGACACGGCGAATCTGCAGCGCGCCATCGCGCGCATCCTCGGTGACCGCGCGCTCGCCGAGCGCATGGGTGCCGTGGCGCGCGAGACCGCGCGCGTGCGCGCCGCGCCGGAGCGCGCGCTCGCCGCACTCGAAGACGTCTACGACGCACTGGGCGTCAAGGCTTCGGAGGAGCGCAGGCCTCGCCTGCAGGTCCCGCTGCGCAAGGCCGCGTGAGCCGCCCGGTGGTCGTGCTCCTGGGGCCGAGCCGCGAGGCGATCAGCGGGGTGACCACGCACCTGAACGGCCTCATCGGCTCGCGGCTCGCCACGCGCTTCGACCTGGTGCATTTCCAGGTCGGCAGCGAAGGGCGCGGCGAGAGCCTGCCTGGCCGCATCGCCCGCGTGGCGGCGAGCCCGCTGCAGCTCGCCGCGGCGCTCGTGAGGAGCGGCGCCGACATCTTGCACATCAACACGTCGCTCGATGCCAACGCTTACTGGCGCGACCTCGCTTACCTTCTCGTGGCGAAGCTGTGCGGCGCGCGGGTGCTCTACCAGGTGCACGGCGGCCAGCTCGATACGTTCGCCGCGAAGCGCGGCTTTTTCGCGCGCTTCGTCGATGCCAGCCTGCGGCTTGCCGATGCGGTGGTGGTGCTCTCGCGCGCGCAGCTCGATGCCTTTCGCGAGCGCCTGCCCGGGCATCCGGTCGAAGTGGTGCCCAATGGCGTCGACTGCGCCGCTTATACGCGCTACAACCGCGCGGCGCCGGAACCGGCGGCGCCGCTGCGGCTCATCTACATCGGGCGGCTCGCGCCCGGCAAGGGACTGCTCGAGACGATCGAGGCGCTGCGCATCGCACGCAGTCGCGGCGTGGCGGCGCGGCTGGTGCTCGCCGGCAGCGGCCCCGAGGAGCCGCGACTACGCCAGTACGCGCGCGACGCGGGCCTCGCGCGCGAGGTGACGTTCGTGGGCGCCGCTTACGGCGAGCACAAGGCGCAGCTCCTGGCGCAGGCCGATGCGCTGGCGCTCGCGAGCTATAGCGAGGGGCTGCCGTACTCGCTTCTCGAAGCGATGGCCGCCGGCGTGGTGCCGATCGTCACGCCGGTCGGCGCGATTCCCGACGTGGTGACCGAAGGCGAGCACGGCCTTTTCGTCGCGCCGCGCGACGCCGAGGCGATTGCGCAGGCGATCGCGCGGCTCGCCGCCGAGCGCGCCTTGCTTGCGCGCATGAGCGCGGCGTGCCGCACGCGCATCGCCGCCGCCTATTCGCTCGAGCGCGTGGCGCGCGATTTTTCCCAGCTCTACGCGACGCTTTGCGCGACGCGCACCCCGAGGATTGCGTAGCCATGTGCGGTATCGCCGGATGGATCGCCCCCAGCCGTAACGCGCCCGACGAGCGCGCGCTTGCGCCGATGCTGAACGCGATCGCGCACCGCGGTCCCGACGCCTCCGGCAGCTGCTCGTTCGTCGCCGCCGGCGGCGAGTACCGCGTGGCGCTCGGGCACCGGCGGCTCGCCATCATCGACCCGGTCGGCGCGCAGCAGCCGATGTGCGATGCGCAAGCCGGCCTTGCGCTCACCTTCAACGGCGAGATCTACAACTTCCGCGAGCTGCGGCAGGAGCTCGAGCGGCAGGGCTTGCGCTTCCAGCGCGACTCGGACACCGAGGTGCTGCTGCGGGCCTACCAGCACTGGGGCCCGCAGTGCGTGAACCATCTGCGCGGGCAATTCGCCTTCGCCGTGTGGGATGCGCCGAACGAGCGGCTGTTCCTCGCACGCGACCGCTTCGGCGAGAAGCCGCTCTACCTGCACCAGTCGGGCGGTGGCCTCTATTTCGCCTCCGAGATGAAGGCGCTGCTCAAGCTTCCCAACGTCTCGCGCGACATCGACCTCGCCTCGGTCTGGGACTATCTCGCGTACCGCTACGTGCCCGGGCCGCATACGCTCTTCGCTGGCATTCGCAAGCTTGCGCCCGCCACCGCCGCCACCTGGCACAACGGTCGCCTGCAGGAGCTGCGCTACTGGACGCCGCCCGACAAGTATCCACGCACTGCCGCACGAGAGCGGCCCGCGCAGGAAACGGTCGCCGCGTTCCTCGAGCGCCTCACCGAGGCCGTGCAGCTGCAGATGGTGAGCGACGTGCCCTTCGGCGCGTACCTCTCCGGCGGCCTCGATTCGAGCATGGTGGTGGCGCTGATGCGGCGCTACTGCGCCAAGGTGAAGACGTTCTCCGTCGGCTTTGCCGGCGACCGTTACAACGAGCTCGAGCACGCGGCGCTGGTGGCGCGCGAGTTCGGCACCGATCATCATCCGATGACGGTGACGCCCGAGGACTTCGTGCGTTGCCTGCCGCAGCTCATCGCCTACCGCGATGCGCCGGTGTCGGAGCCCTCCGACATCGCGATTTATCTCCTGTCCAAGGAAGCGTCGCGCAGCGTCAAGATGGTGCTCACCGGCGAAGGCTCGGACGAGCTGCTCGGCGGCTATCGCAAGCACAGCGCCGAATGCCTGGGCTGGATGTACTGGAGCGTGCCGCGCGGCCTGCGCCGAGCATTGGTCACGCCGCTCGTGCAGCAGCTGCCGTTTCGCTATCGCAACGTCAAGATCGCGCTGGCGAGCCTGAACTGCGAGGACTGGCGCGAGCGCTACGTGCGCTGGTTCGGCGCGATGGACTTCGCCGAGCGCCGCGCGCTCATGCGCCTGCGGGTGGACGAGCGCGAGATCCGCGAGCACCTGCCGCCCTTCGATGCGCATCCGGACACGAGCGCGCTCAGGCGCATGCTGTACTTCGACCAGACGAGCTGGCTCCCCGACAACCTGCTCGAGCGCGGCGATCGCATGACCATGGCGGCGTCGATCGAGGCGCGGGTGCCGTTCCTCGATCACAAGCTCGCCGAGTTCGTCGCCACGCTGCCCGATCACTGGCGCACGGACGGCTGGCGCAGGAAGCGCGTGCTGCGCGAAGCCGCCCGCTCGGTGCTGCCGCGCGTGATCACGGAGCGGCGCAAGGTCGGCTTCCGCGTGCCGCTCGACGAGTGGTTCACCGGCCACATGCGCGACTATCTGTGCGACCACCTGCGCTCGGCCGATTCGCTGACGCGCAGCTACTACAACAGCGCGGTGCTCGACCGGATACTCGATGAGCACACGCGCGGCGCGCAGACGCACGACAAGCTGCTCTGGACGCTGCTCAATCTGGAGATCTGGCACCGCCAGTACCGCAGTCCCGCGCCGCGGGAGGAGCGCCTCGCATGTGCGGCCTAGCCGGGTGGGCAGCCGCGGGTAGCGCTCCGGACGCCCAGGCGCTCGCGCCGATGGTGGAAGCGCTGGCGCATCGCAATGGCGAGGAGGCGCTCTGCGCGCTCATCGACCAGCAGCCGCGCCGCACCGTGGCGATGGCGGCATCGCTCTGCGATCCCCAAGGCGTGTCGGTCGCGCTCGATGGCGCGATCCTCAACGCCGGCGAGCTGCGCGCCGAGCTCGGCCGCCACGGCGTCGCGCTCGCCGCGGCGAACGACGCCGAGCTTCTTGCGCAGGCCTATCAATACTGGGACAAGGAAGTGGTGAAGCGCCTGCGCGGCGCGTTTGCGCTGGCGCTGTGGGACGCGCGCAGGGACCGTCTGCTGCTCGCGCGCGATCGCTACGGTCAGAAGCCGCTTTACCTGTACCAGGCGGGCGGCGCGCTCTTCTTCGCCTCCGAAATGAAGGCACTGGTGCGCGCACCGGGCGTCAAGACCGAGGTCGATAGCGTCGCGGTGAGCGACTACCTGGCGCTGCGCTACGTGCGCGGGCCGCGCACGCTGCTCGCCGGCGTGCGCAAGTTTGCGCCCGGCACCTATGCGGTGTGGCAGTTCGGCAATCTGCGCGAAACGCGCTATTGGTCGCCCCCCGACGGCGAGGCCGGCGCGCTCGCACCGGCGCCCAAGGAGCCGGTCGAGGGATTCATCACGCGCCTCGACGAGGCAGTACGGCTGCACATGGACGGCGCGCGGCCGGTAGGCGCGTTCCTGTCCGGCGGCTACGATTCGGCCGCGATCCTCGCGCTGATGAAGCGCCACAGCGAGCGCGTCGCCACCTTCAGCGCCGGTTTTGCCGACGACCCGCAAAGCGAGCTGCCCGCGGCCGCGCGCCTCGCAAAACACTACGGCACCTCGCACCGCGAGATCGTGCTCGCGCGCCGCGATGTGCTGAGCGCGCTGCCGCAGGCCGTGGCGCGGCGCGATGCGCCGTTTCACCGCCCGGCGGACGTGGCGCTGCATCTGCTCGCGCGCGAGGCGGCGCGCGAGGTGAAAGTGGCGCTCTCCGGCGACGGCGGCGACGAGATCCTGGGCGGCTATCGCCGCCATACGTTCCTGCGCGGCTTCGCGCCCGGCCCGAAGAAAGTGAACGGTCTCTTTGTGATTCCGGTCGCCGATCCGCGCGAGCCGGCGCCGGCCGAGGGCCAGACGAGCACGCTGCGGCGCCTGCTTTACTACGAGCAGGTGAGCTGGCTCGCCGACAGCGTGCTCGAGCGAGCCGACCGCATGACCGCCGCCGCCGCGCTCGAGCTGCGCGCGCCGTTTCTCGATCACCGCGTCGCCGAGTACGTCTCGGCGCTGCCCGACGCGGCGCGCGTGCGCGGCCTTTCCACCAAATGGATCCTGCGGCGCGCCGGCGAAAAGCTGCTGGCCGACGCGCACCTCAAGCCGCAGAAGGGCGGCTTTCGCATCCCGCTCGGCGATCTCATGCGCACGGAAGCGCGCGAGCTGCTGGTCGATCATCTGCGCGGCGCGGGCTGCCGCACGCGCGCCTATTGCGACGGCGCGGTGCTCGATCGGCTGCTCGAGCAGCACCTCGCCGGCAAGCGCAATCACGAAGAACTGCTGTGGACGCTACTGAACCTGGAAATCTGGCACCGGATGTACCTCCGCGGCTGAAGAAGACGTTGCGCTGGCGGCTGAACCGCCTGCGCTGCATGACGCCGCTGGAGCTCGCGCATCGAACGCTGCGCGCCATGCTCGCGCGCGCCGAGGGCAAGGGCCTGCTCGGCTCGCCGGCGATGAGCGCGCCCGATCTCGGCACGAGCGGCAAGGCGTGGGTGCATCACGACCCCGGGGTCGACCCCGCGCCGTACCTCGCTGCCGCGGACGAGATCGCGCACGGGCGCATTTCGGTGTTCGCGCTGCGCGAGGTCGATCTCGGCGTGCCGCCGCGCTGGAACCGCGACCCGAAGACCGGCATCGAGGCGCCGCTCGTCTACGGCAAGCTCCTCGACTACCGCAATCCGGACCTGGTCGGCGACATCAAGTACCTGTGGGAGCCCAACCGCCACCACGAGCTCGTGACGCTTGCCCAGGCCTACGCGCTCTCGCGCAAGCGGCGCTACTACGACGCCCTGGTGGAGCAGCTCGAGAGCTGGTTCATCGCCTGCCCGTATGCGCTCGGGCCGAACTGGGCGAGCGCGCTGGAGGCGGGCATCCGGCTCGCGAACTGGGCGGCGGCCTGGCAACTGGTGCAGCCGATCGCCGACGCCGAGTTCAAGGCGCGCTGGCTGCGCTCCATCTACCAGCACGCCTATTTCGTGCGTCACTGGTTCTCCGCTCATTCCTCGGCCAACAACCACCTGATCGGCGAAGCCGCGGGACTCTACGTCGCCGCGCGCACCTGGCCGCACTGGCCGGAAATGCGCGAGTGGGGCAGCCACGCCAAGGCGATCGTCGAGCGCGAGGCGCTCGCGCAGAACGCGCCCGACGGCGTGAACCGGGAGCACGCGCTCTGGTACCACCAGGTCGAGCTCGAGACGCTGGTCACCTGCCTCCTCGCAGGGAGAGCGAACGGCGAGGGCTTTTCACCCGCGTTCGAGTCGCGCATCGAGGCGATGCTCGATTTCATCGCCTCGCTGATGGATGCCGGCGGCAACCTGCCGATGTTCGGCGACGCCGATGACAGCTCATTCGTGCGGCTCGACCCCGATCGCGCTGCATCGCCGTGCCGCTCGGCGCTGGCGCTTGGCGCGCTGCTTTTCCGCCGCGGCGACTTCAAGCGCAAAGCCGGGACGCTCGACGATCGCGCGCGCTGGCTTCTCGGCCGCGAGGCCGAGGCGCACTACCAGGCGCTCCCGGCGCAAGCCAATCGCCTGCCGGTGCGGCAGAGCTTCGCCGAGGGTGGCTTCTACGTCCTCGGCTGCGAGCTCGATACGCCGGCGGAAATTCGCGCCGTCGTCGATGCCGGGCCGCTCGGCTACCAGTCGATCGCGGCGCACGGCCATGCCGACGCGCTGTCCTTCACGCTCTCGGTGGGCGGGCGCGAGTTCCTGATCGATCCGGGGACGTACGCCTACCATACGCAGGGGCGCTGGCGCGAATACTTCCGCGGCAGCGCCGCGCACAACACAGTGCGTATCGACGGCCTCGAGCAGTCCGAGCCAGGCGGCAATTTCATGTGGGTGAAGCACGCGCGCGCCGGCTGCGGCCTGTGGCTCTCGTCCGCGGAAAAAGACACCTTCGAGGGCTGGCACGACGGCTACACGCGCCTCGCGGACCCGGTGAAGCACCGGCGGCTCCTCGAGCTGGACAAGCGGGCGCGGCGCCTCGTGATCGAGGACTCTCTCGCCATGTCGGCAGCGCACGAGGTCGAGCTTCTTTTCCACTGGGCCGAAGATTGCCGGGTGCAAGCGGCGCTCGACGGCTTCCTCATCGAGCGCGACGGCATCACACTTCAGCTCACGCTTCCCGCAGGCGGCAGCGCCGAGGTTTACCGTGGCAGCCTCGCGCCGCTCTACGGCTGGATCTCGCGCGGGTACGATCGCCGCGCGCCCACCAGCACGATCGTCTGGCGCGCGAAGCTCGCCTCGCAGGCGCTGCTACGCACCGAGATCGTCATCCACAACCATTGAACGGTGCATCGCCTCAAGCGTTAGGACGAGGATCGCCGTGCGGCGCCTCAGGATGTGCGCCATCAGGCTGCGGTCGCGCGGATTCGCGCGGCGACGCCACCACTTCGAACGGCGAGGCAACGGCCGGCGCCGTCACCTCGCCGGGCGGATGAGCCAGCAAAAGCCGCCGACGCCGCTTTGCTTGAGCGCAATGGCGCGCACGCTGAACTCCGTGGCGAGCGCGACACCTTCGGCCGGTTGCAGCTTCACCTGCCAGGTGAGCGGCTGCGCGCTCCTGCCGCGCGTGACGCCGAGCGCGCGGGTGAGGAACGCCACTCGGTCCTCCTCGGCGATGTAGCTGGAAAGCGCCCTGCCGAGCACTGCGTCGCCCGGCGCCTTCAGCAGCTCGAGCGCCGCCTCGTTCGCCTCGCGAATGTTGCCCCCGGCATCGGTGATCACGTAGCCGTCCGGCGCAAACCGAAAGAACTCCGCATAACGCTGCTTTTCGCGCACAAGGAACGCAGCCTGGCCCTGCAGCTCCTCCTGCATCATGTCGAGCTCCTCGAGCGACATCTCGATCTCGCGCTTCGCCTCGGGGTCGAGCGACGCCGCCTCCAGGCGCTTGATCATCAGCTCGCGCACCGCACCTACGGTGGTGGCGAGCCACTCGGGCGACTGCTGCGAGCTCATCCGAGCGCCTCCAGCCGCCAGCAGATGCCGCCGTTGCCGGCGCGGCGCTCGATCAGCCGCGCGCTGAGCGCAACGTCGGTGCGCTGCCCCGGCGCGACGAAGATCGTGCGCCAGGAGCGCTCGGCGTGCGGTTCACGCAGCGCGTAGAGCCGCCGCCGGAACTCGTTGCGCTGCTCGAGCGCCACCAAGGCAACGAGCGGCTTGCCGCGCAACCAGGCCTTGCGATACTGCAGGATGTCCACCGCCGCGCCGTTGGCTTGCTCGATGGTGCCGTATTCGTCGGTAACGAGGTAGGCTTCGCTCGCCTGGTCGAAGAAGTCGCGGTACTGCTGGTGCTCGCTCGCCAGCCGGTCGACATGGACCCGCAGGTTGAGCCACACGGCCATCAATTCCTCGAGCTCCGCCGTCATCGTGCCTGCCCCCTGAAGTCAGCATACGCTTGGGCAGGTTGCGCTGAAAGCGCGGGCGCCGCGCGCTAGCCGCTGACCGCGGGCTTCTTGCGCGAGCTCGGTGTCAGGACGCCGTAGCGGCGCTTGCGCGCGGCAGTCATGGTATGAGCGTGCGGCACACGAGCTCGGCGGTCAGCTGCAGCGGCGCCTGCGGATTGGCCGGCTGGAACTGCGCGCCGTTCGCCGGCGCTCAGCTCATGCGCGCTCAGGCGCTCGAGCACCTTCAGGAACGCGCGCCGCGGCGTCCGAGTGCAGCTCCTCGAGCGTGCAGCCGAGCTGCTGCGTCAGGTCTTCGAGCGCGCTTTCGAATTGCGGCTCGGGCGTCATGCCGGCGTCGGCGTGCGCTCGCCCGCGCGCACGCGCGCCAGGACTTCGACTTCCGCCGCCAGCCAGTCCTCGGTCTCGCGCCCTGGCTCGAAGCCGCGCCGCTCCGCGCGGTAGTACGCCGCCTCAGCGATCCAGGCCTGGATTTGCTCGCTCGTCGGGGCCGTCGCGTTCTGCGGCTTGACCACTCGCTGTTTCATGGTCCCTCCTTTGCGCTCGTAGGCGCGATGGTGCCTCAACGCGGCGCTGTCGGCGCTGTAGAAGTCGCCGCATTTTCGATGTCGCAGGAATGGTTACGAAGCCGGGATAGAAGAAAGAAGTTTCACCCGCCGGATGGGCGAAGCCTCATCCAGCAGTCCGGCCGCGGCTCCTGTCACCGCATCGCGGGCGTGCCGGGCGCGAATGGCAACATGGGCCCGCCACTGGCAAGGTTCGCCCAGCGTATTTACGTCGCCGGCAGGCTTACCAATACACGGGAAAACCTCGTCAGGTGGATTCGCGAGCCGCGCACTGTCGATCCCTCGACAGTCATGCCGGCCGTCGGCATCGATGAAGCGGGGGCGCGCGACATCGCCGCGTATCTCTACACGCGTTAACGCGTTGCTTTGCAAAGCCTGACAGCGCCTGCCTGCCCACGTGCGGCGGCAGATGTTACGTTTCGCGGCTGTGGCGGCGACCACCGACATCAGCCAGCGCTCGTTCCTTTGCCCCTGTTGCAGGAAGATTCTCTATTCGCTGCGGCCCGGCGAGAACGGCACGGCGTGGGAGCCGTCGCGCGAAAGCCCGGCCATCAGGCATGACGGCAGCGGGCCGTTTCTCAAGTGCCCGCACTGCGAGCGGCGTATCGCCATCGTGGTGAGCCCGGAATACGCGGACGAGCCGTTCTTCGTCGCTGCGAACCAGACCTGCCGCCACCTCGCGCCCGACTGACCGGCGTGCGGTAAGCGCCATTAGAATCGGGTCATGCGATACCTGATGGCTATTTCACTGCTGGTTCTTTCCGGCTGTTCCAGCATGACGCAGACCGCCTGCAGCGGCACCAACTGGTACGACATTGGCGAACGCGACGGGCTGATCGGCGTGCCGCCGCGCATCGATACCTATGCATACCAATGCTCGAAACAGCAGGTCCAGGTCTCGGCCGCCGACTATATGAACGGCTGGTGGATGGGTAACGCCACCTACCGCGACCGCACCGCCGGGTCCGAGACCAACTAGGCGCCGGGGCTGGCGGCCGCGCGGCCGCTCACGAGAGCAATTCGGACTACGGTTCGCTACACCGGCTGCGCGCCGTACAGCGCGCGCGGCCTATTGACCGCCCGCGCAGACGCGCTTTTCCTATGAGCCGAACGACGCCGTCGGGTCGCCGCATCATCCCGGCCGGACTACGTGCGCCGACCGCGCGGGGCGACGGCGCACAACGAAGCTCAAGCATGCTCTCCCGCTATGAAAATCTGCGTGCTGGGGCTCGGATACGTCGGTGCCGTATCCGCAGGACTATTGGCGAAGGAAGGGCACGAAGTCATCGGCGTCGATCCTGAGCGCACCAAGGTCGAGCTGATCAACGAAGGGCGCTCGCCCATCATCGAGAAGGACTTGGGCGAGATCATCGCCGAGCAGGTGGCTGCGGGCCGGCTGCACGCCGCCACCGTGGTGGAAGACGCGGTGCGGCACACCGACCTCGTTTTCGTCTGCGTCGGCACGCCGAGCCAGCCCAATGGCGGCATCGATCTCAAGTACGTGAAGCGCGTCTGCGAGCAGATCGGCAGAACGCTCGCCTACCATCCGGGCGCTCCGGTGATCGTGTTCCGCAGCACCATGCTGCCCGGCACGATGCGCGGCATCGTCATCCCGCTGCTCGAGCGCTATTCCGGCAAGCGCGCGGGCGACGAATTCGGCGTTTGCATCAATCCCGAGTTCCTGCGCGAAGGCACGGCGGTGCACGACTACTACCACCCGCCGAAGACCGTGATCGGCGAGGTCAACCGGGCGAGCGGCGACGTGCTCGCCAACCTCTACGCCAGGATCCCCGGTCCGCTCCTGCGTACCGACATCGAGACGGCGGAAATGGTCAAGTACGCGGACAACGCCTGGCATGCGCTGAAGGTCGGCTTCGCCAACGAGATCGGCAGCCTGTGCAAGGCGCTCGAGGTCGACGCGCACAAGGTGATGGAGATCTTCTGCCAGGACCAGAAGCTGAACCTCTCGCCTTATTACCTGAAGCCGGGCTTCGCCTTCGGCGGCTCCTGCCTGCCGAAGGATCTGCGCGCCTTGCTCTACAAGGCGAAGACGCTCGACGTCTCGCTGCCGATCCTCGCCTCGGTGCTGCCGTCGAACCAGCTGCAGATCGAGCGCGGCTTGCAGGCGGTGCTGGAGAAGGCGACTAAGCGCGTCGGCATCCTCGGGTTCTCGTTTAAAGCCGGGACCGACGATCTGCGCGAAAGCCCGATGGTCGAGCTCACCGAGCGGCTTCTCGGCAAGGGCTATGACCTGCGCATCTACGACCGCAACGTGAGCCTTGCTTGCCTGCACGGGGCCAACCGCGACTACATCCTCAACAAGATTCCGCACATCTCGCGCCTGATGGTGCCGTCGATCGATGAGGTGCTGGCGCACGCCGAAACCATCGTCATCGGCAACGCCGCGCCCGAATTCTCCGATGTGCCCAAGCGCATCGCTGAAGGCCAGACGATCATCGATTTCGTGCGCGTCTCAGACTCGCGCAGCATTGCCGGGATTTACGAAGGCATATGCTGGTAACCGCGGGAAGACTGCGCTTCGACGCCGAGGCGCTCGAGCGCCGCGAGCGCGACGCCGAGCGCGAGCTGAAGAGCCTGCGGCGCGCATTCGACCTCGACAGGGTGTTCATGGAAGTCGGCGCCGGCGATTGCGCCCTCGCGCGGCGCGCCGCTGGCTACGTCGAGCGCGTCTACGCGCTCGATGTGTCCGAGGACATG
>DASREB010000211.1:0-48765 GCA_035652275.1 Burkholderiales bacterium
GGCCGAACAACAGATGGCGAGCTACGCGGCCTACCACCAGGACGCGCGCAACAAGGCGACGCACTTCATCGGCGTGCCGGTAATCGTGCTTTCGCTTTTCATTCCGCTCGCCTGGCTGCGATTCGAAATCGGCGGCCTTGCGATCAGCGCCGCGCTGCTCTTTGCGGCCGCGGTGCTGGTCTACTACTTCATGCTCGATGTGCCGCTGGCGCTCGCCATGCTGGTGGTCTTCGCGGTGCTCGCCTGGGTCGGCGATGCGATCGCGCGGCTCGGCAGCGGCCCGGGCTGGACGTGGTTCGCCGTGCTGTTCATCGGGGGCTGGATCCTGCAGCTCGTCGGTCACGCTTACGAAGGCCGGCGGCCGGCGCTCACCGACAACCTGTTGCAGATTTTCGTCGCCCCGATTTTTCTCGCCGCGGAAGTTTTCTTTGCGCTAGGCTACAAGCCCGCTTTGCATGCCGCCGTGCAGGAACGTGCACGACACATGCGGGCCGCGGCGTCTGACGCCAGGGTGACTGCCACGAGCTAGCCAGTCCCGGGGGAGGAAGAGTATGCAGGCGCTGCTTGCGCTTTCGCGCGTCATCGACGCGGTCAACGAAAAGCTCGGATGGATTGCCGACTGGCTGGTGTTCCTGTCCTGCCTGATCAGCGCCGGCAACGCCTTTTCGCGCTACGCGTTCAGCATCAGCTCGAACGCCTGGCTCGAAATCCAGTGGTACATGTTCGGCGCGCTCGTCATGCTGGGCGCCTCGTACACCCTGAAGCGCAACGAGCACGTGCGCGTGGACATCGTCTACAGCAACCTCGCGACGCGCAAGCAGATCGGCATCGACATCTTCGGCACCATCCTGTTCCTGCTGCCGGCAACGCTCATCATGGCGTATCTGTCGTGGCCGGTGTTCTACAACTCGTGGGTCGAGGGCGAGATCTCCGGCAATGCGGGTGGCTTGGTCCGCTGGCCGATCAAGATCTTCCTGCCGCTCGGCTTCGCGCTTCTTTCGCTGCAAGGATTCTCCGAGCTGATCAAGCGCATCGCCATGCTCACGGGGCACATGCAGGCGGACCTGCATTACGAAAGGCCGCTGCAATGATTCCCCACGAGCTGATGGCGCCCCTCATGTTCGGGGGGCTCGTGGTGTTCATGCTGATCGGTTTTCCGGTGTCGTTCTCGCTCGCGGCGGTGGGGCTTTTCTTCGGCTTCATCGCGATCAACGAGCACTTCTTCGACTTCAGCCTGATGCAAGCGCTGCCGGAGCGCGTGTTCGGCATCCTCGCGAACGACACGCTACTCGCGATCCCATTCTTCACGCTGATGGGCGCGATCCTCGAGCGCTGCGGGCTTGCCGAGGATCTGCTCGATGGCCTCGGCCAGCTCTTCGGCCCGGTGCGCGGCGGGCTCGGCTATGCGGTCATCGTGGTCGGCGCGATCCTCGGCGCGATTACCGGCACCGTCGCCGCATCGGTCATCGCGATGGGGCTGATCTCGCTGCCGGTAATGGCGCGCTACGGCTATGACATGAAGTACGCCACCGGCGTGATCGCCGCCTCGGGCACCATCACGCAGCTGATCCCGCCCTCGCTGGTGCTGATCGTGCTCGCCGACCAGCTCGGCAGGTCGGTCGGCGACATGTATCTCGGCGCTTGGGGCCCAAGTCTCATCCAGGTGCTGCTGTTTTGCCTTTACACGCTCGGCGTGAGCTTCGTGAAGCCGCAGTGGGTCCCCGGCGTGCCTGCCGCGTCACGCACTATGACCGGCTGGCCGCTGGTGAAACGCTGCCTGTGGGGAATCATTCCCTCGCTCGTCCTGATCTTCCTCGTGCTCGGCACGATTTTTCTCGGCTTGGCGACGCCCACTGAGGGCGGCGCGATGGGCATGGTGGGCGCAATCGTGCTGGCGGTGCTGCACCGGCCGGAATTCTCGAGGCACGCCAGGATCGCGGCCTGGATCGGCGGCGCGGCGCTGCTGGTGATCAGCATCCCGGGATCGGTGGTGTGGCTGGACACCTGGATGCCGCAGGGTCTGGTCTCCGCCGCGAGCGCGATGCTCGACGCGATCCGCGCGCCGGTCTTCATCGTGTTCTACGCCGCGCTGGTGGTGGTGATGTGGGAAGCGGTGCGCATCGCGCCGCTGCGCGACCTCATCCGCCAAGCCTCGCAGTCGACCATGCGCCTCACCGCGATGGTGATCTTCATCCTCATCGGCTCGACCATCTTCACGCTGGTGTTCCGTGGCGTCGACGGGGACCTTTGGATCGAGCACATGCTGTTGAATCTGCCCGGCGGCAAGGTCGGCTTCCTGATCTTCGTCAACATCTTCGTGTTCTTCCTCGCCTTCTTCCTCGACTTCTTCGAGATCGCCTTCATCATCATCCCGCTGCTCGCGCCGGTCGCGACCAAGCTCGGCATCGACCTCATCTGGTTCGGGGTGCTGCTTTGCGTGAACATGCAAACCTCGTTCATGCACCCGCCGTTCGGTTTCGCGCTCTTCTACCTGCGCGGCATCGCGCCGAAGGAAGTCAAGAGCTCGCAGATTTATTGGGGCGCTATTCCGTGGGTCGTCCTACAGCTCATCATGGTGGCGATCGTCATCTTCTGGCCGGGACTGGTCACCGCGTTCCTCGACACCGGCCCGAAAATCGACCCCAGCAAGGTGCAGATCATTTTGCCGCCGGAAGAAAACGCGCCCTCGCCGCCCTCCTCCGACGAGGACTTCGAGAAGCAATTCAAGCAGTAGCGCCCGCACAAAAGAAAAACCCCGCCGCAGCGGGGTTTTTCGCGGGCCGGCGCGCCGGTTCAGCCGTGCTTCACCTTGGAGCCGAGCACGTAATTGTCGTAGGTATTCTCGGCGACGCGGAACCACTGGAACTGCTCGTCGCGGTATTTCAACCACTGCGGATAGATACGCGCCCAGTGCTTGCTCTTCTGCTTGAGCTCGTCGTACAGCTCATACGATGCCTTCTCGGCAGCCTCCATCACGGCCTGCGGGAAGCGGCGCAGCTTGGTGCCGCTCGCGATGAGCCGCTTCATCGCCTCCGGGTTCTGTGCGTCGTACTTCGCCGGCATCCACTGGTTCGTTTCACCGCACGCAGCGATGAGCGCCGCCTGATAGTGCTTGGGCAGCTCATTCCACTTCTTTTCGTTGACCAGCGTCATCAGCATCGGGCCGCCTTCCCAGTAGCCCGGCGTGTAGTAATACTGCGCGATCTTGTTGAAGCCGAGCTTCTCGTCGTCGTACGGCCCAACCCACTCCGCGGCGTCGATGGTGCCCTTTTCGAGCGCCGGATAGATGTCCGGGCCACCAATCAGCTGCGGCACCACGCCGAGCTTCGCGACGATCAGGCCCGCCATGCCGCCGATGCGCATCTTCATGCCCTTGAGGTCAGCGACCGACTTGATCTCTTTGCGATACCAGCCACCCATCTGGCAGCCGGTGTTGCCGGCCAGGATCGCTTTGCAGCCGTACTCGCTGAAGAGGGGTGCCATTGCCTGCTCGCCACCCCCGAAGTGCCACCAGGCGTTCTGCTGGCGCGTGTTCATGCCGAAGCAAACGGCGGTGCCGAGGGCGAAAGCCGCGTCCTTGCCGAAGTAGTAGTACGGCGCGGTATGCCCGAGCTCGACGGTGCCGGCCTGGACCGCGTCGAGCACCTGCAGCGCAGGCACGATCTCGCCCGCGGCAAAGGCGCGGATCTGGAACTTGCCGTCCGTGATTTCGCCCACTCGCTTCGCCACGAGCTCGGCGCCGCCGAACAGCGTGTCGAGGCTTTTCGGCCAGCTCGCGGCGAGCCGCCATTGGATGGTGGGCTGCGATTGCGCGATTGCTGGCGCCGCGACGGTTCCGGCGGCGACGCCAGCGGCCGCCTTCTTAAGGAACGATCTGCGTTGCATTACATCCCCCTCTGGTTGTGAAAATCGAGGCCGGATTGTAGGTCAATTGAGCCGCGCACAGCGCGCCGAGACCTCCATCAGCCGCGCGCGTACCTCGTCGTGATCGGCGGCCTGCGGCTCCCGCTCGAGGTAACCCGTGAGGTCCTTGAGCGCCGCGCGGTAGCACTCCAGGCGCTGATACACGATGCCGCGGTCGCGCAATTCGGCCGCGGCGTCCGGTGTCACGAGGAGCATGCGGTTCAGCACCGCGAGCAGCCGCTCCGGCTGGTCGGTGTCGCGATAGATCGCCTTCAGATTGCGCAGCACGCGCGCGAGGATCTGGCGGTGGGTCGCCGCCTCGAGAAACTGATCGAGCGGCAGCTCTGACACCGGAACATCACCGGCAACACCCGGCGGAATGACGCGCTGCAGCCGGCTGCGCAGATCGGCTTCCGATTGCGGCATACCACCCGCGAACGGATCGAGCACCAGCACGCCGGTGCGCAGTCGCAGCCGCACCAGAAAATGCCCGGGAAACGAAACTCCTTCCAGCGGCAGACCGGCACGGCGTCCCAACACCATGTAGAGCACGGCGAGCGTGATCGGGATTCCGGTGCGCCGGTCTAGCACCTCGTTGAGATAGCTGTTGCGCGGATCGTAGTAATCGTCGGCATTGCCGCGAAAACCGAGCTCCTCGTAGAGAAACTCGTTCAGCGCGGCGACGCGGTCCTCGGCGCCCACGCCCTGCGGCATGCGCGAACGCAGGCGCAGCGCGAGCCGCTCGATGTCGCCGAGATAGCGTTCCACCGCCAGGCCGGGATACGCGTCCTCGGCGATCATCAAGCAGGCGTGCGCGAGATCGATGCGCGCATCGTCCTGCGCCAGCGTCTTCTCGAACTCCGCGAGTGGCGCGCCCATCACGTCGCCGACCGCCGCGAGAAATCGCGCGGCCGGAAGCCGAACAGCGCAAGGCTCGCGCCATAGGTAAGCATGCCGAGCGCCACCAGCCCAGCGATCGCCGGTAGCTTCCTCTGCCAGCCCGCAGCGAGCCACCAGCTCGCCTCGCCCATGGTGAAGTAAAGCACCGCTGCCATGATGACGACCGCGGTCCCGACCTTCAGCAGGAACACCGGCCAGCCGGGCTGCGGCGTATACGCGCCAGCGGAGCGCAGCGCGCGATAGAGGAACGCCGCGTTCACGCACGCGCCGAGCCCGATGGCGAGCGCGAGGCCGGCGTGCTTCAGCGGGACGATGAAGGCCAGGTTCATCAGCTGGGTCAGTACGAGCGTCAAGATACCGATCTTCACTGGCGTTTTGATGTTCTGGCGCGCGTAGAAGCCCGGCGCCAGGATCTTGACGAGGATCATGCCGATGAGGCCGATGCTATAGGCGACCACGGCGCGCTGCGTCATCCAGGCGTCCTCCTGCGTGAAACGGCCATAGTGAAACAGCGCCGCGATCAACGGGATGGCAAGCACCGCGAGCGCCACGGCCGCCGGCACGGCGAGCAACACTGTCAGCCGCAGTCCCCAGTCTAGAAGTTTGGAGTATTCCGCATGGTCGGCATCGGCGTGGTACTTCGAGAGGCTCGGCAGCAGGATCGTGCCGAGCGCGACGCCCAGCATGCCGGCGGGAAATTCCATCAGCCGGTCGGCGTAGTAGAGCCATGAGACGCTTCCCGACACCAGGAAAGACGCGAAGATCGTGTTGATCAGCAGCGACAACTGGCTGATCGACACGCCGAAGGCGGCCGGCGCCATCAGCTTGAGGATCCGCCGCACGCCGGGATGCGCGAAATCCAAGCGCCAGCGCGGGAGCAGGCCCATGCGATAGAGGTACGGCACCTGCAGTGCGAGCTGCAGCACGCCTCCCGCGAACACCGCCCAGGCGAGGACCAGGACGGGCGGGTCGAACCGCTCGGCGAAGAACGCCGCGCCAACGATGAACGACACGTTCAGCAGCGCCGGCGTGATGGCCGGCACGGAGAAGCGGTTCCACGTGTTGAACACGCCCGCCGCGAACGCGACCAGCGAGATGAAGGCGATATAGGGAAAGGTGATGCGCAGCAGCGTCACCGTGAGTCCGAACTTCCCTGGATCGCTCGTGAAGCCGGGCGCCGAGATGTAGACGATGAACGGCGCGAGCGCGATGCCGAGCAGAGCGGCTGCCACCAGCGCAAGGACTAGCGCAGTCGCCGCGCCGTCGATCAGCGTCCTGGTCTCTGCGGGCGGCTGCCGGTTCTTATGCTCGGCGAGCACCGGCACGAAAGCCTGCGAGAAGGCACCTTCGGCGAAAAGGCGTCTCAGCAAGTTCGGAATGCGAAAGGCGACGAAGAACGCGTCGGTGGCGAGGCCGGCGCCGAAGGCGCGGGCGATGGTGAAGTCGCGCACGAAGCCGAGAATGCGCGATACCAGCGTCAGGCTCGAGACCGCCATCAGGGCACGCAGCAGGTTCATGCGCTGACTACGCCTTTCTCCCTATTTGCCCGGCCGTCCGTGTTAACATTCCGCCCCTTTTTCGGGACCGCATCTTTTCATGGCGAACATCAAATCCGCACGCAAACGCGCCAAGCAGGCGCTCGAGCGGCGCGACCACAACATGGCGCTGCGCACGAGCGTGCGCAGCGCCATCAAGAAGGTCAGCAAGGCCGTGGCCGCCGGCAACAAGGAGGCGGCCCTCTCCTCGTTGCGTGAGTCGCAGCGCGTGATCGACCGCGTGGTGGCGAAGGGTATCCTGCATCGCAACGCCGGCGACCGACACAAGAGCCGCCTTGCGCACGCCATCAAGACGCTGAAGTAGCCTACGCCGTATCGCCCACACGCTCGAGCTCGGCGAGCCGCGTGCGCTCTTCGATCCGGCCTTCGCGCACGCGCAGCTCGTTGTCCTTCGCGAAGTTGACGAGAAAGCGATAGGCCATCGGCTCGATCTGCTCAAGGCGCCGGTCCACCACCACGCAGCGCACGCCGTTCACCGTGATCGGATGCACGAACGGCGAATACTGCATGCGATGATCGCCGCCGAACGCGGCCATCACGCCGCAGAGCCGCTCGGCCCAGTCGCTGGGCCGGAAGGCTTTGCCGTCGTGAGTGATTCCCTGGATCACGAATTCGGCCGCCGCCGATTCGGGCATAGCGCGCGATTATAGGGGGCGCGCCGTGGCGAAGCCCGCAAGCCGCATCCTGGTGGTGAACGACGAGCCACTGGTGTTGCGCGAGTTCGTCAAGGGCCTGAATGCCGCCGCGCGCTCCCTCGACAATCCACTGGGCATCAGCTTCATCGGCGTCACCACCGCCAAGGAGGCGCTCGCGGTGATCGCGCGCGACGGCGACCTTCAGGCCGTGCTGGTCGACGACACGCTCTACACGCTGAAGAACGGCCAGCAGCCCAAGTCGCAGATGTCGGCGCTCGAGCTCGTCCAGCGCATCACGCGCTTTCGGCCGGAGCTCGACGTCTACATCCTGATCGCACGCGAGGAAGAGGACGACATCGTCGACGCGCTGTTCGCGGAGGCGGTCGACGGCTATTTCTATCGCGAGGAGCGCGACTATCGCGGCATCTACCGCATCCTCAACGCGCAAATCCAGGAACGCGCGCGCACGCCGTTCTACGACCAGCTGAAGAACTACGTGTGGATGGCCAAGGACCAGTGGCACACGCCGGGCCATTCTTCGGGCGAATCGCTGCGCGGCAGCCCCTGGGTGAACGACTTCTACGATTTCATGGGCGAGCACGTGTTCGACGCCGATCTTTCGGTTTCGGTGCCGATGCTCGACTCGCTGATGGAGCCTAAGGGCGTCATTTCGGAGGCGCAGGCAAAAGCCGCGAAAGCCTTCGGCGCGAAGCGCACGTTCTTCGCCACCAACGGCACCTCAACCGCCAACAAGGTCATTTTCCAGACGCTGCTCGCGCCGGGCGAGAAGCTGATCCTCGATCGCAATTGCCACAAGAGCGTGCATCACGGCGTGGTGCTCTCCGGCGCGCATCCGGTGTATCTCGACTCCTCGCTCAATCGCAAGTACGGCCTCTATGGGCCGGTGCCCAAGAAGGTGCTGCTCAATGCCATCAAGAACCACCCGGATGCGCAGGCGCTGATCATCACCTCGTGCACCTATGACGGGCTGCGCTACGACCTGCCGCCGATCATCGAGGCAGCGCATAAGCGCGGCATCAAGGTGATCGTCGACGAGGCATGGTATGGCTTCGCGCGCTTCCATCCCGATTTCCGCCCGACGGCGCTCGAGGCGGGCGCCGACTACGCCACTCAGTCGACGCACAAGGTGCTCTCCGCCTTCTCGCAGGCGTCGATGATTCACGTCAACGACCCGGACTTCAAGGAGCATCTGTTCCGCGAGAATTTCAACATGCACACCTCGACCAGCCCGCAGTACGGGCTCATCGCGAGCCTCGACATCGCCCGCAAGCAGGCGGTGATGGAAGGCTACAAGCTGCTCTCGCGCACGCTGGAGCTCGCCGCCGAGGTGAGGAAGCTGATCAACTCGACGCGCGTCTTCCGCGTGCTCGAGGTGGAAGACCTGCTGCCGGCCGAGGTGCGCTCCGACGGCATCCGGCTCGACCCCACCAAGGTGACGATCGACATCTCGGGGTGCGGCTACACGGTGGAGGACCTGCAGAAGGAGCTCTTCGAGCGCTACAACATCCAGGTCGAGAAATCGACCTTCAATACGCTCACCCTGCTGCTCACGATCGGCACGACGCGCTCCAAGGTCTCGCGCCTGTACGACGCGCTGATGCGCATCGCCCGTCAGGGCCACCCGCCGCGCCAGCTGGTACAGACGCCCGAGATCCCGGGCTTCACGCGGCTGCGCTGCCTGCCGCGTGACGCGTATTACTGCGGCGGTGAACTGCTGTCGGTGTTCGACGAGCGCGAGCGCATCAACCACAAGCTCTCCGGGCGGGTGTGCGCCGACCAGATCGTGCCCTACCCGCCCGGCATCCCGGTGCTCGTCCCCGGCCAGCTCATCACCCCGAAAATCCTCGAGTACCTCGGGCGGCTGCTCCATTCGCACAAGAGCCTCGAGATGCACGGCGTGGTGCACGAGGCCTACCTGCCCTGCATCCGGGTCCTGAAGAGCGCCGAAGAACGCGGCCTCAGGCGCCTCTCCTAGGCGAAATCTGCTAGGATTTTCCGAACGGCGGCCGGTGCCGCCGTTTTTCATTTAGGGAGCGAGCGATGTCGCACCTTATGAACACCTACGCGCGCCAGAGCGTCGCCTTCGTGCGCGGCGAAGGCGTGTGGCTCTGGGACGAGGAGGGCAACAAGTACCTCGACGCGCTTGCCGGCATCGCGGTGAACACGCTCGGCTACGGCCACCCGAAATTCACCCGCGCGCTCTCCGCACGTCTCGCCTCCGGCGTGATCCATACCTCGAATCTCTGGCGCATCCCGGACCAGGAGGCCGCCGCAGATCGGGTGGCGGAGATTACCGGCCTCGATGAGGTGTTCTTCTGCAATTCCGGGCTGGAAGCGAACGAGTGCGCCATCAAGATTGCGCGCAAATATGGACACGAGCGCGGCATCGCCGAGCCGGCGATCGTGGTGATGGAGAAAGCATTCCACGGGCGCTCGCTCGCTACGCTTTCCGCTACCGGCAGCCGCAAGGTGCAAGCGGGCTTCGAGCCGCTCGTCTCGGGCTTCGTGCGTGTGCCGCTCAACGACCTCGAAGCGGTGCGCCACGTTGCCGAGCACAACAAGAACGTCGTCGCGGTCTTCATCGAGCCGATCCAGGGCGAAGGCGGCATCAACGTCTCGCGCCTCGAATACCTGCGCGGGCTCTACGAGCTTTGCCAGCGCAAGCAGTGGCTGTTCATGTCGGACGAGGTGCAATGCGGCCTCGGCCGCACCGGCAAATGGTTCGTCTACCAGCACGCGGGCTTCATGCCCGATGTCGTGCCGCTCGCCAAGGGACTCGGGTCCGGCGTGCCGGTCGGCGCTTGCGTGGTCGGCGGCCGCGCGCGCGGTGTGTTCAAGCCCGGCAACCACGGTACGACGTTCGGCGGCAATCCATTGGCGATGACCGCGGTGCGCACGACGATCGATACCATCAAGGAGGAGGGCCTGCTCGCCAACGCCGAGCGCGTCGGCGCGGTGATCCGCAACGGCCTCGCGGCCGCCGTCGGCGGCGCCGGGGTGAGCGAGGTGCGCGGCATGGGACTCATGATCGGCATGGAGCTCGATCGGCCGTGCGGCGAGCTCGTGCGCGAGGCGCTCGCCGCCGGCCTGGTCATCAACGTCACGGCGGACAACGTGGTGCGGATGCTGCCGCCGCTCGTGATGAGCGAAGCGGAAGGCCGCATGGTGGTGGAGCGGCTCGCGCCGCTCGTGAAGCGCTTCCTGGAGAAGCGCGTCGCGGCCTAAGTGGCGCAGCCGAAGGCGCCGGTAAGGCATTTCCTGCAGTTCAAGGACTTCTCACGCGCGGAGCACGAGCACCTCTTCGCGCGGACCCAGGCGATCAAGGACAAGTTCAAGCGCTACCAGCGCTACTGGCCGCTCGAAGACCGGACGCTGGCGATGATCTTCGAGAAGCCCTCGACGCGCACGCGCATGTCGTTCGAGTCGGGCATGCACCAGCTCGGCGGCGCGGCGATCTATCTCTACACGCGCGACTCGCAGCTCGGCCGCGGCGAGCCGGTCGAGGACGCCGCGCAGGTCATCTCGCGCATGTGCGACATCATCATGGTGCGCACCTTCGAGCAGGACATCATCGAGCGCTTCGCGCGCAATTCGCGCGTGCCGGTGATCAATGGCCTGACGGACGAATACCACCCGTGCCAGATCCTCGCCGACCTCTATACGTACATCGAGCACCGCGGCGCGCTCCGCGGCCGCACGGTGGCCTGGATCGGCGACTCGAACAACGTCTGCAATACCTGGCTGCACGCGGCGGCGATCTTCGACTTCAAGCTGAATATTTCCACGCCGCCGGGCTACGAGGTCGAGCCCGAGCGCCTCAACCGCAACGCCGAGACCCACACCGATCCGATGGCCGCGGCGCGCGGCGCGCACCTGGTGACGACCGACGTCTGGACCTCGATGGGCTTCGAGGCCGAGAACGAGGAGCGAAAGCGCGCCTTCCAGGACTGGCAGGTCGACGCCGAGATGATGAAGGCGGCGGCGAAGGACGCCCTCTTCATGCACTGCCTGCCTGCGCACCGCGGCGAGGAGGTCGCGGCCGAGGTGATCGACGGCCCGCAGAGCGTCGTCTGGGACGAGGCGGAAAACCGCCTGCACACGCAGAAGGCGCTGCTCGAATTCCTGCTCCTCGGCAAAGTGCAGACCTGATGCTGCTCGGTTTCGGGATTAAGCTCGCCGTCGGCAGGTAAACCACCAACGGGGACCGCATGATGCGAGTGCATCGCTGGATTTCCTGGCTGCTCTTCCTCATCGCACCGTTCGCGCTCGCGCAGACCGAGCCGGAGGTTCGCAAAGGCATCGAATAGGCGACGCACGACGGCATGCGGCTCACGGGTGACCTTTACCTGCCCAAGGCCGCAGGCGCCCATCCCGCGATCGTCGCCATCCACGGCGGCGGCTGGCAGGCGGGCGGTCCGTTTGGATATCAATACTGGGGCCCGTATCTGGCGGCCCGCGGCTACGGCGTCTTCGCCATCGGCTACCGGCTGTCGAAGCCCGGTCAGAAAACCTACCCCGAGGCGCTGCACGATGTGCGCGCTGCCATCCAGTTCCTGAAGGGGCGAGCGGGCGAGCTGCGCATCAACCCGGATCGCATCGGGGTGATGGGCGATTCGGCGGGTGGCCATCTCGCCGCGCTCGTCGCGCTCGCCGGTGACAATCCGGCCTTCGCTGGCGCCTACAAGAGCGACCCGTACAGCGGCCAAAGCACCAAGGTGAAGGTGGCGATTCCGATCTACGGCGTGTTCGACATGTATCAGCAGTGGCTGCACGATCTCGAGCACCGGCCGCGCGACTCGATCGTCGAGAAATTCCTCGGCGTGAGCGCGATTGACGACAAGCGCCCCTACTTCGACGCCTCGCCGCTCTCCTACGTCTCGGCGAAGAACAACGCCACCTCGTTCCTGGTCGTCTGGGGCACGCGCGACGACATCGTCGAGCGCACCACCCAGTCGGAGGCGTTCCTGTTAGCGCTGAAGCAAGCGGGCTACTTCGTGCGGCCGGTGCCGATGGAAGGCGCGCCGCACTTCTGGGTCTGGGACCCGGTGGACGACACCAATCCCAACGGCTTCCTTGCGCCGAAGCTGCTGCGTTTCCTCGCGCAGCGCCTTTAGCGCGGCTTTTTCTTTTCCGGGCCGAGGAGCGGCACGCCGCCGGCCGCGGAATCGCCGAGCAGGCCGGCCTCGCCGTAGAGCCTCAGCTTGTCGCGCGTATCGCTGATGTCGAGATCGCGCATCGTCAGCTGCCCGATGCGGTCGCCCGGGGTGAAGAACTGCTTGCCCTTTTCCATCGTCAGGCGCTCGGGCTGGTACGTGAGGTTCGGACTGCGCGTATCGACGATCGAGTAGTCGTTGCCACGCCGCAGCTCGAGCGTCACCTCGCCGGTGACCGCGCTTGCCACCCAGCGCTGTGCGCTCTCGCGCAGCATCATCGCTTGCGGATCGAACCAGCGTCCTTGGTAGAGCAGCCGCCCGAGCCGGCGGCCGTTCAGCCGGTACTGCTCGACGGTGTCCTCGTTGTGGATGCCGGTGACCAGGCGCTCGTAGGCGATGTGCAGCAGCGCCATGCCCGGCGCTTCGTAGATGCCGCGGCTTTTCGCCTCGATGATGCGGTTCTCGATCTGGTCCGACATGCCGAGCCCGTGGCGACCGCCGATGGCGTTCGCTTCGCTAAAGAGCGCCACTGCGTCCTTGAAGCGCTGCCCATTGAGCGCCGCCGGCCGGCCGTCCTCGAAGCGCACGCTGACGCGCTCTGGTTTGATCGCCACGTCCTCGCGCCAGAAGGCGACTCCCATGATCGGCTTGACGATCGCGATGCCCTTGTCGAGGAACTCGAGGTCCTTCGCCTCGTGCGTCGCGCCGAGGATGTTGGAATCGGTAGAGTACGCCTTGTCGGTGCTCATCTTGTACTCGAGGCCGGCGCCGGCGAGATATTCGGACATCTCCTTGCGACCACCGAGCTCGTCGATGAAGCGCTGGTCGAGCCAGGGCTTGTAGATGCGCAACGCCGGGTTCGCCAGCAGCCCGTAGCGGTAGAAGCGCTCGATATCGTTGCCTTTGTAGGTGCTGCCGTCGCTCCAGATGTCGACGCCGTCCTCGCGCATGGCGACGACCAGCATGGTGCCGGTGACGGCACGGCCGAGCGGCGTGGTGTTGTAGTAGATCGCGCCCGCCGTCGAGATGTGGAAAGCCCCGCACTGGATGGCGGCGATGCCCTCGGCGACGAGCTGCGGCCGGCACTCGACGAGCCGCGCCTTCTCGGCGCCGTAGCCGAGCGCCTTGCGCGGGATCGCATCGTAGTCCGACTCGTCCGGCTGCCCGAGATTCGCGGTATACGCGTACGGGATCGCGCCATTGGCGCGCATCCAATGCACCGCCGCGCTCGTGTCGAGGCCGCCCGAGAAGGCGATGCCGACCTTCTCTCCCGTGGGCAACTTGCTCAGGATCTTCGCCAAACCCTCGCCTCCGCCAAAAAGCAATCATAATCCGCCGCGTGCGCATTCTGGCCGCTCTCCTTCTTTGCGCGATGCATGCCGTCGCCGCGCCATTCGCGGTGCAGGTGGGCGATGCACGCCTCGCGCTCGACACGCCGCCCGGTTTCGCCGACGTGCAGGCGACGGGGTCGCCGCGGCTTTTTGAGCTCGCCGAGTCGCTCACCTCGCCTTCCAACCGCATCCTGCTCTTCGCGCTCGAAGACGCCGATGTGCGCCGCTTCAGCCTCGGCGATTCGCTCGAGCTGCGCCGCTACGTGATCGTGGTGACGCCGAAAAATCTCGAGGACGCGCGCACCACGCTCGCGGCCTTCCACGCGCTGGTCGCCGACTCGCTGCGCGAGCTTGGCAAGCCCGCGCCGCGGTCGGTGGAAGTGCGCCAATACCTTGATGCCCAACCGCGCGGACGGCCGGGACTGCTGGCCGAGCTGCGCAAAGACCAGGACGTGACGGCGGTGCTGCAGGGCGCGCGGCTGCCCGATGCGCCGCGCTCGCACGAGGCGCGCTACCTGCTCTCGTCGATGACGCTGATGCTCCTGCGCGGCAAGCCGCTCAACCTCGCGATCTACACCAGCTACGCCGGCGATGCCGACCTCGAATGGATCCGCGGCACCACGCTGCGCTGGATCGAGGAGCTGCAGCGGTTGAACCTGCGCTGAAGTGCCAGCGCGCGTGCGACTCGAGCCTCCGAGCGCGCGCGCGGCAGCCGAATTCATCGCCGCCGTGCAGCGCAGCCGGAAGCTGCACGCGCCGTGGATCCGGCCGCCAAGCACCGAGGCGGCATATCGCGCCTTTGTGCGGCGAAGCCACAGCCCGAGCCATGTCGCCTTCCTCATCCGGTTGCGAGGTACGGGCGAGCTCGTCGGCGTCGTCGCAATGAGCGAGATCGTGCGCGGGGCGCTACGCAGCGCCTATCTCGGCTATTACGCCTTTGCCCCGCACCACGGTCGAGGGCTAATGCGCGAGGGGCTTGCGCTCGTCATCAGGCGTGCCTTTCGCGAACTGCGGCTGCACCGCCTGGAGGCCAACATC
The DNA here is from genome assembly GCA_035652275.1 of Burkholderiales bacterium. Classification (GTDB taxonomy): domain Bacteria; phylum Pseudomonadota; class Gammaproteobacteria; order Burkholderiales; family SG8-39; genus SCGC-AG-212-J23. The sequence continues at coordinate 14,538 of DASREB010000211.1, forward strand.
CAGCCTGGCAATCGGGCATCGCTGAGGCTGATTCGCCGGCTGGGCTTCCGGCGCGAGGGCTACTCGCCCGGCTACCTGAAGATTCGGGGCCGCTGGCGGGACCACGAGCGCTGGGCGCTCCTCGCGGTCAGCCCCCGCCATAGCGCGCGGCGGGCGGCGTGACGGCCGTCAACCTTCTTTTTGCTTGCGCTGGACAAGGATGACCAGCGACTCGACCGTCAGATAGGAGTAAAGCATGCGCGGCGTGACGCGGTCGCGCTCGGCCGTCGCCGCGAGCGCCGGCAGCCACTGCGCCATGCGGTCGATTTCAACGCGCGGGATAAAGCGCTTCTCGACCAGCTTGTCGGCGCTGAGATCGACGCGCAGCAGCGCGTCGAGGTCCATGCTGCGGAGCTTCAGCCCGAAGCGCTGCTCCAGGCCGAACAGGATGTCGAGGAAGTCGAGCGAGTCGGCGCCGAGGTCTTCGATCAGGCGCGAGCCGGGCTGAATCTCCTCCGGCTGCAGGGCCAGGCTTTCCGCCAGGCACGCGCGCACGCCGGAGAGCACATCGGCGCTCATGCGCCCTCCGGGCCGACCCAGCGCACCACGCTGTCGACGCTCTTGCGACCGACCGGCTGCGGCGCCTCGGCCGGATAGCCGACCGGCACGCACGCCGCGATGTGCCACGATTCCGGGATGGCGAGCAGGCGGCGAATCGCGCCCGCCGCGACCAGCGGCCCGGTCATGCAGGAGCTGCCGAGACCGATGGAATGCGCATAGAGCATGAGGTTCTGCAGCGCGAGCGACGTGCTGATGAGGCCCGAATTGAATTCCATGACGCGGATCGTCTGTCGGTCCGCGGCCGACGTCGCCGCGTCCACCAGGTTGGAAAGCACGACCAGCTCGCGAAAGACGGCCACGATCACGACTGGCGCCTCGCGGAAGCGCACGAAGTAGTCGCCATAGGCGCGGAACGCATCGCCAAAGCGCGGCTCGATGTGGCTCGCGATGCGCTCGACTGCCGCCTCGACGGCCTGCGCCATGCGCTCGATCGCGGCGCGCTCATCCACTACGAAGAAGCGCCACGGCTGCTTGTTGCTTGCCGAGGGCGCGCACACCGCCATCTCGAGGAGCCGCTCGATCAGCTCGCGCGCCGGCTTGTCGGCTGCATAGCGCCGGATCGAACGCCGCAGGCGGATCGCGTCCTCGAGCGTCATGCCGTCTGCACCACGAGCGATGCGTTCTGGCCGCCGAAGCCGAACGAGTTCTTGAGAAATACCTGCCGGTGCGCGCGGCGCGGCTCGCGCACATAGTCGAGGTCGCACGCCGGGTCCGGGTTCTCGAGGTTGATGGTCGGATGTACCCAGCCGTGCGCGCCGCACGCAAGCTGCGCGATGGTCTCCACCGCGCCCGCGGCCGAGATGAGGTGGCCGATCATCGATTTCGTCGCGTTCACCTTGAGGCGCTCGGCGTGCCCGCCAAAGACGCGCCGGATGCCGAGCGTCTCGATTGGGTCGTTCTTCGGGGTCGACGTGGCGTGCGCGTTGACATAGCCCACTTCCGTCGGCTTGACCCCGGCGTCGGCGAGCGCGCGCTGCATGGCGAGCACCGCGCCCTCGGCCTGCGGATGCGGCTCACTGATGCCATGCGCGTCGAACGAGCAGCCGTAGCCGCGGATCTCGCCGTAGATGCGCGCGCCGCGCGCGAGCGCCGCCTCCAGCGGCTCGAGCACCAGCACGCCGGCACCCTCGCCGAGGAGGAAACCGTCGCGGTCGCGATCGAACGGCCGCGAGGCGCGCTTGGGCTCGTCGTTGCGCGAGGTCATCGCCTGGATCTTGCAGAAGCCGGCCACGCCCATCGGGTTGATCATCGAGTCGCTGCCGCCGGCGAGCATCCATTCGCGCTCGCCCGAGCGGATCATGCGGAACGCCGCGCCGATGGCGTCGGTCGACGCGGCGCAGGCCGACACGTGCAAGAGCGGCGGCCGGCCGAGGCGGTGCTCGCGGCTCACGAGATGCAGGCAGAGGTCCGACGGCGTCTGCAGGAATGTCAGCGGATGCTTGCTCGTATCCGGCTGGCCGTTCAGGAGCCGCACCATGTCGGGCATGGAGAAGAGCTCGAGGCCGATGCCGAAGCTGAGCCCTCCGCTCCCCGCCGGGTAATGAGATCCAGGATGGAACGCATCCTCGATCGCCGCGCGCGCCGCGGCCAAAGCGAAGCCGACCTTGCGATCCGGGGTCACCTCCGGCGTCTCGGCCTGCGCGGCGATGCGCGTGATGAGTGACGCAGGGTCGAAGACCGTGATCGGGCCCGCGGGCGACTCGCCGGCGAGCAGGCGCTCGACGAACTGCGGCAGATCATTGCCGAGCGGCGAAACCACGCCGAGGCCGGTGATGGCGACGCGGCGCTTCACGCCACACTCCAGCGGCTCTGCACGCGGAAGCCGTCGCGCGTGCGTGCGCGGTGTGTGAATTCCCCGGCTCGTGCCTGCTGCAGCGCGCATGCGAGAGACGCGGGCCCGAGCGCATCGTCGTCGAACACGAATGACGGCGCCGCCAGGGGATCGTGCGGCTCGTAGCTGACCTCCAAATCCAGGAGCTCGGCGCGCGCGGGCGCGCGACGGTCCGCGGCGTGGGCGCGGGTCTCCAGGCACAGCAGCGCGGCGGCGTCCTGCCGCTCGAGCGCGGTGCGCTGCGGCAGGCGGCTGTAGTGGTACTCGACCAGGAAATTGCGCTGGTCGGCCACGCCGCCGACCAGCGCATAGTCGATCTCGCCGGCGAGGAGCGCGCCCGCGGCGGCCTCGAGCGCGAGATAAAACTGGCCGATGCCTGGGTAAGTGACGTAGTACGGGCCGCGCAGCCCGAGGTTCAGCGAGACGTGGAACGCCGGCATGTTGGGCAGGCAGCGGAACGTGAGGAGCGGATTTACCTGCTCGATGCCGACCGTCGAAAACTCCGCCATGGAGAATTGCCCGTCGCGCAACGAGCCGGCGGTGATGGCGTCGATATCGGCGCGCTCGAAGGGGATGTAACCGACGCAAAGGTAGACGCCGATCCGCGAACCGTCTTCGATCTCCACCTTGGCATTGGCGAGCGCCCGTCCGGCGGCAATCAGCGCGAGCTCATCCTGCTTTCCCATGTACTTGCGCATCTTGCGCGACTTGAGCCAGGGCAGGACTTCGTCCTGCACCCCGGCTCCCGCCCGCAGCACGCAAGCGCCGACGCCGGTAGCGATCAGGGGATCGCGAAGCCGAGGTTCAGATCTTGCGTCCATAAGCGGTAGAGCTGCCGGCGCTGCGCGTGCACGGCCTCCGAGGCGACCTCCACCAGCCTGAAGGTGAGCGTTGCAGCGGCGGCGAGTCCACCCCGCACGCGCGCCTCGCCCTCGACGCGCGCCGCACCCTCGAGGGTGGAGACGAGCGAGCAGCCGAGCTCGATCTGGTCGCCGGGACGGCACGGCTGGTGGAACTTCGCCTTGTCGATCTGCGCGAGCACCGCGCGCCGCAGGTCGGCGGCGCCGTGGCGCATGCTGCATTCGACCAGGAAGCCGCCGACTTGCGCGAGCGCCTCGACGATCAGCGTACCGGGATAAAGCGGGTTGTCGGGGAAGTGCTCGTTGAAAACGTCGTCGCTCAGCGCGACGTTCTTGACGCCGCGCACGAACTCGCCGCGGCGCACCTCCAACACGCGATCGACGCAGTAGAAGCGCATCGCGCTACCACTCCTTGCGCCCGCCGGGGAATTCGGCGAGCGGCGTTTGCGGTACCGCGGAAAAGCGCGAGTCGCGAGCGCGGTAGAGGATGTTGTAGGAGCACGTCGGAATGTTGCCGCCGTCGGCCGACGGCACGCCAACGCAGCACTGGCGGATGCGGTCGGTGTCGAAGTTGCCCTCGTCCATGTGCGAGTGCAGGTAAATCGCCTTCGAGGCGCGCTCGGCGCGGATCTGCTGCTCGGCGTAGGGCAGCGGCCGGGACGGGAAAAGCTCCTGGATGAGTCGTTTCAGCGTGGCGAGGACCTGCGTCGCGGTGTCGGACGGAATTTCCAGCGCCCACAGGTCGCCGATCACGCCCTGCAGCACGCGCTCCATCTTCTCGCCGGGCTCGATGTAGAGATTGTCGGCAAGGAGCTCGCGGATGTTCTCCTTGGTCATGAACCGCGCGAACGGCACATGGTCGCCGCTGTTCGTTTCGAGCAGGTAGCAGGTTTGGTAGCAGAGCGGATGCGCGCAGGGCGAGGGCACGAAATCGTCCACGCGAATGCGCCCTTCAGTCGACGCCTCGATGGCGCGCAAGACGTCGGGCGGGGTAATGCGCGAGCGCGCATCGAAGCCGGTGCCGCCCTGGCCGGTGAAGGTCATGGTGTGGATCTCGAGGCTGCGGATGTGCTCGCGCCCGAGCACCAGCTCGACCAGGCGGCCGAGCTCGTGGTCGTTGACGCCGAGGGCAATCACCGGGATAAGGGTCGTGTCGACGTTGTACTTCGCGAACTGGTCGAGCACGCGCAGCTTGGCGCTTGCGCAGTTGGCGCCGATCATGCGCATGTTGACCTTGTCGTCGAAGGAGTCGAACGACAGCACCATGCGCGCGCGCAGCTCGGCGAGCTCCTGCAGCATCGCCTCGTCGTGCAGGAAGGTGAGGCCGTGCGTACTGATAGTGACGCGGTGAATACCCGCCTCGTGACACAGCCGCACGATCTTGGTTAGCTGCGGATGCCGCGTCGGCTCGCCACCCGTCAGGTTGATGATCTTCATGTCGGGGTCGTTACGCCGGATCACGTCCAGCGTGCGCGCGAACTCGTCCAGCGACATGTGGAACGCGCCCTCGTTCTTGTTGATCGTGTAGCAGATCGGACAGTCGAGGTTGCAGGCGCTGGTAATCGGGATCACCGGCAGATAGACCGACTGCTGGTGGCTCCTGCAGGCGCCGCAGTCGTACGGGCAACCGGTTTTCACCTCGTTCTTCACTTGGCGCGGCGCCTTGAGCAGCGCGCCGTACGCGAGCGTGCGGTGATACCAGGCGGCATCCGAGGCAAGCATCACTTCCTGCGGCCCGTGGCGCGGGCAGCGCTTGCGCATCAGCACGCGGCCCTCGAGCTCGACGATCTCGGCGGGGATACCTTGCTTGCAGGCGATGCACAGGCTGCTCGTGCGACTGAGCAGCCTGGCCGCGGGCTTGGCGCTAACGCTTGTCGTCATGTCCTCCCCTCTCTGACCGAATCACGAGCAGGCGTCCGAGCGCCCAGAGGCATGCGCCGGCCGCGAGCGTCGTGGCGAGCCAATACATCGCATAGCTGCCGAAGACACCCTCCCACCCGGTGTACGCGGCATGCGCCAGGTTCACGTTCAGCGCCGGCGGCGTCCACCAGCGGCAGACCTGCTGGAGCGCAATGAACAGCGCCAATGCCCCAAGCCAAGGATTGGAGCTTAGCCGCAGGCGCGATGCCGCGTATATCCCCACCGCAAGGCCGCCGAGATGCGAGGCGAGCGAAACTGGCGCCAGTGTGCGATTTAGCCACGCGTCCATGGCCCACAGCGGGATGCCGATCGCGATCCACAGCAAGGCGATGCCGACGATGCGTGGCGAGCATGCAAACATGCCGATCGCCAGCAGCAGGTTCGCTACGTGGCACATCCACAACGCATCCGCAGCGCGCCCGCGCTGCGCCGCGACGGCCGCGTAGGTACCGAAGAGCGCGAGCGGCACGATGCCGAGCGCCGGGAATGCGCGCGTCACAGGCCACCATCCAGCACGATCGATTGTCCGGACAAGTAGCTGTTCTCGAGCGCGAGCCAAGCGACGAGCTCCGCGATTTCGCGCGCCGTGCCGGTTCGCTTGAGCGACGAATGCTTCAGGTACTCCTGCAGGAGCTCGTCCGCCAGCAGCTTCGCCAGCCCGCCGTCGAGGATGCCGGGCGCCACCATGTTGACGAGAATGCCCTTGGGGCCGAGCTCCTTCGCCAGTGCCTGCACCATGGCGCGCAGTGCGCCTTTGCCCGCCGCATAGTGAATCGGCGCCGGCACGGTTTTGACGCCGTCCATGGAGCCGACGAGCACGATCTGCCCGCCTCGTTGCGCCATCACGCGCGCCGCGGCCCGGCACGCGGCAAACGTGCTCTTGGCGGTTATCGCCATCATCTCGTCCCAGCCCGCTTCGCTGATGCCCTGCAGCTTGTCCACGTCGCCACCCTGGTATAGCGCCGGATCGCCGGCCGTGCCGGCGCACTGTATTAGCGCGTCAAGTCCGCCCAGCCGGTCCGTCGCTTGCGCCACGACTTCTTCAGTCGCCGCGAAATCGCGCAGATCGACGCGCAGGCCGAGCGCACCGGAGTGGCGCGCTTCATTGCGCCAAAACGTAAAGGCGACGCGTGCCCCGCGCTCGAGAAGCAGCTGGCAGACGTGGCCGCCGACGTAGCCGGAGCCACCCAGCACCAAGCAACGTTTGCCTTTAGCCATGGCGGTGGATCCAGTCGAGCTCCTCGGCCAGCGCCGCGACAAACCTGCGGCACTCTGTCTCGCTCACGATGAGGGGCGGCTCGATGCGCAGCGTGCTCCAGTCGTGGCCGCATACCTGCATGAGAAATTTACGCCTCAGCATCCGGTGCACGAGCAGCGGGCCGGTCGCGGGCCGACCGCATAGCTCGTCGACACCCCAATGCGCCCATGAGAACCACGGGTGGGCGCTTTCTTTCAGTGTCACGCCGCCAATTAGTCCCTGGACCGCGATGCGTGCGACCAACGGATGCCCGGCCAGCCTGGTCTGCAAGAGGTCGTATAGCTGCCGGCCGCGCTCGACAACCTGCGCGAGGAATCCCGGCGCCTGCAGCGCCGCGAGCGTTTCATATCCGGCGCAGCAGGCGAGCGCGTTGCCGCTGAAGGTGGCATTGTGGATCTCGCAACGCAGTGGGTCGCCGTAGGCGCGCTCGAAAAGGCCCTTGCCCGCCACCATCGCGCCGAGCGGCATCAGCCCGCCGCCGAGCGACTTCGCGAGCACCAAAATGTCCGGCGCTACGTCGTCATGCTGGAAGGCGAACAGGCGCCCGGTGCGACCCATGCCGGTCTGCACTTCGTCCAGCACGAGAAGTGTGCCGTGCGCGCGGCAGAGATCATGGGCCGCCGCGAGAAAACCGGCATCGAGCATGCGTACGCCGCTTTCCACCTGGATCGGCTCGACGACCAACGCTGCGGGCTTCGCCTCGAGCGCGGCTGCGAGCGCGCCGAGATCGGCGAACGCAACCTCGCAGAACTGCGTGAGCAGCGGCTCGAACGGCCGGCGATAGTCACCGCGCGCCATCATGGAGAGCGCGCCGAGCGTCGTACCGTGGTACGCGCCCTGGCAGTACACGATGCCGCGGCGCCCGGTCGCGGCGATCGCGAGCTTGATGGCGGCTTCGACGGCTTCGGCGCCGCTGTTAGCGAAATAGCAGGTGCCGAACGTGTCGCCCGCGGCGTGCACCAGCCGCTCCGCCAGCCGTCCGGCGTGAGGATTGAGCGCCTCGACGTACAGATTCGGTGCGCCGGCATCGAGATGGCGCTTCATCGCCTCGAGCAGCGCCGGCGGGTTATGGCCGAGATTGAGGCTGCCGAAGCCCGCGATCCAGTCGGCGTAGCGCTCGCCTTCGTCGGTCTCGACGGTGCACCCCTGCGCGCGCACGAAGCGCTGCGCGCGGCCCGAGAGCGCGAGGAACTTCGCGAGCGGCGGATTCACGTAGCTGGCGAAGGCCTTGACGGTCACAGTGCGCCGTCCATGACGATGGTCTCACCGTTCATGTAGCTGTTGCGATCGGAGACCAGGAAGGCGGCGAAGCGCGCCACCTCGTCAAGCGTGCCGAGCCGCCGCAGCGAGACGTGCCGCAGATATTCCTTCATGCGGTGCTCGGGCAGGCTCTGGCCGACGCCTTCCTCCAGCAGCCCTGGCGCCAGACAGTTGACCCGGATCTGGTAGCGCGCCACTTCCTTGGCGAGCGCCTGCGTGAAGCCCTTGATCGCCGCCTTGCTCGCGGCGTAATGCACCGGCGCCTCGATCAGCCGCAGCCCGGCGAGCGAGCCGATGTTGAGCAGCGCGCCCGCGCGCCGGCGGATCATGCCGCGCAGCACGGCGCGCGAGACGAGGAACTGGCCCTTCACATTCACGTCCATCACCAGGTCCCAGTCCGACTCCTCCATCAGCGGCAACGGCAGCGGCTGGCTGACGCCCGCATTGTTCACCAGGATGTCGATGCCGCCCCAATCGCCCTCGATGTTCTTCACCATGGCGTTGAGGGCGGGTTCGTCGAGCACCGAGGCACGAAAGGCGCGGGCCCGCCGCTCGCGGGCGCGGATCGCCTGCAGGGTCGCCTCGGCGCCTTCCTGATCGCCGGAATAGTTGAACGCCACGTCGGCGCCGTATTCGGCTAACACCGCACAGATTGCGCGGCCGAGTCCGCGCGAGCCACCGGTGACCAGAGCGCGCTTGCCTTTCAGCACCGGCGCAACCCTTCTACCCGCACCGCGTTCAGCAGAAAGAGCAGCCCCGGGACCGCCACGCTGTACCAGCAAAGAAAGCGCAGCAGCGTCGCCGCGACCATGCCGCGCTCGGTCATTTGCGGGTCGATGAGATAGCTCGTCGCCACTTCGGTAACGCCGATCGAGCCCGGCACCGGTGCGAGATACGAAACCATCAGGCTGTTGCTGAAGACGGTCAGCGCCTTGCCCGCGTCGAGCGCGATACCGAGTCCATGGCAGACCACGGCACCGATAAAGACATAGACCAGTACGAACGCGATGCACGCGGCGTGGCTCGCGAGATGGCTCGGCGCCGGCGACTTGCCGATTTGCGAGATGGCGGCGGCACAGCGCCGGATGAAGCCGATCGACGTCCAGCCCAAGACCTGCTCTGGAAACACGATGACGAGCAGGAAAGCAAGCAGCAGAAGAATTGCCGGGCCAGTGAGCAGGAGCACGTTGCCCGCTACCGCCGGCGGCAGTACCACGTCGGCGCGCCAGAGCAGCGTTCCGAGGCCGAAGACGCATACCCAGGCGGTCATGTACATCGTCTTCACGATCGCCACGGCGGCGGTGCCCGACGCCGGGATCGCCTTCTGCCGCAGCATGAAAATCATCGCCGGGATGTTGAGCTCGGCGGTCGGCGTGAGGCTCGAGACGAAGTAGCTCACGCAGGTAAGTTGCAGACCGGTGCCGAGCGGGATGCGCACGCCGAGCAGGCGAAACAGCGTGTAGAGCCGGGCATAGTCCAGGAGATAGAACAGTGCGGTCGTCGCGGCGAGCAGCGCCCAATGCCGACCGTCGAGCCGCGCCGACAGCGCGCCGAAGTTGCGATAGCCACCGGCGAAATAGCCCACTGCCCAAATGGCCGCAGCCACGGTTGCAGCGAGCAGCACACCCCAGACGAGGAGCTTGCTCAGCTTAGGCACCGCGCCACCTTTTGCGCATCGTCCGCGATGCCGTAAAGGAACTCGCTCGCCAGGCTGTGCGCGCACGCGGCACCGACGAGGTAAAGGCCCGGCGCCTTTGCGTCCGCCGGCAGATATGGGCGCTCGAAGCGATATCCGGTGGCCGCGATGATGACGTCGAATTCCTCGCTCGCGCCATCGGCAAAGCGCACGCGGCGCCCCTCGCTGCGCGTCAGCGCGCCGCGCAGCGTGATCGCGCCGCGCCGCTGCCAGTCGCGGAACCCGAGATCGGTGCCCGGCAGACTCTGCCGGCCGGCGCAATAAGCGCGCGCCAGCGCACGCGGCAGCCACTTGAGCGGCCCGACGATGTAGTGATGCAGATCGCGCCCGAGCAGCCTCTGCGGCGCGATCTTCAGCCTGCCGCGCACGCTCAAAGTCGGGCGCAGGCCAGCGCGCGCACACTCTTCCGCGATCTCGATCGCACTGGTCGCGCCGCCGATGATGAGCACACGCGGCCCGCTGAGTGCCGCCGGTCCACGCCATTGGGCCGCATGCAGGACCGGCAGCGCCACGTTGCCATCGAGCTGTGGCCGTCGCGGAAAGTCGAACATGCCGGTGGCTGCCACCACGGCGTCATAACGCTGCGCTTCGCCGTCGAAGTGCGCATGCCAGCCGTCGGCTTCGCGCCGCAACTGGTTGACCGTCGCCTTGCGAACGTGCAGATCGTGGTGCGCGGCGTAATCGTCGAGGTAGGCCCGATATTGCGGCACCGTGATGTACTCGCCCGCCTTCGGTGCGAGTCCCGGCAGCGCCGCATAGCACGTCGGCGAGGCGAGCGTGATGCCGTCGTAGATGCGACGGTAGGCGCCGCCCGGCACGCCGTGACGGTCGAGCAGATCGGCGTGCACGCCGCGCTGCTTGAGGCACGCGGCGGTGGCGAGACCGCTCGGCCCGGCGCCCACGATCAGGACGGCGCGCGGCACCGCGCGAGCAGCTCGAGCATGTCGGCGTAATGGCGCGCGCCGCCGTGCCGGGCGCAGAACTGCTCGAGCTGCGCGAGCCAGGTGCGCAGTCCCGCCGGCGACATCTCGAGGTGCGGCGTGGGCGACGGGTCAGCCTCGCTCAACGGTCGCACCTCTTGCAGGAACAGCTTGAAGAGCTGCGCGGCAGCTCCCGCCGCTCGGGGAATCAGAATACGCGCCTGCTCGCGCACCTCGGCTTTGCGCATCGGCTTGCGCAGTCCCATGCGGCGCATCACGCGGCCCCAGGGGCTCGTGGTCTTATCGGCGGCATAGCGCTGGCCGAACGCTGCCAGGCCGCGCACGATGGCTTCTACATTATTTTTTGAAGCAAATGGCTCGGCCGGCAGCCGGCGCAATTCTGCGGCCATCGCCTCGACGTTCCACTCGAACGGATCGGACTTGTGCGCCACGCCCTGCGCGTGCACCGGGCACGCCATGTCGATGAGCGGATGCGCGGCGCGCCCAAGCTGCACGAACGCCGAGGCCTGGCGGCCCTGCCGCTGCTCGCGTACGGCGCGATCGAAGAACATGCGCGCGCGCTGCGCGGCGTCCTGCCAGACGAATGGAATGAATCCGCCGGGCCATCCCGGCCGCAGGAAATGCGTCATCGACGCGCTCGGAATCACCCTGCCGCTGCGCCCGAGGAAGCAGACGTCCTCGCGGAACGCGCCCATCAGGATCGCGTCGCGGTGGCGCTGCACCAGCGGCTCGCCGAGGGCCTCGAGCGCCTTGTCGACGACGACGATGAAGCCGTTGAACCACATCAGTGCGACCTCATGCGCAGCGCGAGATCGCTCCATGCTTTCACGCCGCCGCCCTGCCCCATCACCTGGCCGAAGCCGCGACAGAGCGTCCAGCAATCTTGGCAGCCGGCCACCTCGGGCAGCTCGCGCATGCGCGCCACGATGTCGCGCAGCCGCTCGCCGCGCACATTGCCGGCCGGGCGGTCAATCTTCTCGATGCACGGCGCGACATTGCCGACATGGTCGATGTTGAAGCTCTGCACGCCGGCGCGACAGCGCGGCATGTCGCCGCCCTCGCGGAAGGCGTCGATGCGACCGAGGTAGTCGCGGAACATCCTCATGTGCGGATGCCGCTGCCACGCTTCGCCGAGCTCGCGAGAGAGCGATCGCGTCGGCAAGCAATCCCGATGGCCGCGGCGGAAACCCGTCGCGGAAAGCAGCGTGAAGCAATGGCCCACGCCAAGCGATTTGCTCAATTGCAGCAGCGCCTCGAGGTCTTCCTGGTTGTCCTGCACGAGGACGGTCATGACGTGTACCTGCTTGCCGCCATGCGGCGCGGCATCGCGCAGCGTCGCTATGGCGCGGCGCGCTTGCTCGAAAGCGCGCGGCCAGCCGCGCTTGGCGTCGTGCCGCCTGGCGTCCGGGAAGTCGATCGACACGCCGACTTGCGTCAGCCCGGCGTCGAACAGCGCGCGCGCCTTTGCTTCATCGACATACCAGCCGTTGGTATAGAGAAGCGGCAGGTGGCGCGCGGCAAAGGCGCGCACGATGTCGACAAGATCCGGGCGCACGAATGGCTCGCCGCCCTCGACCGAGACGAGGAAGCAGCCCAGCTCTGCGAGTTCGCCCGCAATGCGCTGGAAGTCGGCGAGCGTCAGCTCCTCGCGCGAGGGCACGCCGTTGGGCCAGAAGTCGCAGAAGCTGCACTGCATGTTGCAGCGGTTGGTGACCTGCACGAGACACTGGAACGGCCGCCGGCGCAGGATGCCGAGCGCGAAGCGCAGCTCGTGCGTCATCCAAGCCTCGCCAGGCGCTTCGCCACGTCGGCGACGAGCGCCGGCAGGTTGCGATAGTCGGCGAAGATCGCCGCGAGGGTTTCGACGAAATGCGAAACTTCGGCTTCGCGAATGCTGAGGGGCGGCTCGATCTTCAGCACGTCCCAGCGCAGCGCGGCCGGCTGGCAAATGATGCCGCGCTCGAGGAGCTTGAGCGATACCCAGTGGCCGAACACCTTCTTCGATGCAAGGCCCCCGAGCCAGCCGTTGTCCGCCGGGCCGATTTCGACGCCGACCAGCAGCCCGCAGCCGCGGATGTCGCGGATGTAGGGATGATCGGCGAGCCTCTCCCGCAAACCGGAAATGAGCTGAGCGCCGCGGGCGGCCGCGTTGGCGGCGAGCTTCTCATGGTCCACGATGCGCAGCGTCTCGCTCGCCGCCACACAAGCGAAGCTGTTGCCGCCGAAGGTGGAGCTGTGCCAGTCGAAGCGCGCCATCGATCCATAGGCTTTGCGATGCAGCTCGCGAGTCGTCAGCGCCGCGCCGATCGACGCGATGCCGCCGCCGAGCGCCTTGGCGAGCACGCGCACGTCCGGAATGATCTCCGCGTAAAGCGTGCCGGTGCGTCCGATGCCGGTCTGTACTTCGTCGAGGATGAAGAGCACGCCGTGCCGGCGGCAGAGCGCCTTCGCTTCCTCGAGGTAGCCCGCGGGCGGCACGCGTACGCCGCCTTCGCCCTGGATCGGCTCGGCGATGAACGCGGCGACGTCGCGGCCGAGCACATGCTTTAAAGCACTGAGGTCGCCGAAGGGCACCTCGATGTGTTCGCTGTCGGGCACGAAGGCGGCGCGCTTGCGCTCGTCGCCCATGACGCCAAGGGCGCCGAGAGTCGTGCCGTGATAGCCGCCGGAGCAATAGACGAACTTGCGGCGGCCAGTGGCCGCGCGCGCGAGCTTCAGTGCGGCTTCAACCGCCTCGGCGCCGCTGTTGCAGAAGAGCGTGACCTCCAGCTCATCCGTCGCGAGCTGCGCGGCGAGCGCGGCCATGTAGGGCGAGGGACCGATGTGGAAATGGTTCGGCGCTTCCGCCTGCAGAAAAGCGCTCAGGCGCGCGGCGAGGCGTGGGTGGTTGTGCCCGAGGTTGATGCTGCCGAAGCCGGCGAGGCAGTCGAGGTACTTGGTTCCGGCGTGATCCCACACCCAGACGTCGAGCGCCCGCGAGTAAAGGCGCCCGTAGCCGAGGACGTTCAGCAGCTCGATGAAAGCCGGGTTGACGTGGCGCGCGTACTGCGCCACTGCAGGGTGCAGCCGATACGCCTCCTGCCCGGCGGCGGGGATCAATGCTTGAAGGCGCCTTTGCCGAAGAACGGCACCGGCGTGCCGGGCCCCTTGGCCGCGCCGCGGTGGAACATGTTGAAGCCGCAGGCGGGCACGATGCGGCCGTCGATCTGCGGGTAGTGGTGACAGCACTTCATCAGGCGCTCGAGATCGAAGTCGTGCCGGTCCATGTAGTGGTGAATGAAGATGGTCTTCGCCTGGCGCTCGGCGATGCGGATCAGGTCCTGCCGGCTGACCTGCCGGCTGGGGAACATCTCGAGGAGCGCACGGCGCAGCGCCTTGATGATCTTTTCGCTGTTCGGGATCTCGCCCGAGGCGCTCCACAAATCGGCGATCGACTCCTGCAGCGCGCTCTCGGTCTTCGGCCCGGGCTCGAGCGTCGCAGTCTGCTGGAAGAGGTCGAGGTGCTTCCTCATGTCGACGAAGCGCGGGAACGGCAGATAGCTGCCGTCATCCATCTTCAGCAGATAGGTGAGCGAGACGCACAGCGGATGCGAGCACGGCAGCGGGATGAAGTCCTCGCGCGCCACCTGGCCCTGGGTCTGCTCGTCGATCGCGCGGATCACGCCCGGAATGGTGAGGCGGTCCAGCGGATCGACCGGGAAGGTGCCGCCGCCATGGCCGGTACGCGCCACCGGCTGAATGAGGAGCGACAGGATGTGATCGCGGCTCAGCATCAGCCGCACGGCATCGCCGAGCTGGTGCTCGTTCACGCCCCGCGCGGGCACATAGGCGACCTGCGTGGCGATGCCGAACTCGGCAAGGTGCTCGAGCGCCTTCCATTTCACCTCCATCAGCGGCACGCCGCGGATGGTCTTCTGGATCTCGTCGGTAAAGCCGTCGAGCTGCAGGATCACGTAGACGTTCTTTTTCTTCAGCTGCTCGCAGAATTCGCGCGAGCGCGCGATGCGGATGCCGTTCGTCACCACCGAGACGCGGCCGATCTCCGGCCGCGTCGCCATGTCGACGAGCTCGAGAAACTCGGGGTGCGAGGTTGGCTCGCCGCCCGAGAGCGTGATGGTCTCGAGCGTGCCTTCCGCCTTCAGCATCAGATCGATGATTCCCTGGAAGTCCGCGCGCGACATGTGGTTCGAGTACTGGTTGTCGACGATGCAGATCGGGCACTCGAGGTTGCAGTGGTCGGTGATCTCGACGATCGGCAGGCAGGTGTGCTGCTGGTGGGCCGGGCACAGGCCGCAATCGGTCGGGCAGCCTTCCTTCACCGCGGTAGAGAAGTGCAGCGGCACGCTGCCGGCGCGGATGTAGGAAAACGCATTGCGGTAGTACTCGGCGTCCTCGCTGACCAGTGCACGGCTCGCGCCGTGCAGCGGGCAGTGCTTGAGGAAGTAGACCTTGTTGTCCTGGAACACGACCTGCGCCGGGATGACCTTGAGGCACTCCGGGCACGTGCTCATGGTCATCTTGAAGAAGGTATAAGGCCGGAACTCGCGCTCGGCCGGCTTTTCCACCTTTCCGTAGACGGCAGCCGTCTCACACGGCTCGCACACGCCTGCGTTCGCGCGCTGCTCTTCCATCGCCGCCGGTCCTCCCCGTGGTTTCGCCGAAAAAGAGCTTACCGTACGGCGTCGTAAAATTGCATCCCATGCCTTCGTTCGACATCGTCTCGCAGGTCGACGGCCAGGAAGTGAAGAACGCCGTCGAGCAGACCAACAAAGAGATCACCAATCGCTTTGATTTCAAAGGCTCGGACGCACGCGTGGAGCAGAACGAGCTCTTGCTGACGGTCTACGCCGACGACGAATTCAAGCTCGGCCAGGTGATCGACGTGCTGCGCGCGCGCCTCGCGAAGCGCAATGTCGATGTGCGCTCGCTCGAGCCTGGCGCGATCGAGAAGATCTCCGGCGACAAGGTGAAGCGGCCGATCACGGTAAAAGTCGGCGTGCCGCAGGAAAAAGGCAAGCAGATCCAGAAGCTCGTCAAGGATTCCAAGCTGAAGGTCAGCGCGTCGATCCAGGGCGACGCAGTGCGCGTGTCAGGCGGGAAGAAAGACGATCTGCAGGCGGCGATTCAACTGGTGAAAAAGTCGGTGACCGAGCTGCCGCTCCAGTTCATCAACTTCCGCGATTAGGCACGCGGCGCCCCTGCGTCAGCCGCGCGGGAGCCCGTCCGTCCAGCGGTCGTAGATGCGGTTCGCCACCTCGTGGAGCGCCGCAAGGCGCGGCGTGAGGTCACGCGTGATCTCGTCGGGCCCCTGCACCGCGGCGCTCTTGCGGCTGGCGGCAATTTCGTCCGCTCCGCTCGCGAGCCAGCTCGCCACGAGCGCCTCGGTCATCTCGACATGGCATTGCATGGCGAAATGCTTGCCGAGGGCGAACCCCTGGTTCGCGCAGTGCGGATTCTCCATCACCCGCGTCGCCCCTGGCGGAATCGTGAAGGTTTCGCCGTGCCAATGAAACGACAGGAACGCCTGCACATCGCCGAGCCATTCGCGCGCCACTTCGTTGTCCGCGACGCGCACCTCGCCCCAGCCAATTTCCTTGACCGGCGCGGCGCTCACCTTGCCGCCGAGCGCCTTGGAGATGAGCTGCCCGCCCAGGCAATGGCCGAGGAGCGGCACGTCCTTCCTCACCGCGTCGCGCGCGAGCTCGAGCGTCGGCGCGATCCACGGCAGGTCATCGTTCACGCTCATCGGCCCGCCCATGAACACGAGGCCTGAGTATTTGCGGGCATCGCGCGGCACGCGTTCCCCGGCATCGAGCTCGACCAGCTGCCACGGAATCGAGCGGCGCTCGAGATAGGTGGCAAAATATCCTGGCCCTTCGGTCGGAGAAGCTCTAAAAATTGCGACCGGTTTCATCGATGCGCCATTTTATTTGCCTTTCGCTCTTGGTCAGCGCAGCGGCGATCGCCGCGAGCGACGATATCGCGCTCATTGGCGTGATCGGCGACAAGGCGGCGGTGCTGGCGATCGCCGGCGGCGAGCCCAAGACCGTGAAGGTCGGGCACACCTGGAGCGGCGTGACGGTCATCGCCGTGACACGCGAGCATGCGACGGTCGAGATGGACGGCAAGCGTCGCGAGCTGACCCTCGGCCAGCACTACCGCAGCACTGAGGCGCTCGCCTCGAGCCGCGAGAGCGTCACGCTGGCGGCGGACCCGCGCGGCCACTTCTTCGCCGAAGCCGCGGTCAACAACATCCCGATGCGCTTCGTTGTCGATACGGGTGCCTCGGCGGTCGTGCTCTCGGCCGCGGACGCCTCACGCCTTGGCATTGACTGGCGCAAAGGTGCACGCCGCACGATGCAGACCGCCAACGGCACGACCGCCGGCTATCTCGTCAAGCTGGACAAGGTGCGCGTCGGCGGTATCGAGTTGCACGATGTCGACGGCGTCGTGGTCGAGCAGGGCATGGGAGTCGGGCTGCTCGGCATGAGCTTCCTCAACCGCCTCGACATGCGCCGGGACGGCGACACGATGACGCTTATCCGCCGCTTTTAGGCACGAGCGGCACGAAGCGCACCGGAAGCAGGTCGCGCTCGTCGTAGCCGCCGTCGGCGCGCTTCGTCACGAGCTTCAGGTGCTGCACCCAGCCGTCGCCGCCCACCGGAATCACCATGCGCCCGCCTGGCTTCAGTTGCGCCACCAGCGCAGGCGGGATCCTCGGTGCAGCGGCCGTCACCACGATGCCGTCGAATGGCGCTTTCTCAGGCCAGCCGGCATAGCCGTCGCCGATGCGCGCCTCCACGTTGCGATAGCCGAGCTGCGCCAGGCGAGCGGCAGCGCTGCGCCCGAGCTCTTCGATGAGCTCGATGGTGTACACCTGCTTCACGATCTCGGCGAGCATCGCCGCCTGGTAGCCGGACCCGCTGCCCACCTCCAGCACCACGTGCTCAGGCTGCGGCTGCAGGAGATCGGTAGAGAGCGCGACGATGTAGGGTTGCGAGATGGTCTGGCCGTTGCCGATCGACAGCGGCTGGTTGCGGTATGCAAGGTCTCTCTGGCCGGCCGGAACGAAGCGCTCGCGCGGCACTTTGGCGAGCGCCTGGCGCACCGGCGCTGACATGCGTGCAAGACCGGTCTGCGGCTGCGTCTCGGCGTACATCGCATCGACCTCGGCCAGCAGACGCTCGCGTTGCCCGGCGTAGTCCTGGCCGTTCGCTTGCGCTCCCATGAAGAACCCCGAGATGAGGCTCACGCCGAAGGCGGCTGCTAGCGGGCGCGTTTGTCTTTCTCGATCAGCGCGTAGGCGCTGTGATTGTGGATCGACTCGAAGTTCTCCGACTCGACCACGTAGGCCTCGACGCGCTCATCGAGGTTCAGCACCGCCGCGACGTCGCGCACCAGGTCCTCGACGAATTTCGGATTGTCGTAGGCGCGCTCGGTAACGTATTTCTCGTCGGGCCGCTTGAGCAATCCGTAGAGCTCGCTCGACGCTTGCTTCTCGACCAGATCGACGATTTCCTCGATCCAGACGAACTCGCTGGTGCGTGCGCTCACGGTGACGTGCGAGCGCTGGTTGTGCGCGCCGCGATCGGAGATCTTCTTCGAGCAGGGACACAGGCTCGTCACCGGCACGAGCACCTTCATGGTGAAGCGCTGGCGGCCTTTGCGGATTTCGCCGGTGAAGGTGACCTCGTAGTCCATGAGGCTACGCACACCGGAGACCGGCGCCTTCTTCTCGACGAAGTAGGGAAACGACATCTCGATCTTGCCTTCCTGCGCCTCGAGCTTCTCCACCATCTCGCGCAGCATCAGCTGGAAGGTCTCGACGGTGATCTCGCGCTCGCGCGCCTCCAGGATCTCCACGAAGCGCGACATGTGGGTGCCTTTGAAATGGTGCGGCAGTCCCACGTACATATTGAAGAGCGCGATGGTGTGCTGCACGCCGCCCGAGCGCTCCATGATGCGCACCGGATGTCGGATCGCCTTGATGCCGACCTGATCGATCGCGAGCTTGCGCGAATCCGGGCTCGCCTGGACGTCCGGGATGTTGTGCAGATCGCGGGCTTTCATAAGCACGATTTTAGCATCCCGACTAATTTAGTCGGACATTCCGGAAATTGCGTTTGAAATGGCCGCGTGTATGCCTGCGGCGTCGAGGCCGACGGAGGCCAGCAATCGCGCGGGATCGCCATGGTCGATGAAACGATCGGGCAGGCCGAGCACCAGCACGCGCTTTTCGATGCCCGCCGAAGCCAACGCTTCGCAAACTGCGCTGCCGGCGCCGCCCATGATCTGATGTTCTTCCACGGTAACGATTAGAGGGTGCGTCGCGGCGAGTTGTTTCACGAGCTCGACGTCGAGCGGCTTCACGAAGCGCATGTTGGCGACCGTCGCGTCGAGCGACTGCGCCGCCTCGAGCGCGGGCTTCAGCATCGCGCCGAAGGCGAGGATGGCAATGCGTTTGCCTTGGCGCCGGATTTCTCCCTTGCCGACGGCAATGGCCACCAGGTCTTTACCCGGCTCGCCGAGTGCCACGCCGCGCGGATAGCGCACCGCTGCTGGCGAGCCGAGCCGCAATCCGGTCGTCAGCATCTGCCGGCATTCCGCCGCATCAGCAGGCGCCATCACCGTCAGGTTGGGCAGCGTGCGCAAATAGGCGAAGTCGAACGCGCCGTTGTGGGTCTGGCCATCGCCGCCGACAAGCCCGCCGCGATCGAGCGCAAAAAGCACCGGCAGGTTCTGGATCGCCACGTCGTGGATCAGCTGGTCGTAGCCGCGCTGGAGAAACGTCGAGTAGATCGCCACCACCGGCTTCATGCCTTCGCACGCGAGACCGGCGGCGAATGTCACCGCGTGCTGCTCGGCGATGCCGACATCGAAGTAACGCTCGGGGAAGCGCTCGGAATATTCGACCATCCCCGAGCCTTCGCGCATCGCCGGTGTGATGGCGACAAGGCGCGACTCGCGCTCGGCCATGTCGCACAGCCACTGGCCGAAGACTTGCGAATAGGTCGGCCGCGCCGCCACGGATTTGGGCAAGCCTTCCGCAGGATTGAACTTGCCCGGGCCGTGATACGCGATCGGATCGTCTTCCGCCAGCTTGTAGCCCTGCCCCTTGCGCGTCACCACGTGCAGAAACTGCGGACCTTTCAGCTTTTTAATGTTGGTCAGCGTCGGCACCAGGGCATCCAGATCGTGGCCATCGATCGGCCCGATGTAATTGAAGCCGAACTCTTCGAAGAGCGTCGACGGCGTGACCATGCCCTTCACATGCTCTTCCGCGCGCCGCGCGAACTCCCAGACGCCGACGCGCTTCAGCAGATGCTCGCTCGCGCGGCGGGCGCTCGAGTACACGCGCCCGGACAGCAACCGCGCCAGGTAATTGGTGAGCGCGCCCACCGGCCGCGAGATCGACATCTCGTTGTCGTTCAGGATCACGAGCAGATCGACGTCCATCGCGCCGGCGTTGTTCATCGCCTCGTACGCCATGCCGGCGGACATCGCGCCGTCGCCGATCACGGCGATGCAGTGCCGCTTCTCATCCTTCGCCTTGGCCGCGACGGCCATGCCGAGGGCTGCCGAGATCGAGGTCGACGAGTGGGCGGTGCCAAAGGTGTCGTACTTCGATTCCGAGCGGCGCGGAAAGCCGGAAATGCCGTCGATCATGCGCAGCCGCGCCATCGCCTCGCGGCGCCCGGTGAGGATCTTGTGCGGATAGGTCTGGTGGCCGACATCCCAGACGATGCGATCTTCCGGCGTATCGAATACGTAGTGCAGCGCGATGGTGAGCTCCACCGTGCCGAGATTGGAGGAGAGATGGCCGCCGGTCTTCGATACCGATTCGAGCACGAAGGCGCGCAGCTCGTCGGCAAGCTGCGGCAGCTGGCGCCGCTCGAGGGTACGCAGCTGCGACGGATCGTCGATCGTCTTCAGCAGCTCGTACATCGCGGGATTGTAGCCAGCCGCCCCCAGCTCTTCGGTAATCGTCGCCATGGAACCTAGAATTTTCGCAGAACCACGAAGTCGGCAAGCGCCATGAGCCGCGCGCCGCGCTCGCCAAGGCTCTCGAGCGCGGCGTGCGCATCGCCGCGCAGCTCTTCGGCGAGCGCCTTGGCGCGCGCGATGCCGAGCACCGAGACGTAGGTTGACTTGCCCTGTCGGGAATCCTTGCCCGCGGTCTTGCCGAGCGTCGCGGTGCTCGCCTCGGCATCGAGCACATCGTCGACCACCTGAAAGGCGAGCCCCACTGCCTTGGCGTAGCGGTCGAGCTGGGCCCGCTCGGGCGCGCCCAGCGCGCTGCCGCAGGCGGCGCCGATCAGCACGGCCGCGCGGATCAGCGCGCCCGTCTTGTGGATGTGCATGATTTCCAGCTCCGGCAGCGTGAGCGTGCTGCCGGTCGCTGCGAGATCGATGCTCTGTCCGCCCGCCATGCCGCGCGAGCCCGCGGCGATGGCGAGCAACTTCACCATCTCGAGCTGCGCGCGCGGCTCATCGGCAAGGCGCTGCTCCGCGAGCAGCTGGAATGCCAGCGTCTGCAGTGCATCGCCAGCGAGGACAGCGCTTGCTTCGTCGTATTCGACGTGCACGGTCGGCTTGCCGCGCCGGAGCACATCGTCGTCCATGCACGGCAAATCGTCGTGTACCAGCGAATAGGCATGAATCAGCTCCACTGCGCTCGCGGCGATTTCCAGCCGTTCGGGCGCAGCGTGCGTCACTTCGCCAGCCGCGAAGCATAGGAGCGGCCGCACGCGCTTGCCGCCGCCGAGCACGGCGTAGCGCATCGCTTCATGGAGCCGCGCCGGAGCGACATGTGCGGCAGGCAGCAGGCGGGTAAGCGCGCGCTCCATGCGCGCCTGCACCTCGCCCATCCAGGCTTGAAACGCCGCGTCAGTCACTACTGCCGAGGTCGGTAAGCGGCTTCAATACCTCGCCTTCGAGGATCTTGACCTGCTCGCGCGCCGCTTCGAGTCGCTGCTGGCAGAAGCGCGCCAGCTCGAGGCCGCGCTTGTGTGTGGCGAGCGCCTGCTCGAGGGGGAGCTCGCCCGATTCCATGCGCGTGACGATCTTCTCGAGCTCGGCCAGCGCTTGCTCGAAAGTGAGCTCCTGCGGAGGTTGGCTCATCGGGGTAAAATACAGTGTTTTTAGTCCCTTACAACACGAATGTCCAATGTTGCCCGCCTGCGCGAGTTGAGCCCCGCGCGCTGCCAGCTGCCAGTCGCCTGGTACTTCGATCCGGGCGTCTTCGAGCTGGAGAAGAAGCTGCTTTTCGATGCCGGCGCGAACTATGTCGGCCACGAGCTGATGGTCCCGAATGTCGGCGATTACTACACGCTCGCCTGGATGGATCACGCGAAGATGCTGGTGCGCAACCCCTGCGGCGTCGAGCTTCTTTCCAACGTGTGCCGCCACCGCCAGGCGATCATGCTGGAAGGCCGCGGCAACGCCGAGAACATCGTCTGCCCGCTGCACCGCTGGACCTACGACCTGAAAGGCGAGCTGCTCGGCGCGCCGCACTTCCCGCAAAGCCCTTGCGTAAAGCTGCATTCAACGGCGCTCACCAATTGGAACGGGCTGCTGTTTGCCGGCCCGCGCGACCCCCGCAAGGACCTCGCGCACGTCAGCACGATGGCCGATTGGGATTTCAGCGGTTACGTCCTCGAGTCGGTGCGCATCGACGAGTACGACATCAATTGGAAGACCTTCATCGAGACCTACCTCGAGGTCTACCACGTCAACCCGTTCCACCCCGGTCTTGGCAACTTCACCGATGTCGGCAACTTCACCGTCGATTACGGCGACGAATACTCGGTGCAGATCGTCTCGGCCAAGGCCAGCCTGCAACAGCCCGGCACTCCGGTCTACCAGCGCTGGCATGAGGAGTGTCTGAAGCAGCTCGCCGGTCGCGAGCCCAAGCACGGCGCCCTGTGGGCGAGCTATTTCCCCGGCCTCACCTTCGAGTGGTATCCGAATGTGCTGGTCGTCTCCAACCTCATCCCGCGCTCGCCGACGCGCACCACCAATGTCGTCGAGTTCTACTACCCGGAGGAGATCGCATACTTCGAACGCGAATTCGTCGAAACGCAGCAGGCGGCTTACGTCGAAACGGCGCTCGAGGACAAGGAAATCTGCGAGCGCCTCGATCGCGGTCGTCGCGCGCTCTACGAGCAGGGCCTCGACGACGCCGGGCCATATCAATCACCAATGGAAGACGCTGAAGTGCACTTCCACGAGTGGTTGCATCGCAAGCTTGGCATTTAAGACACTCGTCTCCACCGCCGAGCTCGCTGCGCATCTCGGCGAATGGCGCGTCTTCGACTGCCGCCACGACCTCGCTCAGCCCGAGCTCGGCGAGCGGCAATACGGCGAGGCGCACATTCCGGGGGCGTTGTTCGCGCATCTCGATCGCGACCTTTCCGCGCCCAAGAACGGCAAGAATGGCCGCCATCCGCTGCCCGAGGCGAAAGCCTTCGGCGCCTGGCTGGGACGACAAGGCGTGCACAACGGCGACCAGGTGGTGTGCTACGACGCCGCGAATGGCGCCACGGCGTCGCGTCTATGGTGGCTGCTGCGCTGGGTGGGCCATGAGGCGGTCGCAGTGCTTGATGGCGGCTTCGCCAAGTGGATCGCCGAAGGGCGGCCGGTGAACGCCGACATGCCGAAGGCAAAGGCGGCGAAGTTCGAGGTGCATCTGAGGAGCGATATGAGCGTGCCCGTGGAGGCGATCGCCAAGACCTTGCGCAGCCGCACGCTACTCGATGCGCGCGCGCCCGCTCGCTATCGCGGCGAGCAGGAGCCGATCGACCCCGTCGCCGGCCGCATTCCGGGTGCGCTCAATCGCTACAACCTCGACAACGTGCGCGGCAACGGTCAGTTCAAGACTGCGGAGCAGCTCAAGGACGAGTTCCAGCAGGTGCTCGGCAGCCGCGCGCCCGGCGACGTGGTCAATTACTGCGGCTCGGGCGTCGCCGCTTGCCACAACCTGCTCGCGATGGAGATCGCCGGCCTTACCGGCGGCAAGCTCTACGCTGGCTCGTGGAGCGAGTGGCTCGCCGATCCCGCCCGGCCGCGCGAAAAAGGCTGACTATTTGAGGGGCGGCTGCGCGCCGCCCGGCAGGGGCAGCTGCGCGGTGTTGAGCACCATCGCCATCATCGTGTAATAGCCCGACAGCACCAGCAACTCCACCGCGCCATCCAATCCGAAGCGCTCGCGCACCGCTGCAAACTCGGCATCGCCCACGCGCCCGCTCGCGTGCGCATCGCGGCAGAACGCATAGACGAGCGCTTCATCGCCTCGCACCGGCGGCTCACGCCGCTCGCGCAACGCGTCGATGATGGCGGCGTCGAGACCCGCCTTGCGCGCGAGCTGCTCGTGCACGAACCACTCATGCTGGCAGGTCCAGCGGCGCGCCGTGACGAGCACGGCGAGTTCCACCAGCGGCTGCGGCAGCTTTCCCTTCCAGCGCAGCTGCTCGCCGAGCGCTTGCAAATGGCTGGCGATGGCCGGATTGTGGAGGAGCGCGATGAAGGGCCCGCGCACTTCACCTCGCGGACCCGCGGTGATCAGCGCCGCCACCTCGCGCTGCTCAGCGGTCATTTCTGCTTCGGTCAATCGGGGAAAACGGGGTTGTGCCATGCTGGGCGCATGATCGCCGACGCGATCCTCGTCGTCCACTTCGGCATCGTGCTTTTCATTGTCGGCGGCCTGCTCGCCGTCTGGCTCGGCGCCGCGCTTGGCTGGCAGTGGGTGCGAAACCGTCGGTTTCGCTACGCGCACCTGGCGGCCATCGCCTATGTCGCCGCAGAGGCGCTCTTCGGCATTGCGTGTCCGCTTACGGTCTGGGAAGCGATCGCCCGCGGCGGCACGCCGGCGGAATCGTTCGTCGTGCGCTGGGTACGCGCGCTGCTCTTTTATCGGGCGCCGGAATGGGTCTTTACCCTCGCCTACGCCGCATGGGCGCTTGCTACGCTGGCAACGCTACGGCTCGTTCCGCCCAGGCGAAAAGCGCGCTGAAGACGTCCTCCCGGATGCCCCCCGGCGAGCAGACGAGGTCGTGCCAGGCGCCCGGGAACGCGAGCACTGTGACCTGGGGCCCGAGCCCGCGCGACCAGCGCGCGATGTGCCGCCAGTCGAGTACCACGTCCGCCTCGTCCGAGTGCATCGAAAGCACCGGGCATTCGATGGCGAGCCCGCGATGCAGCTTCTCGAAGCCGTCGGTGATCGCACCAAGCCAGCCGTAGTAGAGCGGAAAGCCGAAGTCGGGCTTGAGCGCGCTATCGAAGTCCCACTCGGCGTGTAGCGCTCGCGTGTAGTCGGGACGGAACGCCTTCGGATCGTTGAGAAATGGGCAGTAGCGCCCGGCGGCGACGGCGAGGTAGAGCTGGATCTTGCGCCATTCGGGCACGTTCCAGTCGAAGAACGGGCTGTTCAGCCACAGCGCCTGCACTCGCGAGCGATGCGCTCCTTCGTGCGCATAGAGCGAGCACACGAGCCCGCCGGTCGAGTGGCCGGCGAGCAGCACCGGTGCGCCGATGTTCTCCAGTGCCGCATCGATATCAGCGTAGTACTCGCTCAGGCTCTTGCAGAAATTCGGGTGCTGGTGCGGCCGCAGCGAGCGCCCATACTTGCGCAGGTCGAGCGCATAGAATGCGTAGCCCTCCGCGGCGAAGCGCTCGGCCATATGGCGCTGGAAGAAATAATCGCTGAAGCCATGGAGGTACAGCACCGCGCCGCGCTCCGCGTGCGCTGTCGGCAGGCGCACGAGCGTTGCGACGACCGGACCGTCATAGTCATCGGGAAAGGCGAGTTCGAGAGTTTCGAAACCCGCCAGCAGCCGGTCAGGAAGCCAGCGCTTCATGTCGCGAGAGTGCCCAGCGGACGTGTTCCCTGACTAGCGCGGACGGATGGTCCGCCCGGGCTCGCAGCGCCGCCACCACCTCCGCAGTGCTCGGTGCGTTGCCGAGCCCCACCGCCAGGTTGCGCAGCCAGCGCTCGTAGCCGATGCGCCGGATCGGCGAGCCGGCGAGCCGCTCGTCGAAGTCGCGCTCGGTCCAGCCGAAGAGCTCCACCATGTTGGCGTGATCCAGTCCCTGGCGCGCGTGGAAGTCGGCCTCACCGGTCGGCTGCGCGAAGCCGTTCCACGGGCAGACCAGCTGGCAATCATCGCAGCCGTAAACGCGGTTGCCGATCAGCGGCCGCAGTTCTTCAGGAATGGCGCTCTTGTGCTCGATCGTCAGATACGAAATGCAGCGGCGCGCATCGAGCTGGTAGGGCGCGACGATTGCCTGCGTCGGGCAGATGTCGATGCAGCGGCGGCAGGTGCCGCAATGCTCCTGCGCGGGCCCGTCCGGCGGCAGCGGCAGGTCGGTGTACACCTCGCCAAGGAAAAACCACGAGCCGGTGCGGTCGAGGAGGAGCGTATGCTTGCCGCGCCAGCCGATGCCGGCGCGCACGGCGAGCTCGACTTCCATCACCGGCGCCGAATCGGTGAATACGCGGTAGCCGAACGAGCCGACCTCGCCCTCGATGTGCTCGCAAAGGCGCTGCAGCCGCGCCCTCAGCACCTTGTGGTAGTCGCGGCCGCGGGCATATCGCGCGATGTAGGCGTCGGCGCTGCCATCCTCGCCGGTGTAGTAATCCATGCGGCACGAAATGACGCGCAGCGTGCCCGGCTTGAGCTCGGCCGGCCGCGCCCGTAGCGCGCCATGGCGCGCCATATACTCCATCTCGCCATGCCGGCCCTGCGCGAGCCAATCGAGGAGCCGCGGCTCGGCCGCCGCCAGATCCGCTTCCGCGATGCCGACGGCCTGGAAACCGAGGCCGCGGCCCCAATCGCGAATGCGTTGCACGAGCGCTGCGTAATCCATGACGATCGATCTTAAATTGCCGGACGCCGAGGCCACCGGGCGGCTCGGTGCCGCGCTCGCTGCCGGGATGGTGCCGGGGCGCGTCCTGTATCTATCCGGCGAGCTCGGCAGCGGCAAGACCACCCTGGTGCGCGGACTGTTGCGCGCGCTCAACGTGACCGGCCCGATCAAGAGCCCTACCTATGCCTGGGTTGAACCTTATTCGATTTCGAGCTTAGACTTGTATCATTTTGATTTCTATCGCTTCGCCGATCGGAACGCATGGCTGAGCTCGGGACTGCGCGAATACTTCCGTCCCGACGCGGCGTGCATCGTCGAATGGCCGGAGCGTGCCGGCGAGCTCCTGCCACCGCCCGATCTGGCGGTGCGCCTCAGCTACGACGATACGGGGCGGCGTGCCGAGCTGCGCTCCCACTCCGCGGCCGGCGATGGCTGGCTCAGCTCGCTGCGGCAAGCGCGCTCTTCTTCGTAGCAAGCACTGAAGCGCAGGTCACCGCCAGCCGCATCTGGCCGGCGCGCGATTACACGCGGCTCACGCTCGAGGCGAAAACCGAGCTGAAGTACCAGGTGTTCTCTGTGAAAGACCCCGAGCGTCTGGTGCTCGATCTGGAGACCGAGATGACACCTGCCCTCGCCGAGCTCGATGGCAAGGTCGTGGCCGACGATCCCTACATCAAGGGAATGCGCGCGGCGCGCAACCGCCCGGGCGTAGTACGCGTGGTGCTCGACCTCAAGACGGAGGTGAAGCCGCAGGTGTTCACACTCGCGCCGATCGCGGAATACGGCCACCGGCTGGTGCTCGATATGTATCCCGCCGTGCCGCTCGATCCGCTCGCCGCGCTGATCGAGGAGACGCGCAAGACCGACGAAGCGCGCAAGGAGAATAACGAGCAGCCTAAAGTCGCGCGGCTCGCCACCATCGTGATTGACGCCGGGCATGGCGGCGAAGATCCCGGGGCCATCGGACGCCACGGCACGCGCGAAAAGAACGTCACCCTGGGAATCGCCCGGCGGCTCAAGCGCCTGGTCGATGCCGAGCCCAATATGCGCGCGCTGCTTACCCGAGACGGCGACTACTTCCTCGAGCTGCGCGAGCGCGTCCGAAAAGCGCGCGCGGTCAACGCGGACCTCATGGTTTCGATCCACGCCGATTCATTCGTGCGGTCGAATGCCCGCGGCTCATCGGTGTACGCGCTCTCGGACCGCCGCGCGACGTCGGAAGCGGCGCGGCTGCTGGCGCAAAGCGAGAACGCGTCCGATTTGATCGGCGGAGCGAGCAACGTGCCGAAGGACGACTATGTGCGCGGCACGATCATCGACCTGTGGCAGACGGGGACCATCGACTACAGCCTGCGCCTCGGCGACCTGGTACTCAAGCGCCTCGGCGAAGTGAATCCGCTGCATCGCGCGCGGGTCGAGCAGGCAAGCTTCGCCGTGCTCACCGCGCCGAACGTGCCGTCGATCCTGGTCGAGACGGCGTTCATCTCGAACCCGCAGGAAGAAAAGCGCCTCGCCGATGAGCGCTACCAGGATCGCCTGGCGCGCGCGATCCTCGACGGCATCCGCGACTACATCGCCAAGCACCCGCCGCGCCGCACCTCACCCCTGGCGCTGAACTGAGCGGCTCCTGAGCCAGGCGACCAGGCCGGGCGAAATGGAAAGCAGGATGATGACCATGATGACGAGCGTCAGGTTCGCCTTCACCGCCGGGATGTTGCCGAAGAAGTAGCCCGCAATGCAGATCGAGCCCACCCAGGCAAAGGCGCCCAGCACGCAGAAGGCGAGGTAGCGCAGATAAGGCATGGCGCCGAGGCCGGCGACGAACGGCACGTAGGTGCGCACGATGGGCATGAAGCGCGCGATGACGATGGTCTTGCCGCCATGGCGCTGGTAGAACTCGTGCGTGCGCCGCAGATGAGCGGGATTGATCCAGCGGCCCAAGAGACGCGTGCCGGTCCAGCGCCCGATCCAGTAATTGCAGTTGTCGCCGCAGAGCGCGGCGGCGATGAGCACAATGATCACCACCGCGATATTCATGCCGCCCGCCGCCGCGAGCGCGCCAACGACAAAGAGCAGCGAGTCGCCCGGCAGGAACGGCGTGACGACAAGCCCCGTTTCGCAAAACACGATGGCGAAAAGCAGCGCGTAAACCCAGGCGCCGTGCGCAGCGACGAACGACGCGAGATGCTGATCGAGATGGACCGCGAGGTCCCAGAGCGTGGCGAGAAGTTCCACCGGGCGATTCTATATACTCGCCCCGTGAGCGCGATTCGCGTGCTGCCCGAGCTCCTCGTGAGCCAGATTGCCGCCGGCGAAGTCGTGGAGCGGCCCGCCTCGGTGCTGAAGGAGCTGCTCGAGAACAGCATCGACGCGGGCGCTCGCACGATCAACGTGACGCTCGACGAAGGCGGCGTGCGCCGCGTGCAGGTCGAAGACGACGGCGACGGCATCGCGCGCGACGAGCTGCGGCTCGCGCTCGCGCGGCATGCGACGAGCAAGATTGCGAACCTCTCCGATCTGGAAGCGGTGTCGACCATGGGATTTCGCGGCGAGGCGCTCGCCTCGATCGCCGCGGTGTCGCGCCTCGCCATCATCACCCGCCGCAATGACGCGCCGCATGGCGCCGCGCTGCACGCCGAGGGCGGCACGATCGGCGAAGTCGAGCCCGCCGCGCGAGCGCCGGGGACCACGGTGAGCGTGGCGGATCTCTATTTCAACACGCCCGCGCGCCGCAAGTTCCTGAAGAGTGAACCGACGGAGTACGGCCATTGCGAGGAAGTGCTGCGGCGCATCGCGTTGTCGCGGCCGCAGGTCGGGTTCTCGCTGCGCCACAACGGACGCGTCAGCCGGCACCTGCGTACTGAGTCGCTGCGCGAGCGGGCGGCCTCGCTGCTTGGCCGCGAGCTCGCCGGTGCGAGCGTGCCGGTCGAGGCCGCGGCGGGCGGCATGCGGCTGCGCGGCCTTGCCGGCACGCCACAGGCGGCACAGCCGCGGGCCGATTGCCAGTACTTCTTCGTCAACGGCCGGTACGTGCGCGATCGCGTGGTAGCGCACGCGGTGCGCGAGGCGTACGCCGAGCTCCTGCATGGCGAGCGGCAGGCGGCGTATGTGCTGTTCCTCGATCTGGACCCGCGTACGGTCGATGTGAACGTGCATCCCGCGAAGATCGAGGTGCGCTTCCGCGATTCGCGCGCGGTGCACCAGTTCGTGCGCCACGCGCTCGAGCGTGCGCTCGCGCCCAGCGCGGCGCAGGCGCCGGTCGCCTACGCCAGCGTTTCGCAGCAGGCGGGCATCCAGGCGGCGCTCGCGCTTGCGCAGCCGAGCGCAACGTACCAGGCGTTCATGGCGAGCGCGGCAGCGCCGCTTCCGGCCGCGGAGCAAAGCCCGCCGCTCGGCTTCGCGCTCGGCCAGCTGCACGGCGTCTACATCGTGGCGCAGAACGAAGGCGGGCTCGTGCTGGTCGACATGCACGCCGCGCACGAGCGCATCGTCATGGAGCGCCTGAAGCGCGCGCTCGACGCAGGCGAGGTGGCGCGCCAGCGACTGCTGGTGCCGGCGGTGTTCTCGGCGCAGGCGCTCGACGTCGCCACCGCGGAGGAGCATCGCGCGGCGCTCGAGCGCGTCGGGCTGGAAATTGTGGTCTCCGGCCCGAATGAGCTCACAGTGCGCAGCGCCCCGGTGCTGCTCGCGAGCGGCGACGTCGTCGGGCTCGCGCGCAGCCTGCTGCGTGAAATCCGGGAGTACGGCGCGAGCCAGATGCTGGCCGGCCGCCAGAACGAGCTCCTCGCCACCATGGCTTGTCACGCGGCGGTGCGGGCGCATCGCTCACTCACTATCACCGAGATGAATGCGCTGCTGCGCGAGATGGAAGACACCGAACGCTCGGGCAGCTGCAATCACGGCCGTCCCACCTGGTACCAGCTGACGATGGCGGACCTCGACAAGCTGTTCCTGCGAGGGCGCTGATGGCCGGCGTCATGCTGATCACCGGCTCGAGCCGCGGCATCGGCGCCGCCACCGCGCGGCTCGCCGCCGAACGCGGCTACAAGGTGTGCGTCAACTATGTGCGTGATCGCAACGCGGGCGAGGCGCTCGCGCGGCAAATCGGCGGCATCGCAGTCGCGGGCGACGTCTCGGTGGAGGCGGACGTGTTGCGCATGTTCGCGGAGGTGGACAAGCGCATGGGGCGGCTCACGGTGCTCGTGAATAACGCTGGAGTGGTCGATGTCGCGGCGCGCGTGGACCAGCTCAGCGTCGCTCGCATCGAGCGCATGTTCGCGATCAACGTCACCGGCAGCTTTCTCTGCGCGCGCGAAGCGGTGAAGCGCATGTCGACGCGCCACGGCGGGAACGGCGGGTCGATCATCAACCTCTCGTCGGTCGCGGCGCGCATCGGCTCGCCCGGCATGTACGTCGACTATGCCGCGGCCAAGGGCGCGATCGACAGCATGACGCTCGGCCTCTCCAAGGAGGTCGGCGGCGAAGGCATCCGCGTGAATGCGGTGCGCCCGGGCGTGATCCGCACCGAGATCCACGCTTCGGGCGGCGATCCGGGCCGTGCCGAGCGCATCGGCGCCACCGCGCCGCTCGGCCGGTCGGGCGACGCGGACGAGATCGCGCGCGCGATTCTCTGGCTCGCGTCGGACGAAGCGTCGTACGTGAGCGGGGCGATCCTCGACGTATCGGGTGGCAGATGAGGGGTGGTCGGTAGGGCGTTCGCACTGCTCGGCCCGACGGCGAGCGGCAAATCGCGGCTCGCCATGGCGCTCGCCGAGCGCCTGCCGCTCGAGATCGTCTCGATGGACTCGGCGCAGGTGTATCGCGGCATGGACATCGGCACCGCCAAGCCCGGCGCGGCCGAGCGCGAGCGCGTGCCGCATCATCTGCTGGACCTGCTGGATCCCGATCGCAGCTATTCCACCGGGCGCTGGCGCGCCGACGCCCTCGCCGCGGTGCGCGAAATACTGGCAAGAGGCAAAACGCCGCTCATCGTCGGCGGCACGATGCTCTACTACCGCGCGCTGGTCGGCGGCCTCGACGCGCTGCCGCAGGCCGATCCGCAAGTGCGCGCGGCGATCGACGCCGAGGCCGCAAGCCGCGGCTGGCCGGCGCTGCACGCGGAGCTCGAGCGCGTCGACCCGAAGACCGCGCGACGCATCGGCGCCGGCGATACGCAGCGCATCCAGCGCGCGCTCGAGGTGTGGCGCCTCACCGGCAAGCCGCTCTCGGCGCTGCAGGGCACGACGCGCGCCGGGCTGCCTTTTTCGCTGAAGGCCTTCGCACTGGTGCCCGCGGACCGCGCAGCGCTGCACGAGCGCATCGCGAGCCGCTTCGACGCCATGCTGCAAGCCGGGCTCGTGGAGGAGATGCAGCAGTTGCGCCGACGTTATCGCCTGACGCTCGGCATGCCGAGCATGCGCGCCGTCGGTTATCGCCAGGTGTGGCAACACCTGGAAGGCGAGCTCGACCCGTCGCAAATGCGCGAGCAGGCGATCGCCGCGACGCGCCAGCTCGCCAAGCGCCAGCTCACCTGGCTGCGCAGCTTCCGCGAAGTGGAGCCGATCGCCGACGATGCGCCAGCGCTCGCGCGGCGCATGCATTAATCGTTCTTGTATACGCCGCGGATGTTGATCGCGGCGAGCGAGAACTGCAGGCCAACCAGCGCATACGCATGGTCGTGCAGGCCCCACAGCACCCACAGCGCGTTGCTCGCGAGGAACACCCAGAAGCCGACCGCCCGCTTGTGCGCCGAGCGCGACGCGACCAGCCAGGCGGCGGTGATGGTCGCCGCCATCGCCGGCCACTGCACCAGATCGACGATATCCATGGTCTCGCTCAGACCCTAGAATCGGCGGCTACGTTCAGGAGCGTTGATGCAAATCGGAATCGTCGGGCTGGGACGAATGGGCGCCGGCATGGCGCAGCGCCTCGCGCAGAGCGACGCACGCGTCATTTGCTATGACCAGGCGGCGAGCGCCCGCGAAGCTCTGGCAGACGTGCCGCACGTCGACTGTGCCGAGAATCTCGCCGCGATGTGCGCGCGCCTGGACGGCGAACGCGTCATCCTGCTGATGCTGCCCGCAGGCACACCGGTCGAGGACACGATCCGCGACCTGCTGCCGCTGCTCTCCGCGGGCGACACCATCGTCGACGGCGGCAACAGCTATTACCGCGATTCCATGCGCCGCGCGCTCGCCCTGTCGCAGCAGGGCGTGCGCTACATCGATGCCGGCGTCTCGGGCGGCATTCACGGGCGCGACCAGGGCTTTTGCCTGATGCTCGGCGGCACGCCAAAATCGATCGAGATCTTCGAGCCGTTCGCCAAGCGGCTCGCGCCGCATCCCGAAAACGGCTGGCTGCATTGCGGGCCAAGCGGCGCCGGGCACTTCGCCAAGATGGTCCACAACGGCATCGAGTACGGCATGATGCAGGCGCTCGCCGAGGGCTTCGCGCTGCTTGCCGCGCGCAAGGATCTCGACATCGATGTCGCGCGCCTCGCGGAGACGTGGCGCTACGGCAGCGTGGTGCGCTCATGGCTGCTGGACCTCTGCGCCGGGATACTGAAGGACAATGAAACGCTCAGCGGCATCGCGCCGGTGGTGGCCGATTCCGGCGAAGGCCGCTGGACGGCGCTGGAATCGATCGAGCTCGGCGTCCCGGCGCCGGTCATCACCCTCGCGCTGATGAGCCGCTTCTCGAGCCAGGGGCGCTCCGACTATGAGCGGCGCCTCCTCGCCATGATGCGCGCTCAATTCGGCGGCCATGCCGTGAAGCGCGAATGATCGTGCTGGTGATGGGCGTCTCCGGCGTCGGCAAGACGACGATCGGCGAGCTGCTCGCCGGGCGTCTGGGCTGGGCCTTCATCGACGCGGACGACTATCACCCGCCTGAAAACGTCGCAAAAATGGCCGCGGGCGTCGCGCTCGAGGACGCCGACCGCTGGCCATGGCTCGATGCGCTGAACCGGCGGCTGCGCGAAGAGCGCGACGCCATCGTCGCCTGCTCGGCGCTGAAGGAGTCGTACCGACGGCGTCTGCTTGCCGGGATCGCTGAGGCGCGCGTCGTCTACCTGCACGGCGACAAGGCGCTGATCGCCGCGCGCATCGCGGCGCGCAAGCACCGTTACATGCCCGCGTCGCTCCTCGAGAGCCAGTTCGCCACGCTCGAGCCGCCTGCCGCCGCGCTTGCGGTGAATGTCTCTGCAGAGCCGCAAGGCTGCGCCGCGGCAATCATTGCCGCTCTTCGATTGGCTTCATGAGCGCCACAAGCCGCGCAGCGAGATCAGCTTCAGCCCCAGGGCCCGTGCGACCGCGTGCGCCGCGGAGCGTGCACCGAGCTTGCGGTAGCAGTGCTTCACGTGCGTGCCCACCGTGTGCGTCGAGATGCCGAGCCGCGCTGCGATCTCGGCCTGGGTACAGCCGTGCGCCAGGAGCAGCAGGACTTGGCGTTCGCGGGCGGTCAGCATGGCGCGTGGTCAGCATCGGGACCGCGTTCAGCGCCGCAGCCCCGGCGCGGCCCTGACCAGCCACACCGCGCGCTCTGCCGGCTCGTCCTTGCCGCGCTCCTTGGGCTGATCGCGTTCGCGCCGCGCCCGCTCGAAGGTGGCGCGTACGTCCGTGTCGTAGCTCGGCCGGTAGCGGAACTCGGGATCGAGGATGCGCTTCATGGTTAGTGCTCCACGCTCAGTAGCCGCAGCTCGATCGCGCGCATTACCGCCGCCGCCGCGCAGTGCACATCGAGCTTGCGGTAGCAGTTCTTGATGTGGCTTGTCACGGTGTGCACCGAGATGCCCAGGCGCGCCGCCACCTGCTCGTAGGTGCAGCCATGCGCCAGAAGCTGCAGCACGTCGCCTTCGCGCGAGGTCAGCATGGCTCAGTTCCCCACGTGGACCTGGTAGCGCGCGCCGTCGGAGAAGTTGCACGTGCCGGCACCGCGGATGGGCGAGCTCATCTGGTATTCGCAGGTCATGAACGAGCCGTTCGGGCCCCAGGCGCTCGC
>DASREB010000212.1:0-2767 GCA_035652275.1 Burkholderiales bacterium
AGGCTTCCTCCTCCGCCTCGGCAAGATCGGCAAGCAGCTGGACCGAGCGCTCGTAGAAGGCGCGTCCGCTTTCCGTCAGGCTCACGCGCCGGGTCGTCCGGTAAAGAAGCCGCGTCTGCAGATGGCTTTCGAGCTCCGCCACGTGCCGCGAGGCCGCGGAGGTCGAGAGATTGAGGCGCTCCGCCGCCTTGGCAAAGCTGCCTGCTTCAACGACTTGCGCGAAAACCTGGATAGCGGCAAGACGGTCCACGCCACGATACTATCCCGATTTTCGAAACAATGTATTTCGTTTCGAGCTCTTTATCCCGGCACACGCAGCGAGCACACTTCACCCATGGAACGCAATTGGAAAGCGCCGCAGCGCACACAACTTGCGGCTACCGAGACACGCATGAAACGGATCATGGTCAGCGCCGCAGCGCTGTTAGCGCTGGCGGCCGCCGCCGCTGGTGCAGCCCATGTCACTGCGCAGGATGAGAACGTAGTCTGCCTGCCCCCGGCGGTTGTACAAGCCTGGTCTTAACCATCTCACTTCACCCACAGAGGAGAAACGCATGAAGCTCTATTACGCCCCCGGCGCCTGCTCGCTCTCGCCGCACATCGTCGCGCGCGAAGCGGGCATTGCAGTCCAGCTGCAGAAAGTGAACACCAAGGACAAAAGCATGGAAGGCGGCGGCGACTTCTGGCAGGTGAACCCGCGCGGCTACGTGCCGGTGCTCGAGCTCGATAACGGCGAGCGGCTCACCGAGGGTCCGGCGATCGTGCAGTATCTCGCCGACCAGAAGCCCGACTCCGGGCTCGCGCCGAAAGCCGGCACGTTCGAGCGCTATCGCCTGCAGGAGTGGCTCAACTTCCTCACCTCCGAGGTGCACAAGCAGTTCTCGCCGCTCTTCCGGCCGAACACACCGGAGGAGTACAAGCCGATCGCAAAAGAGAACATCGGCAAGCGCTTTGACTGGCTCGACAAGCAGCTCGCCGGCAAGGACTACCTGATGGGCAAGCAGTTCACCGTCGCCGATGCGTACCTTTTCGTGCTGACGAACTGGACCAAGCCGACGCAGATCGACCTCGCGAAGTGGCCGAACATCCAGGCGTTCAACAAGCGCGTCGCCGCGCGGCCCAAGGTCAAGGAAGCGATGCAGGCCGAGGGGCTCCTGCCCAAAGAAGCGCAACGCGCCGCGTGAGAGCGCCGTGAGTCCGCTGCCGAGCGTCTTCATCTCCCACGGCTCGCCGATGCACGCGCTGCAGGCGGGGCCGGCGGGCACAGCATGGGCGGCGCTCGGCGAGCGGCTCGGCAAGCCGCAGGCGATCCTGATCGCTTCGGCCCACTGGGAAACAAACCTGCCGATGGTCACCGGCACCGCGCGGCCGGAGACGATCCACGACTTTTCCGGCTTCCCCGAGCCGCTCTATCGGCTGCGCTACAACGCGCCCGGCGCGCCGGCAGTTGCAACGCGCGCGCAGGCGCTGCTCAAGGAAGCCGGCTTCACCGCGGCGATCGATGGCACGCGCGGCCTCGATCACGGCGCGTGGGCGCCGCTTCTCTACATGTATCCGCAGGCCGATGTCCCGGTCGTGCAGCTCTCGCTGCAGCCGGACCTCGGGCCACGCCATCACCTGCGCCTCGGCCGCGCGCTGCGCAAGCTCGAGGAAGACAAGGTACTGGTGATTGGCTCGGGCCACATGACGCACAACCTGCGCGACTGGATGCGTGGCAGCGGCCAGCCGCAACCGTACGCTCAAGAATTCTCCGACTGGGTGCGCGAACGCATCGAGGCGCACGAGCTCGACACGCTGGCCGACTACCGCGCGCGCTCGCCCCATGGCGCGCGCGCGCATCCCACCGACGAGCACTTCCTGCCGCTCTTCATCGCGCTCGGCGCCGCGCGCGAGGACTACAAGGCCGAGCGTGTCTACAACGCGATCGATTCCGGCGTCCTGGCGATGGACGCCTACCTCTTCAACTAGCTTAAAGCTTCGAAGCCAGCTCTTTCGCGATCGCGTCGAGCTGACGGCCCGTCGACGGACTGAACACGCCTTGCACATGGCTCGACGCATCGCTCGCCGGGACGACCCCGAGCACGGTGCCGCTCGCATGGTCTTTCACCGTCAGGGTTACGCCTAGCCTCGCGCGACCGGCGAAGATGCCGGCCGCGGCGCGCGCCGCACCGCTCACGTAGTTGAGATCCGTGATCGTCAGCCGCGCCTCGAGCGCCTTGGCGCCGCCGGGTGGCGCGCCGGTCGTCGCGCTCTTGCCTCGCGCGGCCAGGTTATCCATGAACTGCTGCACCAACTCCTTTGCGGTCACGTCGTACCCATTGCGCTGGCGTATCTCATCGGCCGCTTCAACGCTCACCAGCACCGTCTGATATTCGGCAAGGTTTGCGCCGATTCGCTGCTGCTCCGTAACCGTCGGTGCCGCGGCGCACCCGGCGAGCATGATCGGCAGCGCCAACAGGATATTGGCTCTTAGCATCGCTCTCCTCCGTGTCATGTCATGACGCCCGCGTACCTCAGGCGTGCTCCCGGCTCGGCATAATGCCACCATGGTGATCGACTTCGATTCGCACCTGCGTGAAGGCTACTTCATGGACGAGGTGTACCGGCTGGAGGGGCCTTACGAGCGCTTCCGGCCCGTGCGGCTGAATGACGGCCGCAGCCACAACACCAGGTTCATGCACTCGCTCGACCCGATCAGCCCGCAGGGACACGCCGCGCACCGCCACCCGTACATCTACGATCCGAAGACCAACTGGCGCGGCGGCGA
>DASREB010000213.1:0-12791 GCA_035652275.1 Burkholderiales bacterium
AGCTTGCCCGCGGCGCGGGCGAGCGCCGAGAGCGGCGTCGAGATGCGCCGCCCGACGATCAGCGCCGCCGCGAATCCGAGCAGGATCGCCAGCGCGGCGCCGGTGGCGAGCAGCGCAAGGGTGTTGCTGAGCGGCGCTAGCGCCACCGATTTGGCGATGCCGAGCGAGGTGGTCCAGCCGCTGAACGACGAGCGCGCATGCACGCGATAGACTGGCATGCCCTTGGAGCTATGGCCGAGCGCCGAGCCGACGTCCGAGGCCGAGATCAGCTGCGCGAACTCGGCCGTGACGCGCTTGCCGACGCGCGCCTGCGCGTCGCGGGTGCGCGCGATCACGACGCCGCGGCGGTCGACCAGCGTCAGCACCGACTCGGCGGGCGGTCGCTGCGCCTGAAGCACCCGGGTGAACTTGGCGGCGTCGATCGACATCTCGAGCACGTAGCGCAGCTCTCCGGCGCGCACCACTGGAACGTCCAGGCTGATGCGCGGCGCCCGCGTCACGAGCGAGATGAAAAGATCGGAGACCACCGGCGTGCCGCTTTCGAGCACGTTCTTAACGGGATCGCCGCCGCCGAGCGGCACGTCGGGATAGCGCGTGTCGGCGCCGGCGGGCCGCGTCAAGGCCAGGGGATTGGGCAGCGCCGCGCCGTAGGTCCGGCTGGAATTGAGCAGCGCCTTGCCCGTCGGGTCGAACAGCACCAGGTAGGCGTCCGGGCGGTTGCGCATGGTGCGCGCGCAGATTTCGTGGAAATGCGCGAGATCGCCGCGATCGAGGAACGGCGAGCTGGCGAGCGTCTGCAGCACGGCGAGCGAGGTCTTGACCTCGCCGTCGACCGAAAGCGAAAGCGCGCGCACCGTGTCCTGCATGCCGCGGTCCATGATGTCGCGGCGCTCAAGGACATCCTGGCGCACGATGATGGCGGCAAACAGCAGCAGCGGCAGCACCGCCGCGCCGACCAGCACGATGAGGTGCGAGCGCAGCCTCACGTCAGACAATCTCCCCAGGTTTCCCGGGCGAATATACGCTACGGCGTACCATCCAAGTGTAGGAGGTGGTCATGAACGACTGGAGAGAGCTCCGTACCTGGTCGCGCGACGAGATGATGACGCGAGTCGCACGGTTCAAAAAACTGAAAGGCTCCGACGGTGGGCTGCCCGACAGTCCGCTGCCCGAGTGCCGGCGCAAGCTTTACGCGGTGATCGGCTTCCAGCCGCCGATGGACCGCGCCTCGAGCGCCGCCACCTCGCCCGTGGGAGACGATGCGTCCGCGATGCCGGCGATCGCGATCGCCGAGGGCTTCAATCTCGGCTACTGCAAGGCAAAGCCCGGCAAGGGCCCGCTGATGCACAACCACGACACCAATGAGACGTTTATCCCGATGACCGGCCGCTGGCGCTGCGAATGGAACGAGGGCGACGCGAAGCAGCACGTCGACCTCGACCCTTATGATGTGATCTCGTTTCCGCCCGGAGTGGCGCGCCGCTTCATGAACGTGACGTCCGACCAGCCGGGGAAGGAACACCTTCTCATGTTCGTGATCGGCGGCAACCAGCCGCAGGCCGAGTTCACGCCGGCGGCGATGCGCCGGTGCGAGGAGTACTCGCAGCGGCAGGCAAAAGCGCCGCGGCCGACTTCACCAGCGCCGCGAGCACGAAAGCGGTCGCGAGCGCGAGCGTAGCGGCGGCCACCGCCCTCCAGAGTGGCGCTGCGTGGTCCTGCGCATAGCGCGCTGCGGCATAGGCGAGCGCGTCGAGCGGAAAGGTGAAGGCCCACCACGCCGGACCGTAGGGCCAACGCGGGAAGCTGCGTGACACCAGCAGCAGCGCGACCGCGAGCACCAGGCTGAAGAAATACAGCGCCTCCAGAAAATCGCTGCCGGGGTACAGGCCGAGGCCGTTGGCATAGATGAGCGACGGCGGCACGAGCAGGATGAACCAGGTCGGCCGGAAGCGATCGGGCAGCGGCGCGCCGATGATGGCGCGGTAGAAAAGGAGCGCCATCAGGATTGGCGCCGCGCTGGCCGAGATGCCGAAGACGAAGCGGGAGGCGTCCGCGTGCCCGAGCGCGATGCCGGGCCCGGGAGCAACGATGCCGCCGACCATGATGATCAGCCAGCTGGCGTTGATGTGCGCGAGATCGATCGAGCCCGACAGCCAGCGCACCAGCGCCCACACCTGGAACCCGAGCAAAAGCGCGAAGCCGAGCCACCAGATCGCGTCGCCCAGCGCGAACCAGTAGGGCGCGAGACCACCGCCGACCAGAAACATGCCCACGGGCAGCGCGCCGCAGAAGCCAAGCTCCATCGGGTTGCTGAACTCCTCGCGCACCGCGGCCGGATAACGCAGAAGCTTGGCGATGTAGAGCGGCAAGAGCGCGACGAACACCAGCACGCCGAGCGCGACCCACGGCTCGGTCACGTAAGCCGGTGCGCGCACATAGCCCGGCAGCACCGTGGCCGCGGCGCGCGCCGTCAGTCCGAGGCCGGTCAACCCCATCACCGCGCCGTACATACCGATCGGTACGTTGCGCACCAGGCTCATTTTTCGGTCCAGAACGACCAGACGAGGCCGAGACTGATGAGCGCCGCGACCGCTGCACCGGCGGTCCTCAAGACGAGCTCCACGGTGAGCGCGGCGACCGGCAGGTCGGTGATGCCCTCCGGCCACAAGTACTTCACGATCGCGAGGCCGCCGATCAGGACGAAGGCGGACGCGGCAATGCGCTTCAGCGTGATCGCGCTCATGCCTTGCCGGTGCCGAGGTAGTAGCTGTGCACGAGCTCGTTCTTCTCCAGCGCCTGCACGTCGCCCTCGAACACGATCTCGCCGTGGACGATGATATAGCCCCGGTCGGCGATGCGGATCGCCTGGTGGAAGTTCTGCTCCGCCATCAGCACGGTGAGGCCGTGGCTCTCCTTCAGCTCCTTGATCTTGGTGATCGTATGCGAAACCAGGATCGGCGCGAGCCCGACCGACGGCTCATCGACCAGCAGCAGCTTGGGCGCCGACATCAAGGCGCGCGCGATCGCCAGCATCTGCTGCTGCCCGCCGGACATCGAGCCGGCGAGCTGGCGCCGGCGCTCGGCGAGCACCGGGAAGGCTTCATAGGCGAACGCCAGATTGCGCGTGATCTCGTGGCGCGCGAGTGGACGATAGGCACCGAGCAGCAGGTTCTCAGCCACGGTCAGCTTGGGAAACAGGCGCCGGCCTTCCGGCACCATGGCGACACCGAGGTTGACGATCTCTTCGGTCGACAACCGGGTGAGATCGTGGGCCGCGCCGTCGATCTTCAGCACGACGGCGCCGCTCGTCGGGCGCACGATGCCCATCACGCATTTCATCAGCGTGCTCTTGCCGTTGCCGTTGGTGCCGAGGAGCGCAACCGTTTCCCCCGCGTTTACCGAAAGCGAAATGCCGTGCAGGGCGCGCACCGCACCGTAGCCCGCTTCGACCGCGCGAATGCTGAGCTCAAGCGCCAAGGTAGGCTTTCTGCACGTCCGGGTTCTGCACGATCGAGGCGGGCGTGCCTTCGCAGATGATGCGGCCGGCGTCGAGGCACACCACGCGCTGCGAGAAACGCATCACCGCCTGCATGATGTGCTCGATCATGATGATGGTGATGCCGGCCTCGTTCAGCGCGAAAAGGATCTTGAGCATCTCCTCGACCTCGGCGCCCGAGAGCCCCGCCATCGTCTCGTCGGAGATCAGCAGCTTCGGGCGCGCCGCCATCGCGCGCGCGAGCTCGAGCTTGCGCAGCTCCACTTGGGAAAGGGCGCTCGAGGGCGTGTCGGCCTTGTCCGCAAGTCCGATCCTGCGCAGGATGTCGCGCGCCTGCGCCTCGGCATCGACGTCCTTCAGGTGCGCCACGTACGCGGAAGGCACGAGCAGGTTCTCGAGCACGCTCATCGTGCGGAACGGGCGCGGGATCTGGAAGCTGCGCGCAATGCCGCGACGCGTCCGCACGTAGGCTGGGAGCCGCGAGACCTCTTCGCCGTTGAAGACGATCGAGCCGCTCTCATTCCTGAGCGAGCCGGAGACGCAATTGATGAGCGTGGTCTTGCCGGAGCCGTTCGGGCCGATCAGGCCGAAGCGCTCGCCCTTGCCGATCGCGAGGCTCACCTCGGCGAGCGCGGTGAAGCCGCCGAAGTGCTTGGAGACGCTGCTTATCTGGAGGAGCGCAGCCATCGCTTGAAGAGGCCGAGCACGCCGTCGGGCGCCGCGACCACGAACACCACCAGCAGCACGCCGATCACCAGCACGTTGATCTCGCCCGAGATGGTGACCGTCACCACCTGCTGAATGGTGGCGAGGAGCAGCGCCCCGATCACCGGACCGATCCAGTGCGCCGTGCCGCCGATCATCGGCATGGCGAGCGCGGACACCGAGTAGTTCAGGCTGAAGCTCGACGCCGGCTCGATGAACGCGAGATACATCGGCATCGGCGCGCCGGCCGCGCCCATCAGCGCCCCCGAGATGGTGCAGGCAAAGAGCTTGAGCTTGAGGGTCGGCACGCCCGAGCACTCGGCCGCCTCTTCCGAATCGCGGATCGCGCGCAAGCCGCGCCCGATCCACGAATCCTGCACGTAGCGCGCCACGGAAACGGCGGCGAGCGCGACGATCGCCATGACGACGAACAGCATGCGCGTATAGGTGCCGAAGAGCTCCACCGGCGGACGCACCAGCTGCAGCCCGGTCGCGCCGCCGACGTAGCGCCAGTTGATCATCATCGTCTCGAGCACGAACGTGACCGCGACGGTGGCGATGGCGAAGAAAATGCCGCGCAGGCGCAGCGTCAGCAGACCGACGCCGAAACCGAGCAGCGCCGACACCGCGGCGCCGGCGGCGATCTGCACCGCAAGCGGCGCGCCGACGGATTTGAACAGCACCACCGCGGTATAGGCGCCGATGGCGAAGAACGCGCCGGCGCCGAAATTGACGTAGCCGGCATAGCCGCCGAGGATGTTCCAGGCGGTGGCCAGCACCACGAACTGCAGCACCACGAAAGCGGCATAGAAAAAGTAATCGTTGGTCGGCGCAAGCGCCACCACCACGGCGAGCACCAGGAGCGCGGCGACGCTCGCCCAGTATTTCATCGGCCGCTCATCTGCCGAAGAGTCCTTGCGGCCGTACGCCGAGCGCAATGAGAAGCAGCCCGAACGCGACTGCCGGCGCCCACGAGGCGCCGAGGAACATGAGCACGATCGATTCCGACACCCCGAGGATCAGCCCGGCGGCGAGCGTGCCCGTCATGCTGCCCAGCCCGGCGAGCACCACGACACAGAAGGTACGCCCGATATAGAGCCGATCCATCGCCGGCTCGACCGGGCTGACGATGATCAGCATGGCGCCGGCGAGCGCGCTCACGCCGGTGGCGATGCCGAACGCCCATTGCTTGATGCGCACCGGGTTCGCGCCCATCAGGCGCAGCGCCGGCTCGTCCTGCGCCACCGCCTTGATGGCGCGGCCGGTGAACGTCCTCGCCAGATAGAGCGTCAAGCCGAAGGTCAGCACGAGTGCCACGCCGAAGGCGACGAGCATGCGGTACGGGATGCGATAGTCGCCGAGCGCCCAGCTCGAGCCGATATAGGCGGCCTGCACCGAGCGCTGGTCGACGCCGAAGCCGAGGATCAGGCCGATCTCGATGATGAAGGCGACGCCGAAGAAGAACGCGAGGCCGCGTACGCCCGCCTCCGAGCCGCGCTTTTCGAACGACTCGTAATAGAACCGGTAGATAAGGACGCCAAGCACGAAGAACGCCGGCATCAGCAGCACGCCGGCGACGATCGGGTCGAGCCCGTAGCCGGTCAGCACGAACGTGAGATACGAGCCGAACACCATCACCGCCGGATGCGCCACGTTCGGCACGTCGAGCAGGCCGAACGACACCGAGAGCCCGATGCTTACCGCCGCATAAAAGCAGCCCAGCAGCACACCGAAGATCAGCGCCTCGGTCAGCAGATCGAGCGAAAAGATCATCTCTAGATGAAAACGGCGCGGGAGCGCCGCGCCGGTTTCGTGCGCACTCGCGCGCCTACTTCGCCGAGCGCGCTTTTTCGAACGGCGTGACGACGTCGCCGGTCTTGTAGGCCTCCGGATAGATCACCACCTGCTTGCCGGGCTGGCGGAACTGCTCGACGTCCTTGTCGTGCACGCCGCGAAACTGCGCCTGCACCACGCGCGCCTGCGCCCACTCGCCGTCCTTGCCCCAGCGGATCGGCCCGACGATGGTGTGCACCTCGTTCTTGTGCAGCCAGTCGGCGAGCGCCTTGTCCTCGATGCTCTTGGTGGCGTTGATCGCCTGCTCGAGGATCTGGCCGATGGCGTAGTTGAAGGGCGGCAGGTAGAAGCCAAGCGGATCCACTTTCGCCTCCGCCGCCTTTTGTGCGTAGCGCTTGAGGAACTCCTCGATGCCCGGGAACTTCATCCCCGGCACATAGGAGTTGTAGTTGAGAATGCCGTTCATCAGGCTGCCGAGCGAGTTCATGATCGGCGTGAACTGCAGGCCGACCATGCCGCCGCCGAAGATCTGCACCTGCGAGCCGACGCCGATTTCGTTCACCGCGCGCACGATCGCCACCGAATCGTTCGGGTACGACATGACGAACACCATCTCCGGTTTGGCGGCGCGAATCGCCCGTATCAGCGACGAGAAGTCGGTGGTACTCGGCGGGTAGTTCTGGTCGTAGACCGCCTTGATGCCGCCCTTGCCGGCGAGGGTGCGCGCGCCGTTCGCCAGGTTCTGCGCGAAGTCGTTGTCGGCCGCGAGAATCGCCACGGTCTTCGCCCCGGCTCGCTTGCCGGCGGCGAAA
The DNA here is from genome assembly GCA_035652275.1 of Burkholderiales bacterium. Classification (GTDB taxonomy): domain Bacteria; phylum Pseudomonadota; class Gammaproteobacteria; order Burkholderiales; family SG8-39; genus SCGC-AG-212-J23. Next base: position 6,808 of record DASREB010000213.1, read on the forward strand.
AAGCCGTCCGACCAGCTCGACGCGTCGTTCCAGGGCGAGTTGTTGAAATACATGTCGTGCTGCACCTTCGCGTTCACCTGGAACGAGAAGTTGCCCATCAGCAGCTTGTGGCGCTCCTTGACGAGCGGCATCACCGGGGCGGTCGGCACCGTGCCGTACGGCGCGATCAGCAGGTTCACCCGGTCGACGTCGAGCAGCTTCGTATAGATGCCCGGCGTGAGATCGGCGCGCGTCTGGTCGTCGTAGACGATGAACTCCACCTTGCGCCCGAGGAGGCCGCCCTTCTGGTTGACGTCGTCGACCCACATGCGCAGCGCAAGCAACGCCGCCTGTCCGCCGGCGCCGAGCGAGCCGGTCTGCGGCATGCTCATGCCGATCTTGACGCTGTTCGCCTGCGCCAGCGCGCGCCGGCCGGGCAATGCCGCGGTGACCGCCGCCGCGCCGGCAATGCCAATGACCTTCCTGCGGGTGAAATTCATCCGGACCTCCTCCTTTGCGCGCGATTGTAATCAATCTTCAATAACCGGGCGGCGTTCTCACCCTCGATGGCCGCCGTCTCGGCCCGCGACAGCCCCTTAACGCCTTCGATGAACTCGAGCGGCCGCTCCATCCCCATGTCGTACGGATAGTCGGTGCCGAGCAGCACATGGTCGGCGCCAAAGCGTGCGATCAGGTGGGCGAGCATGCCGTGGTCGAAGGTGATCGTGTCGAAGTAGAACTTCTCCAGGTAACTCGACGGTTTGCGCTTCATCTGCCCGCGCGTATCCGCGCGCGCCTTGTACGCATGGTCCATGCGCGCCCAGTAATGCGCGAGATAGCCGCCGGCGTGCGGCAGCACGATCTTCAGCTTCGGATGGCGCTCGAGCACGCCGTCGAAGATGAGATGGCTCGCCGCGACGGTGGTCTCCAGCGGATTGCCGATCACGTTGCTGAAATAGTGGTTCACCAGGCGCTCGCCGTGCGTGAAGCCGATCGGATGCATGAAGATCACCACGTCGTGCTTCTGTACGGCCGCGAAAAACGCCTCCAGGTTGAGCTTCGCATCGGTCAGGTCCATGCCGCGCACGCTCGGATTGATCTCGACGCCGCGCATGCCGAGCTGGCGCACGCAATGCTCGAGCTCTGCCACTGCGAGCGATGCGTCCTGCAGCGGGACCGTCCCCAGGGCGACAAACCGCTCGGGATGCTGCGCCACGACCTCGGCAAGCCGCTCGTTCACCGCGCGCGAGAGCTCCTGCCCCATGCCGGGATCGGTCCAGTAGTAAGTCTGGTGCGGCGCCGGCGACACCGCCTGGACATCGATGCCCATGCGGTCCATGTCCTTAAGGCGAAGCGCGATGTCGGTGAGCTTCGGCCCGCGCTCCTCCACCTGCCGCATGTTGACCTCGCGCGTCGCCGCGTTGGAATAGCGCGCCATCGGCTCGTGCTGCGCGGGATTCAGCGGCGCGACCTTGGCCGCTACATCGGTGTTCATGTAGTGGCAGTGGATGTCGACGGTGAGCGATCTGCCGCGCTTCTTCACCGTGGCGCGCGCGCCGCCGCGCGCGGCCGGTGCACAGCTATACATCATGGTTGGCGATTTCCTTTCTCGCTGTAAGCGCGCTCGCCGCTCGCGCGTTAATCAGGACCGTATGGGGAAAGACACGGCAACGATCCGCACACTGCGTCGGGCGCTGGCGACGATCGGCAGCGAAGAGCGTCTCGCCGCCGCGCTCGATTGCTCGCCGCTCGAGCTGGTGCGCTGGCTCTCGGGCGAGCAGCCGGCGCCCGGCGAAATCTTCATCGCGGCGCTCGACATCGTCGCACGAGGTGGTTTGCGGCATCACGGCAGGTAGGGCCGCGCGACTTTAGCGAAAGGTATTGACGCCGTACAGGCGTCATTCCGACAATCGCGCACCGCTCGAGGAGGAAAGATGCCTGCCGTCATTGTCGCGGCGCTTGCCGCGATCGCCGTCCTTTCGCTGGGTGATGCGCGCGCGCAGAACTACCCCGCCAAGCCGATCCGCCTGGTCGTGCCATATCCGGCGGGCGGCGCCACCGACTTCTTCGCGCGGCTGGTCTTTCCGAAGGTCGGCGACGCGCTCGGCCAGCCGGTCGTGGTGGAGAACCGGCCCGGCGCCGGCACCGCGATCGGCGCAGCCGAAGTCGCGCGCAGCGCACCCGACGGCTACACCATCCTCCTCGGAGATGCGGGCACTTATGCGTTCAATCCGACGCTCTACAAGAAGCTGTCCTACGACCCGGCGAAGGATTTCGCACCGATCAGCCTCACCGGCCGCTTCGCGCTGATCCTCGCCGTCAACCCGTCGGTGCTGAACGCGAGCTCGGTGGACGCCTTCGTGCAGGCGGCGAAGCAGGCACCCGGCAAGATCGACTACGGCGCGCCGGGGCCCGGCAGCCCGATCCATCTCGCGATGGAGCTCTTCAAGCAGCGCGCGGGCATCACCATGACGCCGATTCCGTACAAGGGCGGCGCGGATGCGCTCTCCGACCTGATCGGTGGCCGCATCGGCGCGCTTTTCCCGGACATTGCCACCGGCCTTCCGCAGATCCGCGCCGGCAAGATCAAGGCGCTCGCGGTGGCGAGCGAAAAGCGCGTCGCCGCCCTGCCCGGTCTGCCGACGGTGGGTGAATCGGGTTATCCCGGCTTCGAGGCGTGGGCCTGGCAGGGCTTCGTCGCGCCGGCCGGCACGCCGCACGACGTGGTCATGAAGCTGAACGGTGCCTTTGCGCGCGTGATGGCAGATCCGGCGATCAAGCAGCGGCTCTCGGAGAGCGGCTTCGAGCCGCAGACCAGCACGCCCGAGCAGTTCTCCGCCTACATGAAGAGCGAAATCGCCAAGTGGGCCAAGGTGATTCACGAGAGCAACATCAGCCTGGACTAAGCGCATGCGGCTAGTGAGCTACGGACCGAAGTGGCAGGAGCGCGCCGGCATCCTCGCCGACGGCGCCATCGTCGACCTGGAAAGCGCGATGCGCGCCGCCGGCACCGGGCAGCCGGTGAGCGATGTGCGTTTGCTGCTCGAGCAGGCCGACTGGCGCCAGCTGCTCGAGCGGGCCTTTGCCGCCCGCGGCAAAGCGCAATCGGTGGACCCGAAGTCCGTGCGCCTGGGCGCGCCCGTGCCGCTCCCGCGCCAGATGCTCATTGCCGGCGCCAACACGAGGTCGCACATTGCCGAAGCGACCGCCGTGCTCAAGGATCCGAAGCCGCCGCGCGAGCCGATGATCCTCGCAAAATCGATCTCCAGCCTGTGCGGCCCTTACGACGACGTGATCCATCCGCCGGAGACGCAGAAGCTCGATTACGAAGTCGAGCTCGGCGTGGTCATCGGCCAGCGCTGCCGCCGCATCAGGGAATCCCAGGTGCGCGACCATATCGCCGGCTACATGACGTGCAACGAGATGTCGGCGCGCGACATCCAGCTCGCCGAGCACGAGGCGAATCCCTTCTACCGCGTGCACTTCCTCGGCAAGAGCTTCGACACCTTCTGCCCCACCGGGCCGGCGCTCGTCACCGCGGATGAAATCGAATGGGGCAAGCCGCTCAGGATGCGCACCGAGGTCAACGGCGAAGTGCGCCAGAACAGCGACACCTCGGATCTCTACTTCGGCATCGAGGCGCTCGTCTCGTACTGCAGCCGCAGCACCACGCTCTTCCCCGGCGACATCATCGTCACCGGCTCCCCCGCCGGGGTGGCGTTCTTCATGAAACCGCCACGCTTCTTGAAGCCCGGCGACCGCGTGCGCTGCGAGATCGAAGCGGTCGGCGCCATCGAGAACCGCATCCGCGCGGAGGAGCGCTAGAACCGCCGAGGTGCTGAGCAATCAGGGCGTCCTTGTCGCGCATCGCTCATGCAAGCGAGCGTCGGTGCTGGCCGGCCTGCCCGAGGTGTCGAGGTGATCGACATTTCAGCCGAATATGTCGAAAAAGCCAAAGTAAATCGACATATCAAGGACTGCGCAGAAGCGCGCCAGTCCTGGCGGCAAATCGTAGAGCGGCATCCTTTGATGCCACCTATGCAAACACGCGGCCCTAGAACACACCCAGATGCTGGGTAATGAGCGCCTCGTTGTCGCGCACCGCGTCGACCGGCCCGCTGAAGGCAACGCGGCCGGTGTTGAGGATCACGACGTCGTCGGCGAGCCCGAACGCGAGCTTGATGTTCTGCTCGACCAGCAGGATCGACTGACCTTCGGCCTTCAGGCGCGCAATGGTGCGCCCGACCTCGGCGACGATCAGCGGCGCGAGGCCCTCCGACGGCTCATCCATCAGCAGCACGCGCGGATTGCCCATCAGCGCGCGCCCGATGGCGAGCATCTGCTGCTCGCCGCCGGAGAGCGAGCCGGCGTCCTGCTCGGCGCGCTCTTTCAGGCGCGGGAAAAGCCCGAATACGCGCGCGAGCGTCCAGCCGCCGTTACGCTTCTGGTGAGCGACGATCAGGTTCTCGCGCACCGTAAGATGCGGGAAGACACGCCGGCCCTGCGGCACGAGCGCGATGCCTTTGCGCGAGATCACATCCGGTGCGAGGCGCGCAACCGGCTCGCCGAAGAGCCGCACGGCGCCTTTGCGCGGCGGCAGGAAGCCGATCACGGTGTTCATGCACGTCGTCTTGCCGGCGCCGTTGCGGCCAAGGAGCGCGAGTACCCGGCCCTCGCCCAGCGCGAAGGAGACGCCATGGAGCACGTGGCTTTCGCCGTAGAGCGCGTCCACCGCCTCGAGCGCCAGGGCCTCAGTGGCCAAGGTAGACCTCGCGCGTCTTGGGATCGGCGACTACCTCGGATCTCGTGCCCTCGACGATCACGCGCCCGTAGTGCAGCACGGTGATGCGGTCGGCCATGTCGAGCGCCGTGTCCATGTCGTGCTCGATCATCACCACGGTGGTCTCGCGCGGAATCGCGCCGATTACCGCTTTGACCTTGCCGCGCTCTTCGCGCGAGAGGCCGGCGAGCGGCTCATCGAGCAGCAGCACGCGCGGCTTCTGCGCGAGCGCCATCGCGATCTCCACGCGCCGCTTCTCGCCGTACGCGACCTCGGCGATCGGCCGGTGCGCCACCGCCTCCAGCCCGACCTGCGCGAGCACCGCGCGGGCGTCGGCGTAGAAGCGCGCCGGCAGGCGCCCGAACATGCTCCAGCGCTCGCGCGAAAGGCCGAGGAGCGAAAGCGCCACGTTGTGCTCGAGCGTGTCCTGCGGAAAGAGCGTGATGATCTGATAGGTGCGAGCGAGCCCGCGATGGCAGCGCCGCGAGGTGGAAAAGCGCGACACCTCCTCGTCGAAGAGCGCGATGCTCCCGGCGTCGCGCGGCAGGTCGCCGGTCAGTAAATTGAACAGCGTTGTCTTGCCGGCGCCGTTCGGACCAATGATCAGGCGCCGCTCGCCCGCGGCGACCTCGAGCGAGACGTCGTTGATCGCCGGCAGGCCGCCGAAGGCCTTCTTCAGGCCCTGGATGCGTAGCGCCGCCACAGTCTCCTCACGCCGGGCACGACGCCCTCGGGCATGAACACCACGATGAAGACGAACACGAAGCCGAGCAGCATGTTCCAGCGCTCGATATAGGCCGACACCCAGTTCTTCAGCAGGAGGACGATCGCGGCACCGACCAGCGGCCCGGCGAGCGTGCCGGAGCCGCCGGCGATTACCGCGAGCAGGCCTTCGGCGGAGTTGGCGAGCGATAAGGACACGGGGTGGATGTACTTGTGGTAGTAGACGAAGAGCAGGCCCGAGACCGCTCCCCAGAACCCGGCGTAGACGAACGTGATCCAGCGGATCAGCCACACGTCATAGCCGAGCGCGCTCATGCGGCGCGGCTGGTCGCGTGTGCCGCGCAGCGTCGCGCCGAAGGGCGAGGCGACGAAGCGCGCCATCATCCAGACGGCGAGCACGCCGACCGCCAATACAAAGTAATAGAACGGCATCGCCTCATTGAGGTTCAGACCGAAGGGCGCCGGGCGCGCGAGGCCGCGCAGGCCGTTGTCGCCGTCGGTC
>DASREB010000214.1:0-9378 GCA_035652275.1 Burkholderiales bacterium
GAGAGCGTTGCCACCAGGTTGTACGCGGGATACCAGTGCCCCTCGTGGTACACGTGCTGTCCGGCGTAGCGCACGTAGAGGTCGGCCACGGCGGCATCCGAAACCTTGTAGTAGATCGTGACGTCGAGGTCCTGCAGCGAAAGGTTGTCTTTCGCCTTCGGCTTCAGGTCGTTCAGCTCGATCGAGGTCTCCTTGGCGACGAACGTATCGACCGACTGCACGATCGGGATGCGGAAGTAGATTCCCGGCGTGACCTCGTCGGTGCTCACGGTGCAAAGCGTCTTGCGCACGCCGACATTGCCGGTTTCGATGGTGCCGAACGTGGCCCACACGAAGAGCAGCAGCGGGAGCCAGACAACCCACTTCATCGAGTTTTCCATGGTGTTCCTCCCTGTTTTAGGCTTTGGTCTTTTTTCGATATTCACACAAATCGCGGATCAGACACTCCGGGCAACCCGGCTTGCGGGCGATGCAGACGTAGCGTCCATGCAGAATCAGCCAGTGATGCACGTCCTTCAGGTACTCGGGCGGCGTGAACTTGACGAGCCGGTCCTCCACCTGGCGCGGGTCCTTGCCCGGCGCGATGCCGGTGCGGTTCGCGACGCGAAAAATATGCGTATCGACCGCCACGGTCGGCTGGCCGAAGGCCGTGTTCAGCACGACGTTCGCCGTCTTGCGGCCGACCCCGGGCAGCGCCTCGAGCGCTTCGCGCGTCTGCGGCACCTCGCCGGCGTGCTTCTCCACCAGGATGCGCGAGAGCTCGACGACGTTCTTCGCCTTGTTGCGGTAAAGGCCGATTGTCTTGATGTACTCCTCGAGGCCGGCGACCCCGAGCTGCACCATCTTCTGCGGGCTGTCGTACTTCTGGAAGAGCACCGCGGTCGCCTTGTTCACCGACTTGTCGGTGGCCTGCGCCGAGAGCACCACTGCGACGAGCAGCTCGTAGGGCGTGCGGTAGTTGAGCTCGGTGGTCGGATTCGGATTGGCGGCGCGAAAGCGGCGGAAGATCTCGGCGCGCTTCTGCGGATTCATTTGCGCGCGAGGAGCGCCGCGAGGATCGACCTTCGCTCCTCAGCGCCATGCGAGCGCACCCCGGCTTTGGCGAGCCGCTCGCGGCGTCGCTTGCCGCGCGCTCCGGCCGCCCGGCGCAGCGCGCTCGTCCAGTCTTCGCGCCGCGGCACCATCTCGATGCAGTCGACCGGGCAGGGCGGCAGGCACAGCTTGCAGCCGATACACCACGACTCGACCACGGTATGCATGTAGCCCTGTGCGCCGACGATCGCATCCACCGGACAGGCGTCGATGCAGCGCGCACAGCCGATGCAGCGCTCTTCGTCCACCACCGCCACCGGCACGCGCTTCATCGCCCGGTGTCCTTGGCGAGCTGGGTATGCACCACCTTTCCTTCCCGCACCTGCACGCCCGTGGCGAGATCGTTGTCCATGCGGTTGGCTGCGAGCATCTGCACATAAGGTAACACCGCTCGCTCGAGCGCCAGGCTCGCGGTGCGCGCGCATGCCGCCGGCATGTTGGGTACGCAGTAGTGGACGATGCGCTCGGCGACGTAGATCGGCTCGCTGTGCGAAGTGGGGCGCGACGTTTCGGCGATGCCACCCTGGTCGATGCCGACATCGACGAGCGCGGAGCCGGGCCGCATCGTCGCGAGCATCTCCCGGGTAATGAGCTTTGGCGACAGCTGTCCCGGCGTCAGCACGCCGCCGACGATAAGATCCGCATCCGCGAGCACCGCCGCATCCAACGCCGTGCGGTAGTCGGCCCTCGGATAGCGGCGGCGCAGCTCGGCGAAGCGCCGCTCGCTTCGCGCAAAGACCGTGATACTGGCGCCTATGCCGTGGGCGAGCGCGAGCGCGTTCGCGCCGACGTTGCCGGCACCGAGGATCGCGACCTTGCCGGGCGCTACGCCGTCCAGCCCGGAGAGCAGCACGCCGCTTCCGCCGTTCTGCTTCTGCAGGCACCACGCGCCGACCTGCATCGCGAGGCGCCCGGCGATGGCGGACATCGGCGCGAGGATCGGCAGCCGGCCATCATGCTGGCCGACCGTCTCATAGGCGATGAAGGTGGCGCCGCTCGCGAGGGCGGCATCGAGCAGCTCGGGATCCGGCGCGAAGTGCTGGAAGCCGAACACCGTCTGACCACGTCGCGGCTTGCGGTATTCGGATGGTTGCAGCTCCTTCACCTTCACTACCAGGTCGCATTCCCATGCATCGCCGAGCGTCGCACCCGCGACGGCGTATTGCTCATCGGTGAAGCCGACGCCCAGCCCGGCCCCCGGCTCGACCACCACATCACGCAGCATGGCGACAGCGCCCGGCGTGAGCGCGACACGAAATTCGCCGTCCTTTACTTCGCGCGGGATGCCAATGCGCATTCGGCGATAAGGCGGGGCCCGCGGTAGATCAAGCCGGTGTAGAGCTGCACCAGCGTAGCGCCGGCACGGAATTTCTCGGCGGCGTCGGCGCCGGTCATGATGCCGCCGGCGCCGATCAGCACCGCCTCGCCCTGCAGCCGTGTGGCGAGCGCGGCGAGCACCTCGGTTGCGCGCTTGCGGATCGGCGCCCCCGACAGGCCGCCCGTTTCATTCGCGTGCCGCACGCCCTCGACGCCCTCGCGCGAGACGGAGGTGTTGGTGGCAATGACGCCGTCGATGCCATGGCGGCGCACCGCGTCGGCGATGGCCGCGACCTGACTGGCGTCGAGGTCCGGCGCCACCTTCACCACCAGCGGCACGCGGCGGCTGTAGCGATCGGCGAGCGGCTCGCGCAACCGGGTCAGGCGCGCGAGCAGCGCGTCAAGCTGGTCGGCTTGCTGCAGGTCGCGAAGACCGGCGGTATTGGGCGAGGAGATGTTGATGGTGATGTACGAAGCATGCGGATAGGCTTGCTTCACGCCAAGCTCGTAGTCATCGATCGCCCGCTCGGCCGGTGTATCGGCGTTTCTTCCGATGTTGATGCCGAGGACGCCGTTCCAGCGCGCGCGGCGCACGTTATCGAGGAATGCCGCTAAACCGACGTTGTTGAAGCCAAGGCGATTGATGAGCGCGCTTCGCTGCGGCAGGCGAAAGAGCCGCGGGCGCGGGTTCCCCGGTTGCGGGCGCGGAGTGACGGTGCCGACTTCCAGGAAGCCGAAGCCGAGCGCGCCCAACGCCTCGATGTGCTCCGCGTTCTTGTCGAGGCCGGCAGCGAGGCCGACAGGGTTTCGAAATTCGAGGCCCATCGCCCGCACCGGCGCGCAGGCAACGGCGGGCGCGAGAAGCGCGGCGAGCCCGGCTGCGCGCAGCCCGAGCTGGTGGGCATCTTCGGGATCGAGTGAAAAAAGGAGCGGTCGGGCGAGCCGGTAAAGGCTCAAGGCGCTTCGCGGCGGCCGAGGCGCCGCCAGGTACCGCCGATGAAGCCTTCGATCGGCCCGAATTTCGACTTGTACGCCATCTTCGGGCTCTCGCGGATCCAGTAGCCCAGATACAGGTAGGGCAGGCCGAGGCGCCGGCATTGCTCGATCTGCCAGAGCACGTTGTAGGTGCCGAAGCTCGCGCCGCGCCGGTCGGGCTCGTAGAAGGTGTAGACCGAAGAGAGCCCGTCGGGCAGGAAGTCGACGATCGAGACCATCACCAGCTGGCCTGCGTCGCGGAACTCGATCAGGCGCGTGTCGACGCGGCTCTGCAGCAGGAAATGCGAATACTGGTCACGGCTGTCATTGTCCATGCCGCCGCCCGAGTGGCGCTTCGACTGGTAGCGCAAGTAGAGCGCGTAGTGCTCGAGGCGGAACTTGAGCGGCTGGGCATGCGCCACCAGCGCGCCATGGGTCTTGGCGGCGCGGCGCTGCGAGCGGTTGGTGTTGAACTCGGCGACCGGGATACGCACCGGAACGCACGCCCGGCAGGCATCGCAATGCGGGCGATAAGTGAAGATACCGCTGCGGCGAAAGCCAGCCTTGACCAGATCACCGTAGAGGTCGGTGTTGATCAGATGGCTCGGCGTCGCGACCTGCGAGCGCGCCATGCGGTCCGGCAGGTAGCTGCACGGATACGGTGCAGTTACGTAGAACTGCAGTACGGCATGCGGCAGGTCGTTAAGTCGCGACACTGCCGTTCACCGGTGATGCGTTGTTGCTGTTCACGCGGATGCCTGCGTCCTTCCAGTCCAATGGCCAGCTGGCTCGGAGTAGTTTACCAAGGGCGTGAGCGCCCGCAAAAAGGAGCGGCGTGGTATTTCTCGACCCCCCAGCGATGCGAGCAGCGGCGTATGCATCTGACAATCGATGAGAGGGAAGCCGCGGGCCTTCAGTTCCTGCACCAGGACCACCAATGCGACTTTCGACGCATCGGTAGCGCGCGAGAACATCGATTCGCCGAAGAACATGCGCCCGAGCGCCACGCCGTAGAGTCCGCCGACCAGCGCACCGTCGCGCCAGGTTTCGAACGAATGCGCGTAGCCCGCGCGATGCAGGGCGAGGTAGGCGGCGCGCATCGCACGTCCAAGCCAGGTGCCTTCCTCGCGGTCGGCGCACCCCGAAAGCACGCGCTCGAATGCCGTGTCGATGCGCACCTCGTAGCCCTTGTTACGCACGCTCTTCGCGAGCGAGCGCGACACCTTCAGTTCGTCGCAATGCAGCACCATGCGCGGGTCGGGCGACCACCAGAGGATCGGCTCGGGCGCGGAGTACCACGGGAAAACGCCGCGCCGGTAGGCCTCCAGGAGGCGCCCGACCGAGAGGTCGCCGCCCGCCGCGAGCAGCCCGTTCGGGTTTTTCATCGCCCGCTCGACCGGCGGGAAAGTATCAGTCGCTTCCAACCAAGCTAACACTTCACTTGCTGGCGGCAGTAGTCCTCGAGCGGGCGCACCACGCAGTCGCCGCTGACGGCGGCGTGCGCGCCGTTGCCCAACTCCGTCTGCAGCCTGAACGCGTACTTGTCGTAGAACTCGTTGAAGAGCTCGCCGCCGAGCGTGCCGACGGCATAGAGCTGGTCTGTCGCGGCGTCATGCTCGAGCAGGATCGCCGCGAGCGGCTGCGGCGCCGGACCGGCCAGCACCCGTGCCCCGGCTGCCGGGTCGTACTGGCTGTGCTCGGAGCAGCAGTGGATCACCGAGGCGTAGCGGCTGCTCGGGGTCTTCTCGGGCCGATAGCTGATGAAGCTGATCTCGCGCGTCGGATAAGTCAGCTTGTGCGCGCAGATCGCCGAATAAGCGACGATCGCGCGCTCGCGGCCGACGCCGCCGCGCCACTCGTAGGCATGCGAATCGGCGGTGGCGAGCTGCGTCGGCGCGGTCGCCTTGCCGAGGTTCAGCAAGAAGCACGGCGTGGCGGCGTACGGATAGTGGAAGATCAGATTTCGCGCCACCGGCACCTTGGAAGCAGCCAGCGGCGCGCCGTTCTCGTCTACCAGCCGCACGCGCGTATAGCGTCGCGGCAGCGCATCGGCACCGACCGCCGGGACGGCGGCCGCGCCGGCCGCGGCGGCGCAAAAACGTACGAACTCCCGGCGTTCCATGCGCCTATAGGTTATAGCCTTTTTCGCCGTGCAGCGCCGTGTCGAGTCCTTCCGTTTCATGCTCGTGCGTGACGCGCATGCCAAGAAGCCCGTCGCACACTTTAAGGATCACCCATGTGAACAGTGCCGACCAGATCAATGTCACCGCGACAGCGACGAGTTGCACGCCGACCTGGCCGAGCATCGTGCGTCCCTCGGCGTAGCCGACCCCGCCCAGCGCCGTCGCGGCGAAAACGCCGGTGAGGGTCGTGCCAAGAATGCCGCCGACCCCGTGCACCGGAAAGACGTCGAGCGAATCATCCACGCCGAGCACGCGTTTCATATAGCTCGTCGCGAAGAAGCACAACGCGCCGGCAAGGAGCCCGATCACGATCGCACCCATCGGGCCGACGAAGCCGGACGCCGGCGTGATCGTGCCGAGGCCCGCCACCATGCCGGTGGCGATGCCGAGCACCGACGGTTTGCCGTAACGCAACCATTCGAGAAACATCCAGGTGAGCGAGGCGGTCGCCGCAGCGAGGTGCGTGACGAGCATTGCCATGGCGGCGGTGCCATCCGCGGCGAGTGCGCTCCCGGCATTGAAGCCGAACCAGCCGACCCACAGCATGCAGGCACCGGCGACCACCATCGTCATGTTGTGCGGCGGCATCGCGGTATCCGGAAAGCCGCGGCGCGCACCGAGCACCAGGGCGCAGATCAGCGCGGCGACTCCGGCGTTCGCGTGCACCACCGTGCCGCCGGCGAAGTCCATGACGCCACGGCTCTGCAGCCAGCCGTCGCCCCAAACCCAGTGGGCGATCGGGCAATAGACAATCAGGAGCCATAGCAGGCTGAAGAGCAGCATCGCCGAAAAGCGCACGCGCTCGGCGAAGGCGCCGATCACCAGTGCGGGCGTGATGATCGCGAAGGTCATCTGATACATGGTGAACAGCGATTCGGGCAGCGTGCCTTTCACTGTTTTCACGTCGATGCCGGCGAGGAACGCTTTGCCGAGCCCGCCCCACCAGGCGTTGGCGCTGCCGCCGTCGCCGAACGCGACGCTATAGCCGAGCACCACCCAGGCGAGCGTAACGACGCAGGTGATGGCGAAGCACTGCATCAGCACCGAGAGTGCGTTCTTCGCACGCACCAGACCCGCGTAGAAGAGCGCGAGGCCGGGCAGCGTCATGAAAAGCACCAGCGCCGAGGCGACGATCATCCACGCGGTGTTCGCCGCGTCGAGCTTCGGCGGCTCCGCCGCCAGCGCGAGCGGCGCCCACGCCAGCAATATTGTTCCCGCGAAAGCGGGAACCCATGGCTTTTTCGAAACCTGGGCCCCCGCATTCGCGGGGGCGACGTTCTCGTCCTTTATGTCCATGGATGGCTCCTCCTCATTGAAGGTCCGCGGCGTGGAATTGGTAGTTGCCGCGTGACCGGTCCTCGAACCAGCGCTTAAGTGTATAGGCGACCGTGCGGAAGGCGAGCTCCTGCCATGGGATGCGCGCCTCCTCGAGGAGCGCCACTTCCAATGTTTCCTCGCCCGGCTTGTATTCCATGCTACGCAGCCGCGCACGATAGAAGAGGTGCACCTGATTCACGCGCGGCACGGAGATCAGCGTGAAGGGCTCCTGCAGCTCGACCGCCGCGCCGGCTTCCTCGAGCGTCTCGCGCAGCGCCGCCTGTGCCGTGGTCTCGTCGTTCTCCATGAAGCCCGCCGGCAGCGTCCAGTAGCCGTAACGCGGCTCGATCGCGCGGCGGCAGAGCAGCACCCGGCCCTCGTGCTCGGGCACGGTGCCGATCACCAGTTTCGGGTTCTCATAATGGATCTCGCCGCAGTGCTCGCATACCCAGCGCTCGAGCGTATCGCCGGGCGGCAAGCGCCGCACGACCGGCGCGCCGCAGTTAGCGCAGTACTTCATCGACGAGGCCGCTGAGCGAGTCGAACTGCGCGTCCGGCTTCAAGCCCAGCGCATCGACCGGCGCGCCGCCGCGGTTGATCCAGTACACGGTGAAACCGTACGACTTGGCGCCGAGCGCATCCCAGCAATTCGATGACACGAAGCCGATCCTCTCCTTGGCCACGCGCAGGCGCTGCACGGCGAGCTCGTAGACCTGCGGCGCCGGCTTATAGACGCGCAGCTCGTCGACGCTCAGTACCGCGTCGAAATGCAGTCTCGAATTGCGCACCAGCGGCTCGAGGAGATCGGGGGAGCCGTTGGACAGGATCGCCTTCTTGCCGGGCAGGCGCGAGAGCGCCGCGCGCACTTCGGGAAATGGCGCGAGATGCAGGTACTCGTCCATCAGCACCCGCTCGTGCTCGCCCAGATCAAGACCCAGGGCGGCGCAGCTGTAAGCGAGCGCCTCGCGCGTCACCGTAGAGAAGGGGGCGTAGCGCTGCATCAAGCTGCGCTGCCAGGTGTATTCCAGCTGCTTCGCGCGCCAGAGCTGCGAGAGCGCTGTGCCTTTGCCGGGGAAGCAGGTCTCGCAGCGCCGTGCCACCGAGTGGACGTCGTAAAGCGTCCCGTACGCATCAAAAACCAGCGCCTCCACCCTCATGTAAACTGAATTAAACCATGCGCGAGCGCTACGCCGACCTCTATCGCAGCTACCGCTGGAGCGTTCCCGCGCGCTTCAACATCGCGCAGGCCTGCTGCGGCCAGTGGGCCGCCGATCGCAGCCGCTTCGCCCTCTACTCGGAAGACGAATCCGGCGCGAGCGCCGCGTTTTCCTTCTGGGACATCCAGCTCGCCGCCAATCGCCTGTCCAATGCGCTCGCCGCGCTGGGTGTACAGCGCGGTGAGCGCGTCGCGCTGATGTTGCCGCAGCGTCCGGAGTCGGCAATCGCCTACATGGCGATCTTCCAGCTCGGCGCGATCGCGCTGCCGCTCTCGCATCTCTTCGGTCCGGATGCCATCGAGTACCGCATGAACCACGCCGAAGCGAGCGTGGCGATCGTCGAGCCCGCCACCCTCGCGAATCTCTGGGCGGTGAAAGACCGGCTGTCGACGCTGCGCCATGTGATCGGCGTCGGCGGGGCGCGCGAGACAGGCGTACACGCCTGGGAGGCGCTGCTGGCGAAGGGTGCCCGCACGTTCCGTTGCGCGGACACGAGCGCCGATGATCCCGCGGTGATCATTTATACGAGCGGCACCACCGGCGCGCCGAAAGGGGCGCTGGAAGCCCATCGGCTGATCATCGGCAACATCTCGGGCTTCGTGCACTCGCACGATTTCTATCCGCAGAAGGGCGACATGTTCTGGTCGCCGGCGGACTGGGCCTGGGCGGGCGGCCTCTTCGATGCCCTGCTACCGGCGTGGTATTTCGGCATGCCGATCCTCGGCTATCGCGGGCGCTTCGACGCCGAGAAAGCCTACTACCTGGTGGACAAGTACGGCGTGCGCAATGCCTTTCTCTTTCCGACCGCGCTCAAGCTGATGATGAAGGCGCTACCGGAGCCGCGCCGCAAGTACGAGCTCAACATGCGCTCCATCATGAGCGCCGGCGAATCGGTGGGCGTGACGCTGATCGAATGGGCGCGCGAGCAGCTTGGCGTCACGATCAACGAGATGTTCGGCCAGACGGAGATCAATTACGTGGTGGGCAACTGCCAGGCGGCGTGGCCGGTGAAGCCCGGCGCGATCGGCCGCCCTTATCCCGGCCATCGCGTGGCGGTGATCGACGAGCAGGGCAATGAACTGCCGCCTGGCGAGCTCGGGGAGATCGCCATCCACCGCCGCTGCAACGGCGAGCTTGATCCGGTGTTCTTCCTCGAGTACTGGAAGAACCCGCAGGCGACGCGCGACAAGTTCCTCGGCGACTGGGGCTGCACCGGGGACCAGGGGAAGATGGATGAGGACGGCTACCTCTGGTACCAGGGTCGCTCCGACGACGTC
>DASREB010000215.1:0-2322 GCA_035652275.1 Burkholderiales bacterium
CAGATGGTGGGACCATTTCAGCGGCTACGTCGACCGGCGGGGCAGCGGGCAACGTTGCGCTGAATTTGGGTAGCGCAAGCATAGCGAGCGGTGCCACCGTGAATAGCAGCACCACAGGTAGCGGTGCAGGCGGTGCAATCACGCTCAACGCATCCGCGGCAACGATGGCCGACACAGGTACCGGACTCTTCAGTACAGCGTCCAGTTCTGGCAACGCCGGACAGATCACAGTGTCGGGCGGCAGCGCGACCGTGGCCGACGGTGCAAGGATCTCGACTAGCACTACTGGCGCTGGCAATGCGGGCACGATCACCGCCAATGTCGGCAGCATGAAGGTGAGCGGTGGTCAACTCGATAGCAGCACGACCGCGAGCGGCGCCGGAGGCTCGATCAACGTGAACGCCAATGGCCAGGCGAGCGTGGTGAACGGCGGCCGCGTCAGCGCCGATAGCACCGGCTCCGGCGCGACGGGCAACATCACGATTGCCGCGGGCGATCGCATCACGATGGATGGCGGCAGTATCTCGACGCGCGCGCTCACGTCCGACGGTGGCAACATCACGCTGAAGGCGCCGCTGATCGTGCGTCTCGAGAATTCGCAGATCACGACTTCCGTGCAGAGCGGCGTCGGTGGCGGCGGCAACGTCCTGATCGATCCGCAATTCTTGGTGATGAACAACAGCGCGATCACGGCTAACGCGTTCGGCGGGCCGGGCGGCAACATCACGATCATCGCCGACAATTTCCTCGCGAGCTCGACCGCGCTGCTGCAGGCGTCCTCCGCGCTCAGCACGCCCGGCACGATCCAGATCCAGTCGCCCGAGAACAACGTCGCCGGCAGCATCGCGCAGCTGCCGCGCGCCTTCGTCGATGCAAGCCGGCTCCTGCGCGGCGCATGCTCCGCGCGGCGCGAAGGTGCGCCGAGCTCGTTCGTGCTCGCCGGTCGCGGCGGCGTGCCGGCGGAAGCCGACGGTTATCTGCCGAGCACGATTCTGGCCGCGCCGCCGACGGCGCTGACTCTCGCCCACCTCGACGATTGCGCGCGCTAGCCGGCCTCGGTCTGCTCGCCGCGGTCAGCTTCGCCTGGGGCCAGGCCCCGCCTCCGCCGTCCCCGCCGCTTCCTCCCCAGACGCTGCCGTCCGAGAAGCCGCTACCGTCGCCACAGTTTCGTAAGCCCGCGCCGGAAATTCTCGAGCTGCCACCGCTTCCGCCGCCGGAGAGCGGCCGCGTGCCTTTCGCGGTGCGCGTTGTGGTTCGCCAGTTCAAATTCACCGGCAACACGGTGGTGAGCGATGCCGAGCTCGCCAAGATCGCCGCGCCTTACGAGAACCGGCCGATCACGAGCACGGATCTCGAGGAGCTGCGCCGCCAGGTCACGCTCTATTACGTGAACAAGGGGTACGTGAACTCTGGCGCCGTGATTCCCGACCAGACGATCAGCGATGGCGTCATCGAGATGCGCATCGTCGAAGGCCGGCTCACCGGCATAGATGTCGAAGGCACACAGCACTTCCGCAAGAGCTTTTTTACCGACCGCATCGCGCTTTACGCCGGACCGCCCCTAAACCTCGTCAACCTGCAGGAAGGTTTGCAAATCCTGCTGCGCAATCCGCTGGTCGCCGGCATTAATGCGGAGCTTGCGCCGGGCGCGCGGCCGGGCGAGGCGGTGCTGAAAGCGCGCGTTGCCGAAGCGCCGCGCTACGACTTTGGTGTGACGCTCGACAACAAGCTTTCGCCGAGCCTCGGCGAAGCGGCGCTGACCACGTTCGGCGAGATGCGGAACCTCATCGGCTATGGCGACGTGCTGAGCGGCTCGCTGGGTTTCGCGGACGGTATTCCGTACGACGCGAAGGTCCGTTACCGCACGCCGATCAACGCACACGACACCACGGCAGCGGTCTACTACGAGAAGGCGAAATCGAAGGTCATCCAGGAGCCGTTCGACGAGCTCGATATCACGAGCACCGTGTCGACGCTCGGCGCGCAGCTCTCTCAACCCGTCTACCGGCGCGCGAACGATCAGCTTTCGCTCGCTGCGGCGCTGGAAAGGCGACAAAGCGAAACGACGCTGCTCGGCGAGCCGTTCTCCTTCTCGCCGGGCGTGGATAACGGCAAGGCGAAGGTGTCCGTGTTGCGGCTGGTGCAGGACTTCCTGCATCGCGGGCGCGATCAGGTGCTCGCGGTGCGCTCGACTTTCAGCTTCGGCCTGGACGCGTTCGACTCGACGGTGCACAGCGATGCGCCCGACAGTCGCTTCCGCACCTGGCTCGGCCAGCTGCAGTTCGTGCAGCGCCTCGCCGAGCGCGGTGACCAGCTGCATCT
>DASREB010000216.1:0-16206 GCA_035652275.1 Burkholderiales bacterium
GCCGCGAGCGCCTCGCCGTGGCGCTCCATCTGGTCGGCGCTGTAGAGCTCCGCGCGCAGCGGGAACTCGGGAGTGATCACCGATCGGGCCAGCGACATCGTTAAGGTTAGAGCGCGACCCCCGCTCCGTATGTGCGCTGACGCACAATCGCGAGCGCTCGCCAAATGCGCGCGCAGAAATGCAAATGAGGCGGGCGCAATTTCAGATTGCCGCGGCGGCGTATGTGCGCTGGCAGCCAGACGGCGCCGAGCGCGCGATGCTAGCGTGGCGGCTCATAACCAGAAGGAAGATGAGCCATGACCCTGTTCAAGCGCTTTTCCGCATTGTTGCTCGCCGTGCTGTTCGTCGCGGCGTGCGCCGGCACCTCGACCAAGGAGAGCACCGGCGAATATCTGGACGACAGCATGATCACCACCAAGGTGAAGGCGGCGATCTTCAACGAGCCTTCGCTCAAGGTGTCGCAGATCAACGTCGAGACCTACAAGGGCGTGGTGCAGCTGAGCGGCTTCGTCGATTCTGCCGACGCCGGAGCCAAGGCCGTGGAGCTCGCGCGCGCCGTCAAGGGCGTGAGCTCGGTGAAGGACGACACGCGGCTGCGCTAGGGTGAAGCCCCTGCATCCACTCGCGCCGCGCTTTCTCGACGACCTGCTCGCCTGGTGGTGGCCGGGCGCGCCGGTCCGCCAGGCGCCCGCGCCTCAGAGCGAGGAGCGCAATGCCGTGCACCGCTGGGAAGACGAAGGCGGCAACGTCACATGAAAACCCGAAACCCCCTCCTTGCCTGCGTTCTCGCCGCGTTGGTACTCAGCGTGGCCGCAGGCTGTCAGCGGGACGGATCGGCGCAGAAGGCCGGCAGGCAGGCGGACCGGGCGGTGGCGAAAGCCGGCGACCGGTTCGATGACGCGGCCGACAAGCTTAGGAAGTAGCTTCCAGCTAGGCGTTTTCCAGCGCGCGGATCACGGCGTAGCAGCTGCAGGAGGCCGCGCGCAGCCCTTGGCGGTCGAGGATGCGCATCGTGCCGCGGCTGTAGCGGATCAGGTTTCGCCGCTGCAGCGCGCCGGCGGCGATGGTGACCCCGGTGCGGCGCACGCCGAGCATCAGCGCGATGAATTGCTGCGTGAAGCGAAACTCGTCCGAGGCCGCCCGATCGCGCGTCATGAGCAGCCAGCGGGCGAGGCGCGCCTCGAGCACGTGCTCTTTGTTGCATACCGCGACCTGCATCGCGGTGGCCATGGCCACATAGGCGCAGCGCTCCACTTCGCGGCGCAGCGGCGCATTGCGCTCGAGCTCGCGGCGAAGGCGCGACGCCGTGATGCGCAGGGCGCTGCCCGCGCCCTGCACCATGGCCCTGACCGGCGAGCTCGGCGCGCCGAGCGCCGCGGAGATGCCGACCATGCCTTCGGCGCCCACCAGGCCGACCTCGAGCGCATTGCGGCCGTCGGCGACCGCGAGCAGCGACACCATGCCATGGTTCGGGAAGTACACGTACCGGCTCGACCTGCCCGGCTGATCGAGCACCTGCTTCAGGGCGAGCTCGACGGGAGTGAGCACGGAGAGCAAGCGTCGGCTCGCTTTCGGCGGCAGGGCGGCGAGGATGCGGTTTGCGGGCGGCGAGTTCGAGGGGTTGCGGATGGCGACTCCTGGTTGACGTCAGATCAGAAATTCGACTGACGGCAGGAGGAGCGGCGTGAACCTGATGTCGAAAGCCTACCGCAGCGGCGCTGCAGTGTCATCAGGATACGGCGCGCCGCAATCGCTCGTCCGTGCGCGAGCGTACATCCATGATCATGTACGAGAGCGTACAGACCGCGGCGCGGCGGGCGACTACGGTGGGGCCAAGAATAGGAGCCCGCCATGAACCGCGCTTCGAGCGCCGCGCGCCACACCCCGAGGCAGAACGAGCTGCTTGCCGCGCTGCCGGCGGCTGACTACGAGCGCCTGTCGGCGAGCCTGGAGCTCGTGCCGCTCGCGCTCGGCAGCGCCATGTACGAGTCCGGCACGCAGCTCGACTATGCGTATTTCCCGACCGACAGCATCGTCTCGCTGCTCTCCGTGACGCAGGACGGCTCGTCGGCGGAGATCGCGATCGCCGGCCACGAGGGCATGGTCGGCATCGCGCTCTTCATGGGCGGCGAGACCACCTCGAGCCGCGCGGTGGTGCAGAACGCCGGCTACGCCTATCGCGTGCCCTCGGCGCTGATCCAGCGGGAGTTCGCCCGTGGCGGCGCGCTGCAGCTGCAGCTCCTGCGCTACACCCAGGCGCTGATCACGCAGATGGCGCAGACCGCGGTGTGCAACCGACACCATTCGCTCGACCAGCAGCTCTGCCGCTGGCTGCTGCTCAGCCTCGACCGGCTGCCCTCGAACCGCCTGGAGATGACCGAGGAGCTGATCGCCGCCATGCTCGGCGTCGCTGCCGCCGCGGTCGCCGAAACGGCGGGCCGGCTGCAGGCCGACGGGCTGATCCGCTATCGCCAGGCGCGATCGCGGTGCTCGACCGCGAGCATCTCGAAGGGCGCGTGTGCGAGTGCTATGCGGTGGTGAAACGCGAATACGACCGGCTGCTGCCGGCGGCGCCGCCCGGCCTCGCGGCGAGCGCAATCTGACGCGCTTCGAAATCCGGCAAAACCTATTTCCTCAGCTTGTCGACCGCGCCGTCGATCTTGTCGCCGGCTTTTGCTGCCGCCCGGTCGACCTGCTTGCCGGCCCTTTGCGCCGGACCTTCTCTTTGACAGCCCGCAGCCGCGCTGAGTACGAATGCGGCCAGGACGCAGGCAAGGAGGGGCAGTTTCATTTTCATTCGATGTTGCCGCCTTCGTCTTCCCAGCGGTGCACGGCGTCGCGCTCCTCGCCCGGGTGCGCCGGCGCCTTGCGCTCGGGCGGCGCCGGCCACCACCAGGCGCGCAGGCCGTCGACAAAGCGCGCGGCCTGCGCTGCGGGGTCGTGCACGAAGGGAAGAGGCTTCACGGCCTACCTGAGCCGCGTGTCGTTCTTCACGTCGCTCACGCCCTTCACCGAGCGCGCGACCTCGACCGCCTTGCGCGCAGCGTCGGCGGAATCGACGAAGCCGCTCAGCTGCACCACGCCCTTGTAGGTCTCGACGTTGATCTGCGTGACCTTGAGCGACGGCTCGGCGAGGATCGCGCTCTTCACCTTGGTGGTAATCCAGCTGTCGTCGAGGTATTCGCCGGTGCTCTCCTGCTTCGACGTCCCGGCGCACGCCGAGACGAGCAGCGCGGCGAGGAAAAGTGCGGAAAGGCGCTTGAACATGGTCATGACGGGTTTCCTTTGGTTGACGAGCGGCCACGCTACGCGCTGCGCTCACCGACGTCTGAGCGTCAGCGCACATACGCCGCGGCGCATTCGCTCTAGCCTTCTGCATGCCCAACAGCGATCTCGACAGGCTGGTGGCGGCAACAGGTGAGGGCGTTGCTATCGGCGCAGCATCCGCACGCCCCAACCTCCACTTCAGGCTGCCGCCGCGGCCCGACACCGATAGGAGGAACGCTTCGTGCTGCATGAGTTCCTGAGCGAGAACCGCGACGAGCTGATCCGGCGTTGCCGCGCCAAGGTGAGCCGGCGATCCGCACCGCCGGTGACCGCGCTCGAGCTCGAGCACGGCGTGCCGCTCTTTCTCGAGCAACTAATCGATGCCCTGCGCTGCGAGCAGCAAAACCCTGCGTCCGGGCAGGACGCAGTGCTGGATTCCCCGGCGAGCACCGCCGCTTCGATCGAGAACAGCCGAACCGCCGCCCTGCACGGCAAGGAATTGCTCGAGGAGGGCTATAGCATCGACCAGGTGGTGCACGACTACGGCGATATCTGCCAGGCCATCACCGAGCTCGCCACGCAGGCGAACGCGCCGGTCGCGGTCGATGAGTTCCGAACCTTCAACCGCCTGCTCGACAACGCCATCTCCGACGCCGTTTCCTCCTATGGCAGCCACCGGGAGAAAGCCCTCAGCGCGCAAGGCGCGCAGCAGCAGCGCGAATGGCGCGGCACGCTGGGCGACGAGCAACGCGTGCTGGTCGAGACGGCGGTGAAGGCGTTCGATGCGCTCAAGCTCGGCAACATCGGCTTGCGCGGCGCCACCGGGGCGCTGCTGGAGGCGAGCCTGACGAAATTGCGCAATCTGATCGACCGTTCGCTTCCGACGGAGACGAGCGCACCGCCGAGGCCGTGACGCCGCTGCCACGGCCGCAGTCCGCGGCGGAGTTCCCGCTGCGCGCGGAGCTGTACAGCGCCGACCAGATGGAGCGCCACGGCGAGGCGCTCGCGGCTGGGCACCGGCTGCGGCCGGCACGCCGCGCCCGCCGCGGCGCCGACCCGCTGCTCGCGCGTCTCACCCAGAACGAAGCCGTGCTGGTGGCCACCGGCGAGCTGCTGAAAGCCACCGTCACGCGCGGCCAGCGCATCGCGCCGGCCGGGGAATGGCTGCTCGACAACTTCCACCTGGTCGAAGAGCAGGTGCGCACCGCCAAGCGCCACCTGCCGAAGGCGTACAGCCGGGAGCTGCCGCGCCTCGCGGAGGGGCCGCCGGCGGGGCTGCCGCGCGCCTACGATATCGCGCTGGAAGCGATCTCGCACGGCGACGGCCGGCTCGACGCCGAGAGCCTGCGGCGATTCGTCGGCGCCTACCAGCGGGCGGCGCCGCTCAAGCTGGGCGAGCTCTGGGCGATACCCATCATGCTGCGCCTCGCGCTGATCGAGAACCTGCGGCGCGTCGCGGCGCGGATCGCCGCGAGCACCACCGAGCGCGATCTCGCCGACCGCTGGGCCGAGCGCATGATCGAGACGGCCGGCCGCGATCCGAAGAGCCTGGTGCTGCTTACCGCGGACATGGCGCGCTCGGACCCGCCGATGGTCAGCTCGTTCGTCGCCGAGCTCGCGCGCCGCCTGCAGGGACAGAGCGCGGCGCTCGCGCTGCCGCTCACCTGGATCGAACAGCGACTCGGCGAGCTCGGCCTGACGATCGAGCAGCTGGTGCGCTCGCAGACCCAGGAGCAGGCGGCCGACCAGGTGTCGATGGCGAACAGCATCGGCAGCCTGCGCCTGCTCGGCGCGATCGACTGGCGCGATTTCGTCGAGGCGCTTAGCGTCGTCGAGCACGCGCTGCGCGAGGATGCGCTCTACGGGGCGATGGATTTCGCCACCCGCGACCGCTACCGGCACGCGGTCGAGGCGATCGCGAAAGCGAGCCCGATGTCCGAAGGCGACGTGGCGCGCGCCGCGATCGCTCTCGCACGCCGGGCGCACGTCGGCTTCTACCTGATCGGCGAGGGCCTGCCCGAGCTCGAGCGCGCGGCGCAGGCGCGGCGCCCGCTCGGCGCCGCGCTCGGCAGGCTCGGCCGGCGCCACGCCCTCGCCCTCTATCTGGGCGCGATCGCGCTCCTCACCGGCGGCTTCACCGCCGGCGTGCTGCTGGACGCGCCGGAGAGCGGCTTTCGCGAGTGGCCGCTGGCGCTGCTCGGCCTCGCCGCGCTCCTCGCCACGAGCCAGCTCGCGCTCGCGCTCGTGAACCGCCTCGCCACGGCGCTCGCACGGCCGCGGCCGCTGCCGCGCATGGATTTCTCCGGCGGCATCCCGGCGAGCTCGCGCACCCTCGTGGTGGTGCCGGCGATGCTCGCGAGCGAGCGCCACATCGAGCGCCTGGTGGAGGCGCTCGAGGTGCGCTTCCTCGCCAACCCGGACGAGAACCTGCACTTCGCGCTGCTCACCGATTTCCAGGATGCGCCGGAGGAGACGCAGCCCGGTGACGAGGCGCTCCTGCGTGCCGCGCGCCGCGGCATCGAGGAGCTGAACCGCAGGTATGCCGCCGCGGAGCGCTTCTTCCTCTTTCACCGCCCGCGGCGCTGGAATCCCGGCGAGCGCCGCTGGATGGGCTACGAGAGGAAGCGCGGCAAGCTCGCCGAGCTGAATGCGCTCCTGCGCGGCGGCCCGATCGCCGTGCTGCAGGGCGTGAAATACGTGATCACGCTCGACAGCGACACGCAGCTGCCGCGCGATGCGGCGCGCAGCCTCGCGGGCGCCATGGCGCACCCGCTGAACCGGGCGCGCTACGACGAGCGCCGCGGCCGCGTCGTGGAGGGCTACGGCATCCTGCAGCCGCGCATGGCGGTCGCCCTGCCCGCGGACGCGAGCCCGTCGCGCTACGCCCGGCTCTTCGGTGCCGAGGCCGGCATCGACCCGTACACGCGCGCCGTGTCCGACGTCTACCAGGACCTCTTCGGCGAAGGCTCGTTCATCGGCAAGGGCATCTACGAGGTCGACGCCTTCGAGCGCGCGCTCAAGGGACGCTTTCCCGAGAACCGGATCCTCAGCCACGATCTCCTGGAAGGCTGCTACGCGCGCGCCGGGCTGATCTCGGACGTCGAGCTCTTCGAGGAATACCCGCCGAGTTACGGCGCCGACGTGAGCCGCAGGCACCGCTGGATCCGCGGCGACTGGCAGATCGCGCGGTGGCTCCTGCCGCGCGTGCCGCTCGAAGGCGGCGGCCGGCACAAGAACCCGCTCTCGCGCCTGTCGCAATGGAAGATCCTCGACAACCTGCGGCGCAGCCTCGCGCCGCTCGCGCTGGTGGCGCTCGCCCTCGCGGGATGGAGCCTCGCGGTGCTCGTCATCGTGCTCGCTCCCGCGGTGATTGCTTCGCTCCTCGAGCTCGCGGGCAAGCCCGTCGATGTGCCGCTGCGCCAGCACCTCGCCGCAGCCTCGCGCGCCGGCGCACGCCACCTGGCGCAGGCGCTGTTCACGGCTGCGTGCCTGCCCTACGAGGCGTATTTCAGCGTCGACGCGATCCTGCGCACCGGCGCGCGCATGCTTTTCACGCGCACCCGGCTCCTCGAGTGGACCGCCTCCAGCGAGTCCGACGGCGCACGTTCCTGGCGTTCGATGTGGATCGGCCCGCTCCTCGCCATCGCCGCCGCGCCGTGGCTTTATCCTTCGCCGCTCCTCCTCCTGTGGCTCGCCTCGCCGGCCATCGCGTGGTGGATGAGCCTGCCGCTTGCGCCGCGCGGCGCGCGGCTTGCGCCGCAGCAGAAAGATTTCCTGCGCGCGGCCGCGCGCAAGACCTGGCACTTCTTCGAGACCTTCGTCGGCGCGCAGGATCACTGGCTGCCGCCGGACAATTTCCAGGAGCATCCGGCCGAGGTTGTCGCGCACCGCACTTCGCCCACCAACATGGGGCTCGCGCTGCTCGCGAACCTGTCGGCGTACGACTTCGGCTACCTCAGCGCGGGCGAGCTGATCGAGCGCACCGCCCAGGCGCTCGCGACGATGCAGGGCCTCGAGCGCCACCGGGGCCACTTCTACAACTGGTACGACACGCTTTCGCTCAAGCCGCTGCCGCCGCTTTACATCTCCTCGGTCGACAGCGGCAACCTCGCGTGCCATCTGCTCACCCTGCGAGCGGGCCTGCTCGCGCTCGCCGACGCGCCGATCCTCGCGCCGCGCTGCTTCGAGGGCCTGCGCGACACCGCGGCCCTGCTTGGCGAGCGCGGGCTCAAGGCCGATATCGCCTCCGCCTGCGAGTCGCCGCCCGCCACCGCGGCCGCGGCCAGCGTGATCCTCGAGCGCCTCGCCGCGCGCGCGCGGCAGGCGGGAGCCGCGCCGTGGGCCCAGGCGCTCGCCCGGCAGTGCCAGGCCGCGCTCGCCGACCTGCAGGGGTTCCTGCGCGGCGATTCCGGCGATGTGCCCGCGGGCGGCCTGCCGACGCTCGGCGCGCTCGCCGCCCTGGGAAACGAAGCCGGCCGGCGCGCGCGCGAGCGCATCGCCACCCTCGAGCGGCTGGCGCGCGAGGCGGGGGAACTGGCGCACATGGAATACGGCTTTCTCATCGACGACGCGCGCGAGCTCCTTGCCATCGGCTACAACGTCGGCGACAACCGGCGGGACGCCGCTTCGTACGATTTGCTCGCCTCGGAGTCCCGCGCGACGAGCTTCGTCGCCATCGCCCAGGGCGAGCTGCCGACGAGGAGCTGGTTTGCCCTGGGCCGCCAGCTGACGCGCGCCGGCGGCGAGCCGGCGCTCCTTTCCTGGAGCGGATCGATGTTCGAGTACCTGATGCCGCTCCTCGTCATGCCGGTGTACCAGAACACGTTGCTCGACCACACCTGCCGCGCGGCCGTGCAGCGCCAGATCGCCTACGGCCGCGCTCGCGGCGTGCCCTGGGGCATGTCCGAATCGGGCTACAACATGGTGGACGCCGCGCTCAACTACCAGTACCGTGCCTTCGGCGTGCCCGGCCTCGGGCTAAAGCGCGGGCTGACCGAGGATCTGGTGGTGGCGCCGTACGCCTCGGCGCTCGCGCTGATGGTGGCGCCGGAAGCGGCGTGCGAGAACCTCGAGCGGCTCGCCGCCGCGGGCCTCGAGGGAAGATTCGGCTTCTTCGAGGCGATCGACTACACCGCATCGCGCCTGCCGCGCGGCAAGTCGAGCGTCGTCATCCGCTCCTTCATGGCGCACCACCAGGGCATGGTGCTGCTGTCGCTCGCCCACCTGCTGCTCGAGCGCCCGATGCAGAAGCGATTCCAGGCCGACGCGCGCTTCCAGGCGTGCGCGCTCCTGCTGCAGGAGCGCGTTCCGCGGCCGGGCGCGCTCTATCTCGAGAGCGCGGGGCGCTTCGACGTGCGCGCCGCCGCGGGCGAGCCGCCGATGGCGGTGCGCGTGCTCGCCACCCCGGACACGCCGGTGCCCGAGGTGCAGCTCCTGTCGAACGGCCGCTACCACGTGATGGTCACGAATGCCGGCGGCGGCTACAGCCGCTGGAACGATCTCGCGCTCACGCGCTGGCGCGAGGACCCGACCCGCGACCACTGGGGGAGCTTCTGCTACCTGCGCGATGAAGCGAGCGGCGAGTTCTGGTCGAGCGCGCACCAGCCGACGCTCGCGAGCGCGCAGCGCTACGAGGCGATCTTCTCGGAGGCGCGCGCCGAGTTCCGCCGGCGCGACCACGACTGCGAGACGCATACCGAGATCGTGGTCTCCTCGGAGGACGACATCGAGCTGCGGCGCCTGCGCATCACCAACCGCGCCGCGACCGCGCGCACCCTCGAGGTCACGAGCTACGCCGAGGTGGTGCTCGCGCCGGCCGCCGCGGATGCCCTGCACCCGGCCTTCAGCAATCTCTTCGTGCAGA
The DNA here is from genome assembly GCA_035652275.1 of Burkholderiales bacterium. Taxonomy (GTDB): domain Bacteria; phylum Pseudomonadota; class Gammaproteobacteria; order Burkholderiales; family SG8-39; genus SCGC-AG-212-J23. The sequence goes on from DASREB010000216.1 coordinate 9,131, forward strand.
CCGAGATCGTGCGCGAGCGCCAGGCGATTCTCTGCACCCGCCGGCCGCGCTCGGCGGCCGAGCGCGCGCCCTGGATGTTCCAGCTGATGTCGGTGCACGACGCGGCGGGCGGCGAGCTTTCCTACGAAACCGATCGCGCGCGCTTCATCGGGCGCGGCGCGAGCGCGGCTTCGCCGCGGGCGATGCGCGAGCCGCTCTCCGGGAGCGAAGGCGCGGTGCTCGATCCGTGCGTCGCGATCCGCAGCCGCATCACGCTCGAGCCGCAGTGCTCGGCGACCATCGACATGGTGTGCGGCATCGGCGCGACGCGCGAGGCCTGCCTCGCGCTCGCCGCCAAGTACCGCGACCGCCACCTCGCCGACCGCGTCTTCGACCTCGCCTCGACCCACGGCTCGGTGACGCTGCGCCAGATCAACGCCACCGAGTCCGACGCGCAGCTCTATGCGCGGCTCGCGAGCTCGGTGCTCTACGCCAACGCGGCGCTGCGCGCCGACGCCGCCGTGCTGATCAAGAACCGCCGCGGGCAATCGGGCCTCTGGGGCTATGCCATCTCCGGCGATCTGCCGATCGTGCTCGCGCGCATCGCCGACGCGGCAAACCTCGAGCTCGTGCGCCAGCTCGTGCAGGCGCACGCCTACTGGCGCCTGAAGGGGCTCGCGGTCGACCTCGTCATCTGGAATGAGGATCACGCCGGCTACCGGCAGCTCCTCCAGGACCAGATCCTCGGCCTGGTCGCCGCCGGCGTCGAAGCGCAGGTGCTCGAGCGTCCCGGCGGCATCTTCGTGCGCCGCGCCGAGCAGATCTCGGAGGAGGACCGCGTGCTTTTCCAGTCCGTGGCCCGCGCGGTGCTCACCGACCAGCGCGGCACGCTCGCCGAGCAGGTGAGCGCGCGCAGCGTCACCGAGCGGCGGTTGGAGAAGCGCGGCGCGCGCTGGAACGCGCCGCGCCTGCGCCTGGTGCGGGAGGAGCCGCCGGGCGCCGCGGCGCAGCCGCCCCCGGGCCTCGCGTTCTTCAACGGCACCGGCGGCTTCAGCGCCGACGCTCGCGAGTACGTCATCAGCAGCTCGAGCACGCAGGCGACACCGGCGCCGTGGGTGAACGTGCTCGCCAATGCGAGCTTCGGCACGCTCGTCTCGGAGAGCGGTCCGGGCTACACCTGGAGCGAGAACGCGCACGAGTTCCGGCTCACCCCCTGGGCCAACGACGCGGTGAGCGCGGCCGGCGGCGAAGCCTTTTATCTGCGCGACGAGGAGAGCGGCGAGTTCTGGTCGCCGACGCCGCAGCCCTGCGGCGGCGACGCGCCTTACGTCACGCGCCACGGCTTCGGCTACAGCGTGTTCGAGCACACCGGGCACGGCATCCGCTCCGAGCTCACCGTCTACGTCGACCTCGAGGCGCCGGTGAAATTCTCGGTGCTGAAACTCGCCAACCGCTCGGGCCGGCCGCGCCGGCTTTCCGCCACCGGCTATGTCGAGTGGGTGCTGGGCGACCTGCGGCCGAAAACCGCCATGCACGTGGTGAGCGAGATCGATGCCGCGAGCGGCGCGCTGTACGCCGCCAATGCCTATAACGTCGAGTTTGCCGGGCGGGTCGCGTTTTTCCACGTCGACGACCCGACTCGCACGGTGAGCGCGAACCGCACCGAGTTCCTGGGGCGGAACGGCACGCTCGCCAATCCCGCCGCGATGCGCCGCGCGCAGCTCTCGAACAAGGTCGGCGCCGGGCTCGATCCCTGCGGCGCGCTGCAGGTGGTCTTCGATCTTGCCGACGGCGAGGTGCGCGAGATCGTGTTCACGCTCGGCATCGCCGGAGCCGAGCGCGTGGCGGCGCGCCGCGCGCTCGAGAAGGTCGAGCAATACTGGCAGCGCACCCTCGGCGCGGTGCAGGTCGAAACCCCCGAGCCCGCCTTCGATCTCATGGCGAACGGCTGGCTCGTGTACCAGACGCTCGCCTGCCGCCTCTGGGCGCGCAGCGGCCACTACCAGTCTGGCGGCGCCTTCGGCTTCCGCGACCAGCTGCAGGACGTGATCGCGCTGCTACACGCCGAGCCGCGCCTCGCGCGGCGCCACCTGCTCGCGTGCGCGGCGCACCAGTTCCGCGAGGGCGACGTGCAGCACTGGTGGCATCCGCCCTCGGGGCGCGGCGTGCGCACCCACTGCTCCGACGATTTCCTTTGGCTCGCCTGGGCCGCTGCGCGCTATGTGCTCGCCACCGGCGACGCCACGGTGCTCGCCGAGCCGGTGCATTTCCTCGAGGGCCGGCCGGTGAACCCCGAGGACGACTCCTATTACGACCTGCCGGCGCGCTCCGCCGAAACCGCGAGCCTCTACCAGCACTGCGTGCGCGCGATCGAGCGGGGCCTGAGCTTCGGCAGCCACGGGCTGCCGCTGATGGGCTCGGGCGACTGGAACGACGGCATGGACCAGGTCGGCGCGAAGGGCAAGGGCGAGAGCGTGTGGCTCGGCTTTTTCTTGTACGACGTACTCACGCGCTTCAGCGCGCTCGCGCGCGCGCAGGGCGACACGGCGTTCGCCGAGCGCTGCGTGAGCGAAGCGGCGCGGCTGCGCGCGAGCCTCGAGGAGCACGGCTGGGACGGCGCGTGGTACCGGCGCGCCTACTTCGACGACGGCACGCCGCTCGGCTCGGCCGAAAACACCGAATGCCGCATCGACTCGATCGCGCAGAGCTGGTCGGTGCTCTCCGGCGCCGGCGACGCCGAGCGCTCACGCCACGCCATGCAGGCGCTCGAGCAGCACCTCGTGCGCCGCGACGACGGCCTGGTGCAGCTGCTCGATCCGCCGTTCGACAAGGGCACCTCCAATCCCGGATACATCAAGGGCTACGTGCCCGGGGTGCGCGAGAACGGCGGCCAGTACACCCACGCGGCGATCTGGGCGGCGATGGCGTTCGCCGAGCTGGGCGACGCTCGCCGCGCCTGGGAGCTCTTCGCCATGCTGAACCCGGTGAACCACACGAGCTCCGCGCCAGCGCTCGCCACCTACAAAGTGGAGCCCTTCGTCATGGCGGCCGATGTCTATGCGGCCGCGCCGCACACCGGCCGCGGCGGCTGGACCTGGTACACCGGCTCGGCGGGCTGGATGTACCGGCTCGCGGTGGAATCGCTCCTCGGCGTCTCGCGCGAAGGCGCGCGGCTGCGCATCGCGCCGTGCCTGCCGCCGGGCTGGCCGGGATTCAAGCTGCGCTACCGCTACGGCGAGACGATCTACCGCATCGCCGTGGTGTGCGACGAAGCGGGCGCCGCGGCGGAGCTCATCGACCTGGTCGATGACCGCGCGGAGCACGAGGTCGAGCTCAGAATCCGCGCGCACCCCTCAGCGTGAGCGGCGGCGACGGTGTGCGCGCGCACAGACGCCGCTCGCACCTTGGACGAAACTGCACGCGTGAGCGACGCCTGGCTTAGACGACTGGCGATGGTGGCGATCGTGCTGCTGGTGCTGCACGCCGTCGGCACCTGGGCTTACTCGGCGCTCGGCGTGGCCGCGGCGATCGTGTCGGCGCTGCTGGTGGCTGCCGTCTCCGTCTTCAGCGCCCGCATGGCGAACGACGCCTGGTTCGCCGTGCCGACGGTGGTTTTCACGGCGTTGCCGCTCGCCGGCAGGTTGTTTTCGCTGATGAGCGATGAACACAGCTGGTGGACGCGCAGCGTCGAATTCGCACCCTTCCTGATCGGCTTTGCCGCGCCGGTGCTTCTGCTCTTGCTCGCGTACGTGGAACTGGGCCGGCGTGCCAGCCGCAGCGTGCAAACCCGGCTCCCTGCCAGCCAGAGGCCGCTTTCCAGCGCGCTTTAGTCGACGCGCTCCTGGAAGTCGGCCGGTGAGAATCCGCGCACGGCGCTTGATTTCCGAGCCCTACCGCCTAGAGCGCCGCTTCGCCTTTGCTTTGCTGGGCACCTTTGCTCGTGGCGCTTTGGGGCGGGGCGCGGGCGCATCGGCGCCCGGGATCACGGCCACTTTCGGGGCATTCGCCCGCGCGGCCGCGGCATGCGCTGATGCCAACAGCGCCTCGCCGGCCTTGAACGCGAAATGGGTCCAGATCGCGAACGGGTTCACAAACAGGCGCAACGGCTTCTGCGATTCTCGATCCATGTCGGTTCCTCCTTTGGACGGCGAAGGGTCATGCCGCGCGGGTGCCCGCGCGCGCTGCGGGATGCGAGTCAAGCTCGGCTGCCTTTCTTCAGATCATCCTTGAGATCGCCATAGCCCGCCTGGACCTTGCCGAGCGTTTTTTCAATCCTGCCTTTTTGTGCCAGGGTTTTGTTGCCGACGAGCGAGCCCGTGACCTGATCTTTGTTCATGAGTGTCCTCACATTGAATCGACGATTGGCGGGGGCCTCGTACTGAATCGAGGATCCGGTGTTCACGAAAGGCGCCGCTCGGCGACGCGCCGCTGCATGCCGCGTGCCCCATCGGCGCGGGTTGCCGGCCCGAACCACACCGACTTCCTCCTCGCCATCACGCCTTCGGCCCATTCCAGCGGGAACCGTTGCTGCAGGAACGCGAGCAACCGGGCCTGCAACTGGCGCTTCTCGAGCCAGAAGTCGGCGCCGGCGGCAGCACACTGCATCTCGAACTCGCCATCGCCGCTTGTGCCGACGACCACGACCAGCGGAGGGTTCGGCCGCGCCTTGATGACGCCCGCGAGCCCGATTGCGTTCATCGCCGGCATCCGATCGGTTGCGAGGACCAGCTCCGGGCAGCTCCTGCCGATCGCCTTCAGGGCTTCATCGCTCGATACCGCCGATTCGAGCCAGATCGTGCCGAAGAACTCGCGCAACCAGTCCGCGATGATCGTGCTGGAGTCCAGGCGGTCGTCGACCAGGAGGATGCGCATCAGAGCAAGCTACGCCGATGGCGGCTCCTGCATCTGTTCGATAGGAGACTTACGGGACATCCGACGCCGGCAACGAGCTCTGCGGTTTTACCGGGACTTCATCGGTTACCTGACGGCGATGACCCGCGTAGCCGTGGGCTAGCGCGGCAGGAAGAAAGAGGGTCGCCGTAGACCATCGACGTGAAATCGCCCATACGTGCCCTCCCTTCGAGAAGTCACGCCGGCGACCCGAGGAGCACTGTAGCGCGAACCGCTACGCCGCTCTGTGCGACAGCGAACATAGCCGAGCGCGGCTCCCCCGCAGCGAGCGGCGTCGTTTCAACGCTTCGCGGCGAGAAAGCCGAGCAGCATGCCGGCCGCGATCGCGATGCCGAGCGCCGACCACGGGCGCGCGCGCAGGTAATCGCTGGCGACGCCCGCGCCGTGCCTTGCCGCATCGAGCACGGGCTTCGCCGCCGCCGCCAGGCCGTCTTTCGTCTGCTCGAATACTGCCGTGTCGGGGTTGATCATCGGTCTTCTCCTTTGGCCGGCGAATTGCCGCGCAGCCTCGCATTGTCGCCGCGGCGCACGCGCCGCTCTGCCGGCTGGCGTACATAGCCCGCCAATGTGCGCCAGGCGACAGACGCGCGGCTCCGCCGCGCCGACAATGCGCGCGCGCTCATCGCGCGAAGGAGTCGCCATGGAAACGAAAGACGGCTACCGCACCACCATCGAAGCCGGTGTCACGGCGCTCACGCGCGCCCGCGACCTGCTGTGGGCCTCGATGCAGAACTTGTGGCAACAGATCAGGACGCAATTCAGGCACTAGCCGCGGTGAAAACGCCCGCGCGTGACAACGCGCGCGCGCGTTATGCGCTGAAAAGACCGGTGGCGTACGTGCCGTAGCGTACATAACGGAGCGCGGATTTCCCGTAGCCTGATCGCGTGCTGCACGAATTCCTCACCGCCAACCGCGCCGAGCTGATCGAACGCTGTGCGCGCAAGGTCGCCCGCAGGCCGAGTCCGGAGCCGACCGACGCCGAGCTCGAGCACGGCATTCCGCTCTTCCTCGACCAGCTCGTCAAGACGCTGCGCATGGAGCGCATGGCCGACCCGATGAAAAGCCGCGAGGTGTCCGGCCCCTCGGGCGGCGGCCCGCTGCCCTCCGAGATCGGCACCACGGCCGCGCGCCACGGCCGCGAGCTGCTCGAGCACGGCTTCAGCGTCGACCAGGTGGTGCACGACTATGGCGACCTCTGCCAGGCGATCACCGACCTCGCGTTCGAGCGCGCCGTGCCGCTCGAGATCGACGAGTTCCGAACCCTCAACCGCTGCCTCGACAACGCCATCGCCGACGCCGTCACCGCGTTCGCGGAGCAGCGCGAAGTGCAGATCGGCAAGCGCGATGCGCAGGCGCTGAACGAGCGCCTGCGGTCTTTCGCGCATGAGCTGCGCATCCTGATCCAGACCGCGACGGTCGCGGTCAGCGCCATCAAGGCGGGCAACGTCGGGCTCGCCGGCGCCACCGGCGCGACGCTCGACCGCACCTTGATCGGCCTGCGCAATCTCATCGACCGCTCGCTCGCCGACGTGCGCGTCAGGGCCGGGATCCCGGGACGGCGCGAGCTGATCGTGCTTCCCGAGTTCGTCAAGGAGGTACAGATATCCGCGTCCCTCGAGGCGCGCGCCCACGGCTGCCGTTTGGTCATTTTCGCCACCGGCCTGGGTCTCGCGGTCGACGGCGACCGCGAGATGCTCGCGGCCGCGGTGGGCAACCTGTTGCAGAACGCATTCCGATTCACGACGCCCGGCACCGAAGTGTCCCTCAGCGTCCACTCGCGCGAAGGCCGCGTGCTGATCGAGGTCGCCGATCACTGCGGCGGCCTGCCGGTGGGCGATGCCGAGAGGCTGTCGCGGCCGTTCGCGGAGGGCGCCACTGACAAGTCGGGCCTCTCCCTGTGCCGACGCAGCGTCGAGTCGAACGATGGCGTGCTGCGCGTGCGCGACGTGCGCGGCACGGGCTGCGTTTTCACCATCGATCTGCCGCGACACTCGTTCTGACGCGAACGGTTGCGAGCACGCCGCGCTGACTCAGGCTATGGCGAGAAGCCACGCTTCATAAAAACGCCCCGCTTGCGCGGGGCGCTGGCAATGCCGGCCGCTGCTGCTTACTGCGCGAGCCTGGTGCCGGAAATCTCGATGAACACGTGGCGGTCGGGCTGCATGCACGCCACGTTCTTCGCGTT
>DASREB010000217.1:0-7533 GCA_035652275.1 Burkholderiales bacterium
TAAACACGGGGAACCCGCGTCCCGCCCCCGCGCGTTGATTCCCATGTCGGGCCATGGAGGTGAACCATGCCTGCACGTTCGAAGAAGCAGCAGATGGCGGCGGGCGCCGCTCTCGCGGCGAAACGCGGCGAGCGTCCGATGGACAGCCTGAAAGGCGCGTCGCGGCAGATGGCGGAATCCATGAGCGAACAGCAGCTCGAGGAATTCGCCGAGACGAAACGCGAAGACCTGCCGGAGAAGAAGGACTGACTTCCTTCCGCTCATTCCCGCCAACGGGCCGCGCTTGCGCGCGCCCGATGACAGGCTCCAGCGGGAATCCAGAAAACTAAAGACTGGGTCCCCGCTTTCGCGGGGACGAGCGGACGTTCATGTCCGCGACGCCTGCCAGCGCATGCGCCCGCCGGTCGAGCCTGAGCGTCAGGCAACACGCCGAGCCGCCGCTGCGCTGGAACGCCGAGAGCGGCGTCTCCACCACGTCATAGCCGCGCTGTTCGAGCGCGGCGCGGAGCTTGCCGCTGCAGCTCGACAGGATGAGCGTGCGGTCGAACACCGCGGCGTTCGCGGCAAAATGCGCGGCGTCATCGGCATCGAGCGCGATGCGGTCGGCCGGCGCGACGCGCGCCTCGATCTCCGCCCGCGCTTTGCCGGTGAACGCGCCGGGATAATAGATCACGCCGCCGCAGGGCAGCGGGCTTAAGGCGGTGTCGAGGTGGTAATAGCTCGGATCGGCCAATTCGAGCGGCACGCAGGGCACGCCGAAGGTCTTTTCGACCACGGCGCCCGCAGCCGGATCGGAGCGGAAGCCCGAGCCCATCCAGAACAGGCCGCGCCGCGCGTCCCACAGGCAATCGCCCGCGCCTTCGAGCGCGACCCCTTTCGGCATTTCGACGAGCTCGCCGATCATCCCGCGCTCCTGCAGCGCGCGGAAGGCCGCTGCATAAACCGGCTCCTCGCCCTGCCGCTCCTTGTGGCGGAAGCGCGCGAGCAGCGCCTTGCCGTCGAGCACCACCGCGGCATTCGCGGTGAAGACGAGATCGGGCAAGCCTTCCGCCGGCTCCACCTGCTCGATCAGCGCGCCGTGACTGGCGAGCGCGCGATGAAGCCCGTCCCATTGGGCAACCGCTTCGGCATGCAAAGCCGCGCCGCGGCCGGCCCAGGCTTTCGGATCCATCCAGGGATTGATGCTGTAGGTCACCGCGAAATGGCGCGGCGCGCACATCAGGTAACGGGGCTTGCGGGTCTCGACGAAGTTCACGGGCTCTCCCCTCGACAAAAGCGCGCGGTCCTTGCCGCACGACAGCGGCGGAATGGTGGCGGTGCCCGGTTCCCGTTAGATAAGCATTCGGAGGGAAATGAAAACGGGCGGGGCGCGGTCGCAGGACATTCACCGCGCCGGGGACAAGTCCTCCGCTCATTCCCGCGAAAGGGGAATCCAGTGCCGCCCGTGATTCTGGGTCCCGCTTTTCCGCCTATGCGCTCCGCGCTTCGGCGGACTCTCAAACCCGCCGAAGCTCGCGCAGCGAGCGAAGGCTGGGTCGCGGGGACGAGCGGATGAAGGATCAGCTTCGCAGCTTCCGGCTGCGTCCTTAGGCCGGCACGGCCTTGGCGAGGAACTCAACCGCGGCGGCGACGCCGTTCCGCCCATGCGGCAGGTCGAGCGCCGCGAGCGCCAGTTCCACGGTCGCGAGCGTGCCGAGGATCATCGGCGCGTTGCAATGGCCCATATGCGCGATGCGGAAGCCCTTGCCTTCCGACGCGCCGAGCGCCTTGCCGAGCACGACGCCGCATTTTTCCCGGGCGTAATCGACCAGCGGCTGCGCGCTCGCGCCGTCGCGCGTGACGATCGCGGTGACGGTGTCGCAGCGCTCGGCGGGCTCGGCGATATTGAACGAGATCGTCTGCCCTTCCGCCCAGACCGACACCGCGCGGCGCGTCGCTTCCGCAAGCAGGCGGTGGCGCGCGAACACGTTCTCGAGCCCTTCGGCGAAGATCATGTCGAGCGCGGCGCGCAGGCCGAACAGAAGGTGCTCCGGCGGCGTGCCGCAATATTTGTTGTAATGCTGCGTGCCGTCGCGGAACGTCCAGTCCCAATAGGGCGTGCGCATGCCGGCCGTCTTGTGGGCTGCGAGCGCGCGCGGGCCCGCCGCGGTGAAGCCGATGCCAGGCGGCGTCATCAGCCCCTTCTGGGATCCTGCCATCGCAAGATCGACGCCCCACGCGTCCATCTCGAACGGCACGCAGCCGAGCGAGGCGACGGTGTCGACCAGAAGGAGCGCGTCGTGCTTCGCCGCGCGGATCGCCTCGCCGATCGCCTTGATGTCGTTGACGACGCCCGAGGCGGTGTCGATCTGCGCGACGAGGATCGCCTTGATCTCGCCCTTGCTGTCTTTCTTCAGCCGCGCCTCGACCGCATCGGGCCGCACTGCGCGGCGGAAATCGCCGTGCAGCACCTCGACCTCCGCGCCCAGCATCTTCGCCGCCTCGCCCCAGCCGATGGCGAAGCGGCCGCTTTCCAGCACCAGCACCTTGTCACCGCGCGTCAGCACGTTGGTGAGCGCGGCTTCCCACGCGCCGTGGCCGTTGGCGGCATAGATGTAGCAGCGGCCTTCGGTGCGGAAGATTTTCTTTAAATCCGCGAGGAGGCCGTCGGTCAGTGCGAGCGCGGCGCCGGAATAGATGTCGATCGCGGGCCGCTGCATCGCGGCGAGCACGGCATCGGGAATGACGGTTGGACCCGGGATGGCGAGGAATTCACGGCCGGCGGCGACGGACATTAGGGGGCTCTTGGATACGACAGACTTGGCCGCCAAAGCGCGGCCCGACACTGACTAGCATGTCCTGCCGCAAGGTGGGATCAGGATTGTTGATGGGTGGGATCAGCGTTGCAACAACGGACACGTTATGCCCGGCCTTGTGCCGGGCATCCACATCTGCGCTATCGAGAATTCAAAGGCGTGGATGGCCGCGACAAGCCCGGCCATGACGGAACAAGCGTCAGTTATCCAAGAAGCTCCGCAGCTTCCGGCTGCGGCTCGGATGCTTCAGCTTCCGCAGCGCCTTCGCCTCGATCTGGCGGATGCGTTCGCGCGTCACCGAGAATTGCTGGCCGACCTCTTCCAGCGTGTGGTCGGTGTTCATGCCGATGCCGAAGCGCATGCGCAGCACGCGCTCTTCGCGCGGGGTGAGCGAGGCGAGCACGCGCGTCGTGGTCTCGCGCAGGTTCGACTGGATCGCCGCGTCGATCGGCAGGATCGCGTTCTTGTCCTCGATGAAATCGCCGAGATGCGAATCCTCCTCGTCGCCGATGGGCGTTTCGAGCGACAGCGGCTCCTTGGCGATTTTCAGAACTTTCCGCACCTTCTCGAGCGGCATGCCGAGCTTCTCGGCAAGCTCCTCCGGGGTCGGCTCGCGGCCGATTTCGTTGAGCATCTGGCGCGACGTGCGCACGATCTTGTTGATGGTCTCGATCATGTGCACCGGGATGCGGATGGTGCGCGCCTGGTCGGCGATCGAGCGGGTGATCGCCTGGCGGATCCACCAGGTCGCGTAGGTCGAGAACTTGTAGCCGCGGCGGTACTCGAACTTGTCGACCGCCTTCATCAGGCCGATGTTGCCCTCCTGGATGAGGTCGAGGAACTGCAGGCCGCGGTTGGTGTATTTCTTGGCGATGGAGATGACGAGACGCAGGTTCGCCTCGACCATCTCCTTCTTGGCCTGGCGCGCCTCGCGCTCGCCCTTCTGCACCATGTGCACGATCTTGCGGAACTCGTCGATCGACACGCCGGTCTGCGCGGCGAGATCGTGCACCTGCGAGCGGATCTCCTTGATGCGGTCCTTCTCGCGGGCGACGAAATTCTTCCAGCCCTTTGCGGACAGCTTCGAGACGCGGTTGAGCCAGCGCGGGTCAAGCTCGCCGCCCATGTACTGCTTGAGGAAGTCCTCGCGCGCGACGCCGTAGCTCTCGGCAAGCCGCATCAGGCGGCCCTCGTTCGACACGAGGCGCTTGTTGATGTCGTAGAGCTGCTCGACGAGCGAGTCGATGCGCGCCTGGTTGAGGCGCAGCGACTTCACCTCGGAGATGATCTCTTCCTTGAGCTTCTTGTACTTGCGCTCCTGCGCCGGCGACAGCGAGGAGTTCTTCAGGCGGAACTCGATGTCCTGCTCCTGCAGGCGGCGCAGGCGCTTGAACGAATCCGCGATGGTGTCGAAGGTCTCGACCACCTTCGGCTTGAGCTCGGCCTCGATCGCGGCGAGCGACAGCGAATTCTCCATGTCGTCTTCGTCGTAGTCGCTCTCGGCCGCGGCCTCGCCCGGATCCTTCGGCTCCTCCTCGTCGTCGCCCTCGGCGGGCGCCGCCTTGAACGGCGTCGCGGCGGCGGGCGCGGACGGCGGCGCGGCCTGCGTCTGCACGACCTGCAGGTGCGGCGCGCCCGGCACCGGCGCACCGACCGCGCCGACGATCGGCTTGCCGTCGGCGCCGATCACCGGCGTCTGCATCTTCTGCGCGTCGGGGCCGGCGTAGGTCGCTTCGAGGTCGATGATGTCGCGCAGGAAGACCTTTCCCTCGTTGAGCTCGTCGCGCCAGATGATGATGGCCTGGAAGGTGAGCGGGCTTTCGCACAGGCCGGCGATCATCGCCTCGCGGCCGGCCTCGATGCGCTTGGCAATCGCGATTTCGCCCTCGCGCGAGAGCAGCTCGACCGAGCCCATCTCGCGCAGGTACATGCGCACGGGATCGTCGGTGCGCTCGGAGGGCTCCTTCTTTTCGGTCGTGGCGAGCGCCTTCGTCTTGGTCTCGACCAGCTCGGAACCGCTCTCCTCCTCGTCGTCATCGGCCTCGTCCTTGTCCTCGGCGTCGTTATCGGCGTCCTCGGTCTCGACGACGTTGATGCCCATCTCGTTGAGCATCGCGTAGATGTCCTCGATCTGGTCGGAGGAAACCTCGCCCGACGGCATCACCTCATTGATCTGGTCAATGGTGACGTAGCCGCGCTTCTTGGCGGCCTTGATCATCTTCTTGACGCCGGCATCGGATAGGTCGAGCAGCGGCAGCGGCGTATCGGGCGCGCCTTCTTCCTTTTCCGGGGCTTCTTCTTTTTCTTTTGTCTGCGTCGCCTTTGTCTTGCTCGCCATCCGCCTCTCCCGACCGTCCTGGCCCGTTCACATTGGCGCGTCGCCCCTCGGTTCGACGGCCAAAAAGGGCCACGCCGGTCAAGCGGAGCCCCGAATCAGGTCACCAGTGTCCTCGGAACCCGCTAAGCTCCGATTAACCTAAAAGAATACCGCGGGAATCGACCCTTATTCCCTGCCGGTCCTGGAACTTCGTGCCGCCCGGCCTTGCCAAAAAGCTCCCGGCGGCGGCACGTCATAAGCTACGAACGCCCCGACCGGAAGAGGCTCCGAAGCCTTCAATAAGCGCCTCGGTGCCCTCGACCCGCGACAGGCGGGCCTTCACGTCACGCAACCGCAAATAGTTGGCTTCGCTCGCTTCCTGGCCCAGCGCCTGCTCGGCGTCCTTGAGCTCCTTAGTTAGTGAATGCCACTGCCGATGCAAGGCGACAAGCTGCTGCCATGTCACCAGGACGTCGTCGGGCGCCGCCTCCGGCCGCGCGCCCCAGACCGAGGGGGTGGTGATCGCGGCGGTGATCCTCGCCATCACCTCGGCAAGGTCGCGGGCGGCGATCTCGGCGGCAAGTGCTTCGGCATCGAGCGCCGCGGCATGACCCGAATTATGGGCCGCGATATCGATGAGCGCGCCCTTCAGACGCTCGGCGTCGCCGTGACGGAACTCGAGGGTGGCCAGCTCCTCGAGGTGGTCGTGCAGCAGCCACGGGTGATTGAGCGCTGCCTGTAATATGAGCGCCTCGCGCCGCGGCACCGCCGTGCGGTGGCCGCGATGCACCGGGCTCGATGCGAGCTGCTGGCTCACCACAACGTAAGGCGTCGCCTTGCCGCCGGTGCGCGGCGCCTCGCGCCGCGGCCAGTCGGCGTCGCGCCGCCCGTGCCAGCCGCCGCCACCCGCGCGTGCCGCGCGCCAGTTGCCGGAACGCGCTTCGCCGCGCTGCTGCTGCGCCGGCGCAAAAAGCTGCGCCAGGCGCGCATTGAAATCCTGCCGGTAATAGCGCCGCACCGTCTCGTCGGCGATCGCCGCCGTCACCTCGCCGATGCGCGCTTCCAGCGCCGCGCGCCGCTCCGGCGTGTCGAAGCTGTGCCCCTCGGTCTCGCGCGCCCACAACATCGTCGCGAGCGGACGCGCGGCGCCGATCACGTCGGCGACGGCCTCGCGTCCGCCCGAGCGCGCCAGATCGTCCGGGTCCTGCCCCTGCGGCAGCAGCGCGAACTTCAGGCTCCGGCCGGGTTTCAGCCGCGGCAGCGCCAGATCGACGGCGCGGTAGGCGGCGCGCACGCCGGCGCTGTCGCCGTCGAAGCAGAGGATCGGCTCGTCCGCCATCTTCCACAGCAGGCCGAGCTGGTCCTCGGTGAGCGCGGTGCCGAGCGGCGCGACGGTCGCCGGGAATCCGGCGCCGACCATCGCGATGACGTCGATGTAACCCTCGACCGCGACCAGCGGCGCGCCCTCATGGGCCGCCTGCCGCGCGGCGGCGATGTTGTAGAGCGTCGCGCCCTTGTGGAAGAGCGGCGTCTCCGGCGAGTTGAGATATTTCGCCGGCGCATCCTTCTCGAGCGCGCGGCCGCCGAAGGCGATGACGCGCCCGCGCAGGTCGGTGATCGGGAACATCACGCGGTCGCGGAAACGGTCGAAGGGCACCGGGATGTCGTCACCGGAGATCAGCAGCCCCGCCTCGACCATATCCTCGGCCGACACGCCGTGCGAGCCGAGGCGCTCCTTGAGCGCGAAGCGTTCGGGAGGCGCGTAGCCGAGACGGAACCTGAACTGCGTCGCGGCGTCGAGCCCGCGGTCGGCGAGATAGCCGCGCGCCTTCGCGCCGCTTCTCGACGCAAGCGAGTCCTGGAAAAATTTCGCGGCGAGCTCCATCACGTCGTGCAGCGTCCTGCGCCGCGCGTCGCGCGCCTCGTCCTCGCGTGAAACCTTCGGCAGCGGCAGGCCGGCCATCTGCGCCAGGCGCTCGACCGCTTCCGGGAAGCTCACGCCCTCCGATTCCATCACGAAGTCGAAGATGCTGCCGTTCTTGCCGGAGGAGAAATCGAACCAGGCCTGCTTCTGGTCGTTGACGAAGAAGGACGGCGTCTTCTCCTTGTTGAACGGCGACAGGCCCTTGAACTCGCGCCCCGCGCGCACGAGCTTCACCCGCCGGCCGACGACCTCCGACACCGGAAGGCGGGCCTTCAATTCGTCGAGGAACTGTGACGTGAAGCGCATGGTTCGAATCGCTGTACCGATCATAGAGCCCCGAATCGGGCAATGCCGAGAATCGGCACACGCCATCCGCCTGCCGGACGGGTTCGCAACGTTTTCCCAGTTATTCACAGGGCTTTCCCGCCACCGACCCGGCGGTGACCAGCCTCGGCGCTCATTTCATACGTTTGTTTATACAATGAGCCGTCGCGGGG
>DASREB010000218.1:0-15680 GCA_035652275.1 Burkholderiales bacterium
AGCGCGCCATAAAGGCCGCTCTGCGAGGCGCGGCCGGCGTGCATGCGCTTCACCATCGCGCCGTACTGCGCCGCCATCAGCCCAGCGGCCTGCGTGCCGGCGATGCCGAGCGCGTGGATGGTTTTGTCGACCGGTAAAGCCAAAGCGCGTGCACTGGCGGCGCCGGCGGCGAACACGCCGACGGTGGCGCCCGAATGCCAGCCCTGGCCGATGTGCTCGGGTCCCATGCACAGACCGACGCGCGGCCCGACCTCGTAGCCCGCGGCCGCGGCCGCGAGGAAATCGCGGCCGCTTACATTGCGACGCAGCTCGGCGATGGCGATGAGCGCGGGCAGCACGACCGCGCCGACATGCAGCACGCCGGCGCGATGCAAGTCATCGAGCTCGAAGCTTTGCACTTGCGTGCCGTTCGCGAGCGCCGCATGCGGCGCGCAGAGCCTTTCATTCGTTCCCCACACCGCGCACGCCGTGCTCTCATCGACGCCGGCGAGCGTCCGGCGCAATATCCGGCACCACTCGAGCTCGGCGCCGAAGAGCGCGCAGCCGAGCGCATCGAGGATGAGGAGCTTCAGCCGCTCGCGCACCGCGGCCGGCACATCTTCGTAGCGCAGCCCGGCGACGAACTCGGCGAGCCCGCGCGAATAGGGGTTCGTCATTCGGCGCGGATGCCGGCCGCGCGCACCACTTTCCCGACGCGCGCGAGCTCGCGCTTGAGATGCGCCGCGAATTCTTCCGGCGTACTGCCGATGACGACCGCGCCTTCGGCGGCGAGGCGCTTCGCCACTTCGGGCTGCGCCAGCGCCTTGACGATCGCGCCGTGCAGCCGCTCGATGATCTCGCGCGGCGTGCCGGCGGGCGCCATGATCCCGTACCAGGAGCCCGCTTCGTAATCCGGCAGGCCGGATTCGGCGAGCGTCGGCACCTCGGGCAGGAGCGCCGAGCGCTGGCGGCTCGTCACCGCGAGCGGGCGCAGCTTTCCCGCCTGGATGTGCGGCACGAGCGCGACCACCGTGCCGAACATGAGCTGCACTTCACCTGAGAGGAGATCGGTCATCGCCGGCGCGATGCCCTTGTACGGCACGTGCACCATCTTCACGTTGGCCATCGATTCGTACATCGCGGCGGCGAGTTGCGCCGCGCTGCCCGCGCCGTTCGACGCGTAGTTGAGCTTGCCAGGATGCGCGCGAGCGTAGGCGGTGAGCTCGGCCACGGTGCGCGCCGGCACCGAGGGATTGACCACCAGCACGGAAGGCGCGGAAGCGATCAGCGTCACCGGCGCGAAGTCCTTTACCGGGTCGTAGGCGAGCTTGGCATGCACGTTCGGATTCACCACGTGGCTGCCGACGCCGGCGAGAAAAAGCGCATAGCCGTCGGGCGGCGCCTTTGCCGCGAGCTCCGCGCCCACCGCGCCGCCGGCGCCCGGCTTGTTGTCGATCACCACCGGCTGGCCGAGATCCGGGCCGATCTGCTGCGCGATCGCGCGTGCCACGGTGTCGTTGCCGCCGCCGGGCGGGAAGGGGACGATGAGATGGAGCGGTTTCGCCGGATAGGACTGCGCGTACGCGCTGGCCGCGATGAGCAGCGCGACAGCGGCGATGATTTTTCGCATGGCCGTAATGTACAGTCCGGCAACCCACGGAGGCACCATGGCCGATATCGACAAGGTCTTCAGCGGCTCGATCGCGCAACTCTACGAGCAGCACCTCGTGCCGCTCATCTTCGAGCCGTACGCGGCGGACCTGGCCGAGCGGCTGCGCGGGCGGCGGGTGTCGCGCGTGCTCGAGATCGCGGCGGGCACGGGCGTCGTGACGCGCGCGCTGGCGCGGTCGTTGCCGCAGGGCGCGTCGATCGTGGCGACCGATCTCAACCAGGCGATGCTCGACCAGGCGGCCGCGATCGGCACGGCGCGGCCGGTCGAGTGGCGCCAGGCGGATGCCATGCGGCTGCCATTCGACGAAGCGAGCTTCGACGCGGTCGTCTGCCAGTTCGGCGTCATGTTCTTCCCGGAGAAGCCGAAGGCGTTCGCCGAGGCGCGCCGGGTGCTGAAGCCCGGCGGCGTCTATCTCTTCAACGTCTGGGACCGCATCGAAGAGAACGAATTCGCCGACGTCGTGACGCAGGCGCTCGCCACGATGTTTCCGAGCGATCCGCCGCGCTTCATGGCGCGCACACCGCACGGCTATCACGACGCCGCTGTCATACGTCGCGATCTCGCCGCCGGTGGTTTTCGCGCGCCGCGCATCGAGACCAAAGCGGCGCGCAGCCGCGCCGCGTCGCCGCGCATCCCGGCGATCGCCTACTGCCAGGGGACGCCGCTACGCAGCGAGATCGAAGCGCGCGGCGCCAACCGCCTTGGCGAAGCGACCGACGTCGCCAGCGCGGCAATCGCAGAACGCTTCGGCCGGGGCAGCGTCGACGGCAAGATCCAGGCGCACATCGTGACGGTCGAATAAATGGGGTCAGATCAAGATTTCATTTTTGTAATGTTGATCTGACCCCCATTTCATGCGCCTGGGCTTCTTCACCATGCCGCTGCACCCGCGCACGCGCGACCCGGCGGTCACGCTGCAGGAGGATCGCGAGGCGCTGATGCTCGCCGACAGGCTCGGCTTCTACGATGCCTTTGTCGGCGAGCACCTCACCGATCCGGAAGAGAACGTCACCAACAGCTTCATCTTTCTCGCGTCGTTGCTGCCGGTGACAACGACCATCAAGCTCGGCACCGGCACCTCGAACCTGTCGCACAGCCATCCGGTGCTGATCGCCGCGCACGCGGCGATGTTCGATCACCTGGCGAAGGGCCGCTTCATCTTCGGCATCAGCCCGGGCACGCTCGCCTCGGACGCCGAGGCGCTCGGCATGGATCTCGGCATGGAAGAGCGCAACAGGCGCTTCGCCGAGGCGATCGACGTGATCCTCGCGATCTGGGATCGCGAGGCGCCTTACGACATCGAGCTGCCGGGCAACCGCTACAGGGTGTCGACACGCCGCACGCAGGTGCCCGAAGTGGGCCGCGGCGAGATGTACAAGCCGTATCAGCGGCCAAGGCCCGAGATCGTCGGCACGGTGGTGGCGCCGCATTCGAAAGGCGTGATCGCGATGGGCGAGCGAGATTTCCATCCGCTCTCGGCGAACTTCCTCTTGCCGCACTGGCTGCCGAGCCACTGGGCGAACTACTGCGCCGGCAAAGAGAAAGCGGGCGCGAAAGCCGATCCGCACGACTGGCGCGTCGCGCGCACCATCTTCGTCGCCGACGATGAGCGCACCGCGCAGCGCTATGCGCGGGAAGATGCGGCGAGCCCGTATCGCTATTACTGGGAGAAGCTCCGCGCCAACATGATGCGCGCCAAGCGTCACGTCATCTTCAAGCGGCATCCGGACGAGGACGACGGCGCGGTGACGCTCGAGCGCTTGCTCGATGAGCTCGTGATCTGCGGGACGGTGAATAGCGTGGCGGAGCAGCTGCTCGCGCTGCGCGAACAGGCCGGTCCGTTCGGCGAGATCTGCTACGCCGGCATGGATTGGGTCGACCCGCGCCTCGCACGCCGCTCGATGGAGCTGATGGCGACCGAGGTGATGCCGCGCATCAATGCCGCCATCAAATCGGGGTCAGGCACCGATTAAGGACGGAAATCGGTGCCTGACCCCGATTAATAGGACAGCACCTTCTGCAGGCTCATGCTCTTGCCATCGAGCACATACACTTCCGCTGGCTCGCGAGCGGCGCTGGAGACGACCAGCCACCAATTGCCGCCCTTTTCGATCTGGTTGATGCGGCCCGGGAGCGCCGCATCGACGCTCTTTTGGATCTTCGCCCATTCGCGGTCGAACCACAGGTATTGCGGCCTTTCGTCCTGGTATGAGATCCCAAGGAACCGGCGCTGCGCAAAGTCCGAATAAAACGCCGCGGAAATGTCGCGCTTCGCATGGCGCAGGATCGGGCCGTCCCAGCTCACAGACGCAATGTCGTACGCATAGAGCGCGGAGTGCTCAGCGCTCCTGCGCGACAAAACGTAGAGCGTGTTGCCGTCGGTATCGAACGCCATTGGCTTGCCGGGCGGCAAGTTCAATCGCGCCTCTTCGACCAGCTGCCACGGCGCCGTTGCGTTCTTGCGCACGTACCAGGCGCTGCGATCGGATGCGCGATCGGCAACGACCGCCGCACGAGGCACGCCGTCGAGATCGACCACCCAGCTTGTCACCGTGCCGGGAGATTGCGGCGTCAGCAGCGTCTCTTTCAGCGTGCGCGTATCAACGCGGTACACATCGTGGCCGGGGCGACCCGCGTAGCCGGTGACGCCGAGCAGAATGTCGTCGCTATCCAGGGGATGTACGAAGTCCGGGACCCCATAGCGGGCGAGCGTCACCGGATCGCGCCCGTCCTGGTCAATCGCCACCACGCCTCGCTCCAGCGGCGCGCCGGCGCTCGGCTGCAAATCCCCGATATAGACGACCAGACGATCCTCGCTTTGCCATACCACGCGCGTAACGTCGCCCTCGCCGAAATTCGCGATCGACCGGCCTGAGCGCTTGATCAGATTGACGACATTAACGGTGTAGCGGCCATTGGCGCCTTTGGCCGCGAGCGCGAGGTAGTTGCCGTGCGGCGAGATCGTCGCGCCGAAATAATGGAGCCCCTTGAAGGCGGCTTCGACGGGGAGCCCATCGGCTTGCGCGCGCATGGCAAGACAGAGCCCCGCAAACAACAGTGGCAAGCCTAAGCCGGTGCGGCTCATGAGCGTGATGGGCAGCTCAATGCTGCACCAAAGGAGCGCTCGCGGCGAGGTGTTGCTTCAGAAAGACGTCGACCCGTCGCCAAAAATCAAAGCGGGTCTTGTCGTCCCACCACCCATGGCCCTCATCCGGATATTCAACCCACTCGTATTTCTTGCCATAGCGATCCAGCGCGGACTTGAGTGCGTAGCCTTGCTTTATCGGCACTCGCTGGTCAAAGCCGCCATACGCAAGCAGCACTGGCGCCTTCAGCCGCTCGGCTTGCGCGACCGGTGAGACGCTGCGCCACTTCTCGGCATCGCGGTCCGGGTCGCCAATCATGCGCTTCGCGCCGTAGTCGGCCCAGACGGCACGATACCAATCGCGCCTGTTGAAGTCGAAGAAGTACGAGATATCCGTGAGCGCGACGTACGCGACGCCGCAGCGATAGAGGGTCGGCGTTTGCATCAAACCCCAAAGCGTGGCGTAGCCGCCGTAGCTGCCGCCGAAGAGGCAGACGCGATTCTTATCGGCGATGCCCTGGTCGATCAGCCATTGCACGCCGTCGGTGATGTCGTCCTGCATCGTGAAGCCCCACTGGCCGAAGCTCGACTCGAAATGCCGTCGCCCGTACCCCTCGGTGCCGCGAAAGTCAGGCTGCAGCACTGCATAGCCGCGCGAGGCGAAGAATTGCGCGTGCTCGTCGAAGCCCCAGCTTTGCTTGCGTGTCCAGGGGCCGCCGTGGATCTCGACCACCACGGGAAGGTTTTTGCCGCCGCCGCTTCTCGGCAGCGTCAGGTAGGCGGGAATTTCGAGGCCGTCGCGCGCCTTGTAGCGCACGAACTTGCGCTCCGACATCTCGGACGGCTTGATCCAGGGTCGGCTGGAGGAAAACCTTTCCAACGCACGCTTCTCGAGGTCGAAGAAATAGTAAGTCGGCGGCGCGACGTCCGAATACGCCATGACCAGCGCACGTTTGGCATTCGCGTCGGCCGCATTCAGTGTGTTAACCGTATTCGGGAGCGCGCGATCCACCATTTGCTGCAGACGTGCCATGTCCTCGTCCACCCAAGCAACGCCGGGCCGCTCCGCGTCATAACGAAAGCCGAGCAGCCTGCGCCGCGCGAGGCTAAAGACCATCTCGCCCATGTCGACGTCGAGATGGCGCGCGACGCGCTCGCCGACGCGGTTCCTGCCGAAGTCATAGCGGTATACGCCGAGCTTGTCTGCGCCCTCGTAGGCGAGACCGTAGAGCGTTTGGTTGTCGAAACCGAAGGCGCGCGGCCGGAAGTTGAGCTGGCCTTCCTCCGCATCCTCAAGCACCCGCCAAGGCGTTGCGGCATCCGGCCGATACCAGATCTTGTCGCGGCCCTCGTGCCGGGTGCGCGCGACGCGCAGCACGCCGCGGCGGTCGATGACCCACTGGCCAGCGCCATTCAATTCAGCGCCGCCCAAATCTTCGACGCGCTGCCCGGCAACGGTGTCCCACCGCCACACGCTTGTTTTGTCGGTGAGCCTGGTGTTCTGCAGGTATTGGGGCTCACGCAGCTCGATGTAGATATCGTTTCCGCCCTGCGGCGGCCGGCCAAGAAAGCGCACGTACACGGGCGGCACCCATCCGGCGGCGATCCGAGTCGGGTCGGCGCGCGGGATGGCGATTTCCTGAAGATTCGAGCCGTCGGCGTTCACCGCGTACCAGGCGAAGTACTCGACCTTGGCTGCTGGCGCATGGGTGTCGAGAACTTCAAATACGAGGCGCTGCGGATTGACCCAGTGAAACTCGACGACGTCAACGTCGGCGAAGTTGGTAACCGGTCGGCCTTTCTTCGTTTCGACATCGAGCACCGCAAGTCCGTCGCGCTTCGGACCGCTCACGATCGCGGCAATGCGCGCGCCGTCCGGAGATAACTTTGGATCCGAGTAATCGGGCCGCCTGAAGAACTCCTCAACCGAGAGCGGCTCCGCGCTGGCAAGAGCGGCCCAGGCGAGCAGGCAGCAAGCGAAGACATTGACCATTCTTCTCTCCCCGGCGGGAACTTCGCTTTCCCGGCGGGGGAATCTAAACCCTATTCCCTATCCTTTGTCTAGCGGCCGCGGCGCAGCGCGCAAATGAGAAAAATAGGGTCCGTCCCTATTTATTTGCGAAGGAAATCGGGGTCAGGCACCAATTAGGCACCGAAATCGGTGCCTGACCCCGATTGTTAGGCCGGTTGTGCCGGGCCGGGCGTTGGCGTCGGCTCCGGGAACGAGAGGTTGTTCGCCGCGAGGGTCGTGACCCCCGGAAGCACCAGCACCGAGGTGATGCCGGTGCCGTTGTCGTCCCAGGCGAGGACGCCCGCGTTATGGTCGTCGGCGACGCCGTTATGGTTGATGTCTTCCGTGCCGTCGTACACCGCGAACACGTACTTCACCGTGCCGTCGAGCGCGGTATTGAGGCCGGCGTTGAGCGCGTCGAGCGAGCTGAAGTGGCCGGCGTTCGCGAAATTGGTGGCCGTCGCTACCGCGCCGTCATAGATCACGCTGTCGTGGCCCACGCTGAAGCCGTTGATGGTGGTCATCGGCGCGGCGCCGACGCCGGCGAAATTCTGGTCGGCGAGCTGGTAGTGCAGATCCATGCGCTCGAGGCTCGCGGCCTGGTTGATGGTGCCGAAGGTCTGCGTGTTGAGGAAGAGGTACGCGTCACCCGCGCCGCCGATGTTCGCGGTGGCGATCGAGACGTTGGCCGAGCCGTCGCCATGCGCGATGAAGGTGGCGTCGCC
Source organism: Burkholderiales bacterium (assembly GCA_035652275.1). Taxonomy (GTDB): domain Bacteria; phylum Pseudomonadota; class Gammaproteobacteria; order Burkholderiales; family SG8-39; genus SCGC-AG-212-J23. Next base: position 7,473 of record DASREB010000218.1, read on the forward strand.
GTCGGGGTTCGGGGGGTTCGTGTTCTGCACGTGGAGCGTGACGTCGGAGCCGGCCTGCGTCGACAAGTTGACCGCGCCGATGCTCAGGCCGCCGTCATGGTCGGTGTAGAGGTCCATCCAGCCATGGCCGGCGCCGTCGATGCTCATGCCGAGCGAGGCGATGCTGACGTGCCCGCTGCCGAGGGCCGTGACCTGCATCGCCGAGTCGGCGAGGCCGCCATGGGAATCGACGTTGAGGTGGCCATCGATCTCGGCGGTGCCGCCGCCACTCGCCTGCACGGCGGCGCGCGTGAGCGAGGAGCCCGTGCCGGTCGAGTCGAGATCGACGTTGCCGTGGATGTGCACGTCGGCCGCCGAGCCGCTCGCGCCGTCGGTCATCGAGCGCACCAGGATGTACGAATGCGCGGCGCGCCCGTCGGATGCAAACGACATGTTGCCGCCGATATCGGTATCCGCCGACCCGCCGCTCGTGCCTTGCGCGAAGACGCCGCTGTTGAAGACGTAGATATCGTCGCCGTGTCCGCTCAGCGTTACGTCGCCGGCGACGGCCGTGTTCGCGTGCGATCCGGCGCCGCTCGCGGAAGCGAGGATGCCCGGCTGGTCGCCTTCGCCTGCGCCCATGTGAATCTGCGAGGTGACCGGAGCCGCGGCGGTCCCGGTGCCGCTGCTATTCACGCTGAGATGCACGTCGCCCGCGAACGCGTGCGCGCCACCGCCGCCGGTCGCGGTGGCGGCAAGATTCGTCTGACCGGCCGCCGCGCCGGCGAGCGTCGCATCCATCGAAAGATGCTGTACGCCGATCTCGGCATCGCTGCCCGCGCCGCTCGCGTTGGCCGCTGCGGTCGAGACGGTCGGCGTCCCGGCGGCCCCGGCGGTGAAGTTGCGCACCGCCAGGGTCTGCATCCACATCAGATTGCTCGCGCCCGCAGTCGCGTCCGAGTGCGCCATGATGGTGGCGTCGGGGTGGCCCTGCTGGTCGACGACGATGCCGCCGTCGTTGATGCTCGTCACGTTCGTGCCGCTGACGTTGTAGTTCATCGGACGCAGATCGGCGAGCGTCTTTGGCAGCGCGCCGCGCGCGAAGCCGCCGGAGACATCGAGGAACGGAGTCGTTGCGCCCGGCGGGATGCCGGTGGCGGTCGCGGTGGTTGCCATCGTGGCGCCGCCAGTCTGGTTGACCGCCGCCATGTAATCGCTGAAACCGTGGATCACCACCGGATTCGTCGGCATCGGTGCCGGGGTTGTGCCGCCCCCGCCGCCGCCCGCACCACCAACGCCGCCGCCGCCGCCCCCACCGCCACCGCCTCCGCCGCCAGCCGCGGCGGCCACGCCGATCGCGCCCGCGCCTAGCGCAAGCCCGCCCATCCCGATTCCGCCAAAGCCTCCCGCCGCCACCGGTGCCCCGGCGCCTGCGCCTGCTGTGCCGCTCGCGGTGCTCGCGCCGCCCGCAGCGGGCGCCGAGCCTTCAGCGGCGGCCGGCGCTGCCTGCGCGGCCTGCGCGATGAGCGTGTCTGCATCCGTGGGCGCTGCAGTCTGATCGGCCGCCGCTGCGGCCTGGTCGCTTGGCGCTGCCGGCGTGGCATCGGCCTGGGCATCGTCCTCGGGTCGTTTACGCAGCTTGGCATGCGCAGCCTTGGCCGGCGCCGCAGGAGCGTGCGTTTGCAATGCAATGAGGTTCTCTGCCGACGGCAAGCCTTTGTTCATTTCGCGTCCCTACGGAGAAGTGGTTGGGGACGATTCTATGAAGCGGCGATGACGTGCTCGCTTGCCGCGAGGCCCCCGGACGTGGGCCTTTATGTACCGCTTCGGCCCCGGCTGTTTAACAATTGCTCAGCGTTCCTTGAACGCCTCGGTCAGCGTTTTGGTCACCGGCTTCAGCAGATAGGCGAGGAGCGTGCGCTGCCCGGTGCGGATGTCGACCTGCGCCGTCATGCCGGGCAGCACTTCGATCTTGCGCCCGGTGCGGGTGACCGGTCCGGGCGCCGTGGTGCGCACATGCACGCGGTAGTACGTCGCCGCCGGGCTGTCGGCCCGCTGGCTCTCGTCTCGCATGCTGTCCGCGCTCACGTAGATGACCTCGCCATCGACCATGCCGAACACCGTGTAGTCGTACGCATCGAACTTGATCGTCGCCTTGAGGCCCGGCCGGATCAGCGCGATGTCGCGCGGCAGCACCTTCGCCTCGACGATCATCTGGTCGTCGACCGGCACGACTTGCAGGAGCTCGTCGCCCGCGCGCAGCACGCCGCCCAGCGTCGTGAACTTGACGTTCTTGACGATGCCGCTCGCCGGCGAGCTCACCACGGAGTTCGCGAGCTGCTGGCGTTTCTGCGTCGCCTGCTGCTCGACCTGCTCGTAGTCCTCGCGCACCTTGGCGAGCTCTGCGCTCACGTCCTGGATGTACTTGTTTTTTCTGTTGGCGAGCGCGCTCTCGGCCTCGGTCACGCTCTTCCTCGCGCGCAGCAGCTCGACCTGGCTCGCATCCCCGGTGGCGACGAGGCGCTCGACCATCGCGAGCTCATCGCGCGCGAGGCGCGCCACCTCGGCGAGCGCCTTCAGCTCCGCGGTCAGCGCCTTGCGCCGCTCTTCGTACAGCGTCTGCTGGACCCGCACCACCGCCGGAAAGCGCTTCATCAGCTCCGGCGCGAAATGCGGCTGGCCGTCTTCGAGCTCGGCCTCGAGCCGCGCCATGCTGGCGCGCTGCGCCGTGCGCTTCGCTTCCGTCTCCTCGAGCGAGGCGCGGGTGCGCGTCTCGTCGAACACCGCGAGCACCTCGCCTTTGCGCACGCGGTCGCCTTCGCGTACGCGCAGCTGCTGCAGCACGCCGCCGTCGACCGACTGGATCACCTGCACGCGGCTTGACGCGATCACCGTGCCGGCCGCTCGCGTCGACTCGTCGATCACCGAGCGCTCGGCCCAGTAGACGAGCGCGCCGACCGTGACCACCAGCGCCCAGACCAGGATCGAGGGCAGGCGCGCGCTCATGCCGCCGCCTTCGTGCGCAACGCGGCGAGCACGCGGTCGCGCTCGCCATCGAGGACGATGCGGCCCTGCTGCATGACGATGATGCGGCTCGCGTAGGGAATGGCGGCGGGCCGGTGCGTGGCGATGACCAGCGTGTCGCGCGGCGCGAGGCTATTGACGAGCACCTGCAGGGCGCGCGCCTCGAAAGCCTGGTCGAGCGCCGCGGTCGGCTCATCGAGCAGCCAGACGCGCGGCCGCCGCAGCAGCAGGCGCGCGATGCCCGCCATCTGGCGCTGGCCGCCGGAGAGGCCGCCGCCGCCTTCGGCGATCTCGCGATCGAGGCCGCGCGGATGGTCGCGCACCAGCGCATCGAGCCCGAGCTCGCGCACCACGGCCACCAGCAGATCGTCCGGCACGGTGCCGGCGAGGTCGAGGTTCTCGCGCAGCGTGCCGCGGAAGAGCTGCACCTCCTGCGGCAAATAGGCGACCAGGCGCCGCACCACCTCCGCGTCGAGCAAGGTGATGTCGACGCCGCCGAGCAGCGCGCGACCGGGCGCCGGGCGGTACAGCCCGGAGAGGAGGCGCAGCAGCGTCGATTTGCCGGATCCCGGCGGTCCCAGCAGCACCACGCGCTCGCCTTCGGCGATGCGCAGCGCCGGCACGTCGAGCTGCGGCACCGGGACGTTGGCATAGAAGAAGCGGGCGCCTTCGAGCACCAGCTCATGGCCGAGCTCCGCGGGCGCGAGGAGCGCCGTGCCGGGATCGCGCTCCGCCGGCAGGTCGAGAATGCTGTCCACCGCGCGCAGCGATTGCGCCGCCTGCTGCGCCTGCGTGATCAGCGCGACGCCGCTCGCGATCGGCCCGATGACGCGGCTGCCGAGCATGGTGCAGGCGATGAGCCCGCCCATGGTGAGCGAGCCCGATTCCACCAGATAAACACCGATCAGCACGACGCTCACATACGCGACGCTCCCGAGCGTCTGCGCGACCGTCGCCGCGCTCGCCATGGCGCTGCGCGAGCGCAGGCTCATCGCGGCGATCTCGGTGGTGGCGTCGCGCCAGCGCTCGGCGAAGCGCCAGCCGGCGCCGAACGCCTTGATGGTCTCGGCGCCCTGGATCGATTCCACCAGCAGGCCGTTTCGCCGGAAACCGATCTCCAGGGCTCGGCGCGAGAGCGTGCGCAGCCTCGCGCACGCCACGATGGCGGCCGCCAGCGCGCCGAGCGCGAGCGCGACGTAGACCCAGGCGATCGGACCGGCAATGACGGCGACGATCGCGGCGAAGAGCACCGCGAATGGGACTTCGGCGAGCGTGAAGAGCACGCTGGAAGCGAAGAAGGAGCGCGCCACCTCGAGCCCCGCGACCTGCGCGGCGAGGGTGCCGACCGCGCCGGGGCGCGCGTCCAGGCGCACGCCGCCGAGCGCGCGGAACACCGCCACCGATACTTCGACGTCGACTTCGCGCGACACGCGATCAAGCAAATGCGCGCGCGTGAGGCGCAGTATGAAGTCGAAAGCGATGAGCACGGCGACGACGCCGGCGAGCGCGTGCAGCGTCGCATAAGCGAACGAGGGAATGACGCGGTCGTAGACCTGCAGCGCAAAGAAGGAGGTGGCGACGGCCAAGAGGCTCGTCAGCAGCGTCGCCAGCGCGACTTCGACCAGCAACCTGCCGCGGCTCGCCAGCGCGCGAACGAGAAGGCGCGCTGCGCTGCTCCCGCCTTTGCGCTCGGTGTGCTCGCCGGGCTGGTCGAGCCAGATGGCGAACGCTTCGCCAAGCACCGCCTGGTCGACTTCGCAGGGCTTGCCCTCGCCCGGGTCGAGGAGCCGCCGTGCGCCGCGCACTTCGCGCAGCACCCAGGTGCGGCCCTGGTGCTCGACCAGTGCCGGCAGATGGCGTTCGCTCAGCATGTCCGCGCGCGTCGCCGCGAGGCGCACGCGCGTCGCGCCGAGGCTCGCGAGCGCCGCCGAGAGCGCCGCGAGCGCCTCGCGGCCGCCGGCGAAACGCGGCTCGCCGGCCTGCTCCAGCGCGCGGCGCACTTCGCCGAGCTCGAGCCGCTGGCCACGCAGCGCGAGCAACCGCCGCAGCGCCGCTGCGCCGATCGGTCCGCCGAGCGCTTCGGTTTCGATCTTCATTGCGGGAGCCTCTCCAGCCACGGCCAGAAGAGGCCGGTATTGACCATCAGGCGCAGCGCCGACTGATCGCGCGAGGTGCGCGCGCGCGAGAGCGCGAGGCGCGCGTCCACCACCTCGCGCTGCGTGTTCAGGAGCTCGAGCCAGGATTTGCGGCCCGCCTCGAACTGCCGCATGAAGGACGCCATGCTGGTGTCGAGCGCGCTGACCTGCGGCTCGAGCTCGGCCGCCTGCCGGCGGCTCGCCGTATGCTCGGCCCAGTTCGCCCGCGCCCGCAGGCGCGCGTCGTTCTCGTCGGCGGCGAGCTGGGCGAGCGCCGAGTCGATGCGGCTCTGCGCCGCCTGCGCGCCCGAGTAAGAGGCGAGCCCGGCGTCCGGGCTGAACTGCACCACCACCATGGCGCGCGAATCGTTCGGCGGCGTGAGCCCGCCATTGCTCTGGTAGGTAAAACGCTCGAAGCGCAGCGCGACTTTCGGAAAGAGCGCCGACCTGCGCACCGCCGCCTGGGCGCGGGCCGCTTCGACCTCCGCCCGGCGCTGCGCGACGAGCTGCGAGTTCGCGATGTACGCCGCCTCGGTCTCCGCCACGGTGCGCTCGGGCACCTCCGGCACGTTCACCGCGATGCCGCGCTCGATGCGCGTCACCATCAGCGCTTCGAGCTGCGCGCGCGCCTGCTCCTGCGCACCGCTCATCTCCTCGATCAGCGCGAGCGCGCTGCTATAGCGCGCGCGTCCGATCGAGACATCGGCGAGCGAGGCGAGGCCTTCGCTCTCGCGCCGGCGCACGTAATCGACGAGTTGCGCGAGCGCCACCGCGCTCTCGCGCGCGATCTCGACGCGCGCCGCGGCATCCATCCAGCCGACGTACGCCACCGCCGTCTCCTCGGCCAGTCGGCGCCGCGCATCGAGCTCGGCGAGCTCGGCCGCGCTCACCTGCGCGCGCGCCGCGTCGATCTGCCCGTCGATGCGGCCACCGGCCCACAGCGGCTGCTCGACGCGCACCGTGCTGGTCGGCGCGACCGACGTTGCCGAGCTGGACGACTGCGCCCCGGCATCGACGGACACGGTCGGAAAACGTCCCCATTGCGCCGCGTCGCGCTCGTAGCCCGCGGCGGTGACTTCGTGCGCCGCGCGCACGCGGTTGGGATTGCGCAGCACGGCTTCGGCAACCGCTTGCCGCAGGCTGAGCGTTGCGGTGGGAGCGGGCGCCGGCTGCTGTGCGAATGCCGCGCTCGCGAGAAACAGCGCGAGAGTTGCCGCGATTTGCATTCGCCTCAACGTATCACCAACTTTTTACGCGCGTCACCATGTGTCGTTCCGCGGCTACGCGCAGTCGCCGCGGGCCTACGCTCGACGTTTGCGGACGGCGACTGACAAACCGTTGCTCGGCGGCGATTCTCTATCACCATGTTTTCGTCGCCGAACTCCAAAGTCCGGACGCTCGCGCGCGCGGCGGCCGCGCTCGGCGACGCGGCTCGTCTTGCCGCTTTGCTGGACGTCGACCTCGCACAGGTCGAGGACTGGCTCGCTGGCCGTGTCGAGATACCGCCCGAGGCGTTCACTGCAGCGCTGGACGTCGTCGCGGCCGGTCCTTTTGCCCGCTGGCTCCCGGGCGGCGATGCGCAATGGGCGCAGCGCCAGCAGGCGCACGCCGATTACCTGCAGGCAATCGCGGACCGCATCAAGCAGAGCGCGGTGCGCGCGCAACGCATCGCCGACCAGGCGCAGCGCGCCGCGAATCGCTCGATCGCGCTGGTGCAGGTGCAGCGCGCGCTGCAGAACGCGAAGACCGAGCAGGAAGACCTGGTCGGATAGGCGCGCCGGCGGAGCGCTGCCTCGATGGGGTAGCTTACGTCGACGGGCGCGCGTTCGCTTTCACCGACGTTCAGCAGCGGGATTGGTACATGCACGACGCCGGGGCGCATTGGCCGGCGACGCGCCTCTCGTTCCACCGCACCGGGCCGTAATCGATTACCGTACCGCGCGATAGAGAAAAGGCAGCGATACGTCCATTCGGTAGTCGATGTCGGAATGGTCGTCGTCGAATTCTTCGTAGACGTGGCGGATGCCGGCTTCGCTCAGGCGTTTGGACAGGATGCGCGTCCCGTAGTGGATGTGGAACTGGTCGCGCCAGCCGCAATCGATGTAAATCCCGCGCAGTGTCTTCAGGTTGTTGCGATAGCGCTGCACCAGATTGATCGGATCATGCTGCCGCCAGCGCGCCCAGCGCTCCGGCAGCGCCTCGCCGGATTCCAGGTTGAACGGCACGCGAAAGCCATTCGGCGCGCGCGGATCAGGATCGTAGGTCGCCGCCATGCAGAGGTTCATGATGCAGAGCGCTTCCTTGCCCAGCACCTTTTCCTTCTTCCACACCGACTGCAGGAAGCGCTTGATGCGCCCGTCGTCCATGCCCGATTCGAGCCGCCGGTCGCGCGAGGCGGCGCGCGCGTCGTAGCGCCCGGCATGTCTTTTCGGCAGCCGGTGCTTCGCCAGCTCATTGAGCGTATTCGGCCAGTCGTGCCAGTAGACGAAGTCGAAGTAGGCATCGCCCGAGTGGTTGGCGATCGCGCCCCAGTAGCGCGCGTACTTCATGCCGTGGAGGATGGCGCCGTAGCCGCCCGAGGATTTGCCGAAGCAGCCGCGATGCTCGCGGCTCGCCGCCGTGCGGAACTGGCGATCGACGAACGGGATCAGCTCGCGGGTGAGGTAGTCGGCGTAATTGCCGATGGCGGATGAGTTGACGTACTGGTTGCCGCCGAGCGCGGTGAAGCAGTCGGGAAAGACGATGATCACCGGCCCCATGCGCCCGTCGTCCATCAGGCGCGCGGCGCGCTCCGGCACGTTGTAGCCGAAGTTCTTCCAGGCGACGTGACCGAGCCCCGAGCCGGTAAAACCGACCAGGTCGTAGAGCACCGGGAAGCGGCGCAGCCGCGCCCGCTCGTCGTCGTACTGCGGCGGCAGCCAGACGCCGACCTTGCGGACGTACGGGTCGCCGAGCGGGTTGTCCCTGAGGATGCGCGAGTGATGCTCGAGCACGACAAGCGTGCCGGGCTTCTTGGCCGGTCGTTTCAGCATGGGGCATGCATTTTGCACAACTGGGGGCATCTTTCGAT
>DASREB010000219.1:0-4106 GCA_035652275.1 Burkholderiales bacterium
GGCCGATATCCTCGACCGAGAGATAGCGCAGCACCTCGACCTGTGCGGTCTGCGGGTCCACGGCGACGTGGGCGAGATGCGCGCCGTAGGTGTAGGTGCGCTTCGATTGCTCGAAAGTGGCCATCGCCTCTTCGCCGGCGAACGCCGCATAGTCGATGGGCGCGCCGTGCGACCTGTGCGCAAGCTCAGCCTTGAGCTTGCGCGCGGCAAGCAGGATGGCGCTGCCGCCCATGACGATGGCGCGGCTGTGGTAGGTGCCGTAGCCGTTCGGCACGATGCCGGTCGAGCCGTGAAACACGCGAATGCCGCCCATCGGGACGCCGAGCTCGTCGGCCAGGATCTGGGCCATCGAGGTCTCGTGCCCCTGGCCGGAGCTCGACGAGCCGACATAAACGTCGAAGCCATCTTTGCGCACCACGACGCGCGCGGTTTCCGCGGGGCCGGCGCCGCTCGACTCGACGAAGCACGCCATGCCGACCCCGTGCAGCTTGCCGTCCGCCTGCCGCCCCTCCTGACGCGCGAGGCGCGCATAGTCGAACGCCTCGAGCGCCTTGTCGAAAATCGCCGGGTAGTCGCCGTTGTCATACTCGCTCGGCGGCTCGTAGGGCACGAGCTTGCCGATCGACCACGGCATTTCCGAGGGGCGGATGAGGTTACGTCGCCGGAACTCGGCAGGCTCGAAGCCAAAGTCGCGACAGGCCATGTCGAACAGGCGCTCGCGAAAGAAGTTCGCTTCGTAGCGTCCCGGGGCGCGGTAGGTGCCGACCGGCGTCTTGTTCGTCATGATGCCGATCACCTCGCACTGGAAATTACGGATGCGATACGGGCCCAGAAGAAACTGGGCCGCCTTGGCGGGCACGACGCTGCCATTGGTTCGCACGTACGCGCCCATGTCGGCGACCACCTGCGCGCGCAGGCCGAGGATCTCGCCCTCGCGCGAAAGCGCGAGCTCGAGCTCGCACTCGATCTCGCGCGAATGATTGGCCGCGATCAGGTGCTCGCGCCGGTCCTCGATCCATTTCACCGGACGGCCAAGCTCTCGCGCGGCGAACGGAATGAGGAAGTCCTCGGGGTAGAACTCGCCGCGTACGCCGAACGACCCGCCGACATCGGTCTCGATCATCTCGATCGCATCGACCGCAATACCGAGCATCTGCGCGAGCGCGCGGCGGTTCTGAAAGTTGACCTTGGTCGCGCCCCACAGGGCGAGCTTGCCATCGCGCGGCACCACCACCAGACCGCGCGTCTCGAGCGGCATGGCGCTGTGCCGATGGCAGCGGAACGCCGCCTTGCGCCGGTGCGCCGCGCGGCCGAAGGCTGCGGCGACGTCGCCGATGGCGCTGATATAGCGCGTACCGATGTTGGTGCCGACCTCCGGATGAACCACGGACGTGTCGCTCATGCCGGCGCGCGCCTCCACCACCGGCGCGAGCGGCTCGTATTCGATGGCGAGCGCATCCGCCGCGTCTTCGGCGAGGTAGCGGTTCTCCGCCACCACCACAGCCACGGGCTCGCCGACATAGCGCACTCGCCGGTCAGCGAGCGGCGCTTGCAGGTAGCGCTCGAAGCCGGGCAGTGGACCGAGCCGGATCGGGATAAGCGCCTTGTAGCGCTGGATATCCGCAAACGTGAACACCGCCACGACGCCCGGCATGGCGCGCGCGGCCGGCGTAGCGATGTGGCGAATGAGCGCGTGCGCCTGCGCGCTACGCACGACGACGGCATGCAGCATGCGGGGAAACTTGAGGTCGTCGACGAAGCAGGCGCGGCCGCTCAAGAAGCGCCGATCCTCCATGCGCGGCAACGCCTGCCCGATCGTCACGCCTTCGACCTCGCCTGCGCCGTGGCAAGGACCGCCTCGACGATGCCGAGGTAGCCCGTGCAGCGGCAAACATTGCCCGAGAGCGCCGCCCGCACTTCGTCCGCGCTGGGCTGCGGTCTTTCCAGCAGGAACGCGTGCGCCGTGGTGAGAAAGCCCGGCGTGCAGAAGCCGCATTGCAGGGCGTGATGCTCCCGGAAGGCGCGTTGCAAGTCGGTGAGCTCGCCCTCGGGCGCCAGTCCCTCCACCGTGGTGACGCGGGCGCCTTCGAGCTGCACGGCAAAGAGCAGGCAGGCGCGCACCGCGGCGCCGTCGACGATCACCGTGCACGCGCCGCAGACGCCATGCTCGCAGCCCAGATGCGTCCCGGTGAGGTTCAGCCGCTCGCGCAGAAAGTCGGCGAGCGATACGCGTGGCTCGAGCGTCGCCGAGACCTCCTGGCCGTTCACGCTCATCGTGACCGGCACGCTGCCGTTCACGAGGCGAGCGCCTGCTCGAGCGCACGGCGTACCAGCACCTCGACGAGCTCGCGGCGGTATTCGGCCGAGGCGTGGTGATCGGCTCGCGGCTGCGACCCGGCGGCGACCGCGCGCGCGGCCTCGGCGATGCGCTTCGCGTCGAGCGGCTGTTGCAGCAGCATGTCGGCCCGTGCAAGGCGCGGGAGGTCCTCGGCACCGAAGAGCGCGATGCGCGCGCGCTCGCAGCGCCCGTCTTTCACGTCGGCGGTGAGCGCGACGCCGGCGAGCGCGAAATCGCCATGGCGCCGCGACACCTCCGCGAAGCCCGCGCGTCGCTCGACGGGCCAGGCGGGGAAGCGGACCTCGACCAGCACTTCAGCGCCCGTCAGCGCCGTGCTGAAGAAGCCGGTAAAGAACTCGTGCGCCGCGACGCGCCGCGTGCCGCGAGTGTGCCGGATCAGCATCTGCGCATCGCAGGCGAGGCACACCGCGGGTAGCTCGGCCGCCGGATCGGCATGCGCGAGGCTGCCGCCGATCGTGCCGCGGTTGCGGATTTGTGCATGAGCGACGTACGGCATCGCCGCCGCGAGCAACGGGTTCGCGCGGCGTACCCGCTCGCTCGTTTCAATTGCCCGATGGCGCGTCATCGCGCCGATCGCGAGCGTGCCGTCGGCCGCCTCGCGCACGCCGGCAAGCGCGGCGATGCGGTTGAGGTCGATGAGTAGCGGCGGGCTCGCGAGGCGGAAATTCAGCACCGGCACGAGGCTCTGCCCGCCGGCGAGGAGCTTCGCCTCGCGGTTCGCTTCGAGGAGCGCGAGCGCCTCCTCGACGCTCGCCGGCGCGCGATAGGCGAAGGCGGCCGGCTTCATGCGTGCTTCATCCGCGCGCGGCGTCCATCAGCGGCTTCTGCTGGCCGCCATCGATCTCGATCATGGTGCCGTTCACGAAGTGCGCGAGCGGCGAGGCGAGATAGGCGACGAGATTCGCGCACTCCTCGACTTCCGCAATGCGGCCAAGCGGGATCGAGCGGGGCGCGAGCTTGTCCGCCTCGTCGTGCGAAATCTTCATGTCGCGCGACATCGCATTGACCAGCCCCGCCCAGCGCTCCGTGCGCACCGGCCCCGGATTCACGGCGCACATGCTGATGCCGTGCTTGCCATACTGCGCGGCGAGCGCAACGGTGAGGTTCTGCCCGGCGGCGTTGCATGCGCCGGGCACGATTTCCCAGTAGGACTCCTTCACGCCGTCGTTGCCGATCAGGTTGACGACGCGGCCGCCGCCCTGCCTTTTCATGATCGGCAGGACGTATTTCAGGCAGCGCACGTAGCCCATGAACTTGAGCTGCAGGCCTTTCTGCCAGTCCTCCTCGGAGAGCGTTTCCAGCACGCCGCCGGGAGCCGAGCCCGCGTTGTTGACGAACACATCGATGCGGCCGAAGTGCTTGTGCGCGCTCTCGACGAAGTTCCTCGCGTCGCCTTCCTTGGTGAGGTCGGCCGCGACGGCGAGCACCTTGCGCCCGCTGGCACGCCGGATGTCCTCGGCGGTTTTCTCCAGCAGATCCTTGCGGCGCGCGCACATCGCCACATCGCAGCCCTCGCGCGCCAGCGCCGCGGCGATGCCCTTGCCGATGCCTTCGCTGCCGCCGGTGACGCACGCGATCTTGCCCTTCAGTTGCAGGTCCATCGACTTCCTCCTCGGTTGGCCGATGCTATATTGCGAGAACTACCCGCGGCCTCGCGCTTAGTCAACACGCGTTGCGAAAAGCTCCATGGTGGACGCGAGCACGCGGTAGCATCCGTCGCCAGGGCTGCCGATGATCAACCAGACCG
>DASREB010000220.1:0-7439 GCA_035652275.1 Burkholderiales bacterium
TCATTGGCCACGGCCATGCGCCGGAGCACCTGTCGCTATATTGCGAAGCGCTCAACGTCGTCATCGCCGGCGACATGCTGCTATCGACCATTTCGACCAACGTCAGCGTCTGGTCGATCGACCCGGAAGGCGATCCGCTGCGGCTATTCCTCGATTCCATCGCGCGCTATCGCGAGCTGCCGGCCGACGTCCTGGTGCTGCCCTCCCACGGCAAGCCGTTCCGCGGGGCGCACGACCGGGTGGCGGAGCTCGAGGCGCATCACCGGCGGCGCTTCGAGGAGCTTAAGCGCGAGCTCGGCAAGGGCGAGCGCAGCGCCGGCGAGCTCCTGCCTGTGATGTTTCGCCGCCCGCTGGACGCGCACCAGACTTTTTTCGCCATGGGCGAGGCGATAGCCCACCTGCACTATCTGTACTACGCGGGTGAGGCAAAGCGCACAGCCGGACCTGATGGCATCATGCGGTATGCAGCCAGCTAACCCCACAGAAAGCGCCGAGCTCGCGCGCGTCGCCCAGTCGGTGGCCGAGCGCTCCTCGCGCATCCTGGGCGATGTGGTGCGCAAGCAGGGCGAGATGATGTCCTCGGTGATGCGCGACGAGCTCGGCATCGCCAAGGCGTTCATGGACCTCTATGCGCGCCTCGCCGCCAACCCGACGCTCGTCGCGACCGAAGCATTCAGCCTGTGGCTCGATTACCTGCGCCTGTGGCAGTCGGCGTGGATGAAGCTCTTCGGCGTCGACGTGCCGCCGATCGCCGAGCCGGCGAAAGGCGATTGGCGCTTCAAGGATGAAGAATGGTCGAAGAACTTCGTCTTCGACTATCTGAAGCAGTCCTATCTCATCACTGCGCGCCATATCCAGCAGGCGGTGGCGCAGGTGAATGGGCTGCCGCCCGAGTCGCAACGCAAGGTTGCCTTCTTCACTCGGCAGTTCGTCGATGCGCTCGCGCCGTCCAATTTTCTGATGACCAACCCGCAGGTGATTCGCGAAACCATCGCCACCGGCGGCGAGAACTTGATGCGCGGCATGAACAACCTGCTGCGCGACCTCGAACGCGGCGGCGGGCAGCTGCGCGTGTCGATGACCGACGAGACTGCGTTCCAGCTCGGCCGCAACGTCGCCACGAGCCCCGGCAAGGTGATCTTCCAGAACGATCTGATGCAGCTGATCCAGTACCTGCCGATCACGAGCGAGGTCTATCGCCGGCCGCTCGTCATCATCCCGCCGTGGATCAACAAGTACTACATCCTCGACCTGCGCGAGAAGAACTCCTTCATCCGCTGGGCGGTGGAGCAGGGCCACACCGTGTTCGTCATGTCGTGGGTGAACCCGGATGCGCGCCTGGCCGAGAAGGGCTTCGACGATTACATGGTCGAGGGCCCGCTCGCCGCGATGGAAGCGGTGCGGCGCGCGACCGGCGAGCACGAGGTCAACTTCATCGGCTATTGCCTCGGCGGGACGCTGCTTGGCGGCACGCTCGGCTATCTCGCCGCCAAGCACGACGATCGCGTGAAGAGCGCGACCTACTTCGTCAGCCTGCTCGATTTTTCGGAGCCGGGCGAGCTGGGTGTGTTCATCGACGAGGACACCGTCACGAACCTCGAGCGCACGATGAACCAGCGCGGCTATCTCGAGGGCTCGGAGATGGCGGGCACGTTCAATCTGATGCGCGCGAACGATCTCGTCTGGTCGTTCGTGGTGAACAACTACCTGATGGGCAAGGACCCGTTCCCGTTCGATCTCTTGTACTGGAACGCCGATTCGACTCGCATGCCGGCGCGCATGCACAGCTTCTATCTGCGCAACATGTACCTCAAGAATCTGCTCGGCGTGCCAGGCGGCATCTCGCTGCGCGGCGTGCCGATCGACCTCTCCAAGGTGAAGGTGCCGAGCTATTTCATCTCCACCGTGGAAGATCACATCGCGCCGTGGAAGACCACGTACAAGGGCGCGCAGTACCTCGGCGGCACCGTGCGCTTCGTACTCGGCGGTTCAGGCCATATCGCCGGCATCGTCAACCCGCCGGCGGCGAAGAAGTATCACTACTGGACCAATCCCGACCTGCCGCCCGATGCGGATGACTGGTTCTCCGTCGCCACCCAGCAGCCGGGTTCGTGGTGGGAAGACTGGCAGCGCTGGATCGACACGCTGAACGCCGGCGACAAGGTGCCGGCGCGCATTCCCGCTCACGCGCTCGAGGACGCGCCCGGCAGCTACGCGATGATGCGGCTCAAATGAACGGGGCGAGACCCATTATTTAACGGGCAAGTGGCGCGGTTTGCGCGGCGCCCGTGAAGCCAAAAGGTCGTAGAGCCAGCCCGGCATGGCGCGCAGCAGCACCGCGACCAGCGCCATCTGCCAGGGGATGACGACGAGGCGCCGGCGCGCCGCAATGGCGCGCGCGAAGCGCGGCGCTGCCTCATCGGCAGTCATGAGGAACGGCATGCGAAAGCGGTTGACGCGCGTCATCGGCGTGTCGATATAGCCGGGGCAGATACACACCACCGCCACGCCGCTGCCGTGCAGCTCCGCGCGCAGGCTCTCCAGCCAGGTAATGACGGCGGACTTCGACGCGCAGTACGCACCATTGCCAGCAAGGCCGCGAAAGCCGCCGACGCTCGCCACGCCGACGAGCGTCCCGCGTCGCGCCTCCCGCATGGCGGGCGCGAAGGCGGCGAGGGTGGCGGCCATGCCGGTGACGTTCACATCGAGAACTCGCCTGAGCTTCTCCACGTCGTCGAGATCGTCGCCGTGGGTGCCGGTATTGACCCCGGCGTTGGCGATCACCAGTTCTGGAGCGCCAAAGCGGCGGATGAAATCGCGCGCGGCGTCGGCAAGCGCGCGCAGGTCGGTGACATCGAGCGGATAGTGAACGACGGTGCCGGCGAGCCCGGCCGGCGGTGCGCGGCGCGCAATCAAGCCGAGCGTCGCGTCGGGTGCTGCGTAGTAGCGCGCTAGCGCTTCTCCAATGCCGGACGAAGCGCCGGTGATGACGACGGAACGGGGTGTTTCGCGACCGCCCGCGCGCGGGCTGTGGCGGCTGCCTATTTGCCCTTCCGGACCATGTTGACCAGATAGGACACGGTGTCGAGCATGCCCTCGCGGCTGCCGCCCTGGTCGGCGCTGACGGTATAGCGGCCCTGCACCGCCATCGCCGGCGTGCCGTCGATCTTGTAGGCGACGCTGAGCTGCGCGGCGCGGCGCGTCTTGCTCTGCACGCCGAAGGACTTCATCGTCTCGAAGAACTTCTTGGGCTCGACGCCATGCTTCTGCAGCCACTCGGTCATCGCCGCCTGATCATCGGTGCGCAGGTGGTCGCGATGGATCGCGTCGAAGAACGGCCGGTGCAGCTTCGGCAGCACGCCGAGCGCTTCGAACGTGTAGAAGATGGCGGCATCGTGGGCCCAGCGCTCGTTGAACACCGCGGGTATCGGCCGGAATTGCACGTCCGGCGGCAGCTTTTTCACCCAGTTCTCGAGCAGCGGCTCGAGGTTGTAGCAGTGCGGGCAGCCGTACCAGAAGAATTCCACCACCTCGATTTTCTTGCCGTCGGTATCGATCGGTTGCGGCGGATTGAGCTCGGTGAACTGCGGCTTTCCCTGGCCGAAGGCAATGAGCGGTGCGGCGATAAACGCCGCGATGAAAAGCTTGAAAACCGTATTCATGCTTACTGCTGCTCCTTGATCTTGACGAGGCTCGCCTCGATGCCGTTTTGCGCCAGCGTCTGGCGGACCTTGTTCAGCTCATCCACCTTGGTATAGGGCCCCAGGCGCACGCGATACCAGGTGCCCTTGTCGGGGAGGTTCGCCGGCTCGACGCTCGATTCATAGCCCAGAATTGCCAGCCGTGCCTTCTGGTTGTCGGCTTCCGCCGGGTTCTGGAACGACCCCGCCTGTATGAAATAAACGTCCTTCGGGCCAGTCTGTTGACCGCTCTTTGCCTGGCGCGTGCGCTCGCGCAGCTCCTTCTCGCTTACCGGCTCCTCCTGCCCGGGGAGGATCTTGTAGAAGTCGAACTTCGGCTTTTCGGGAACGGCGAGCGGTGCGGCGGTCGAGCCTTGCGGCAGGCCGGCGATCGCGGGCGGCTTGCCGGCGGCAAGATCCTTGTCTGCCTTGGTCGGCCGCGCGGTCTGGAACGGCATCGGCCCCTTGTTAAGGTAGAACGCAATCGCGAGCGCCACGGCGAGGCCGAGCAGCACACCGAGGAACATGCCGAGCAGGAACCCGCCCTCCGAGCGCCGCCGCGTTCTGTTCGCGTTTTTGGCTTGTGCCATCACATCTTCTCCGGGGCGCTGACGCCGATCAGCGACAGCCCGTTGGCCAGCGTTTGGCGGACTGCGGCGCAGAGCGCGAGCCGCGCGCTGCGCAGCTCCTCGTCTTCGACGAGGATGCGCTCCGCATTATAGTAGCTGTGAAACTGCGCCGCGAGTTCGCGCAGGTAGTAGGCGATGTCGTGCGGCGCGGCCTCGCGCGCCGCCTTCGCCAGCGTGTCCGGAAACTCGTCCAGCAGGCCCGCCAGCGCCGCCTCGCGCTCGCCTTGCAAGCGCTCGAGCTTCGCAGCTGAAAGCGCGCGCGCATCGCCGCCCCATTGGGCAAACACGCTGCACACGCGCGCGTGCGCGTACTGCACGTAGTACACCGGGTTCTCGTCGCTCTTCTGGCGCGCGAGGTCGACGTCGAAGGCGAACTCGGAGTCCGCCTTGCGGGAGACGAGAAAAAAGCGCACCGCGTCGCGCCCGACCCAATCGATGAGGTCGCGCACGGTCACGTATGAGCCTGCGCGCTTCGAGATCTTCACTTCCTCGCCGCCGCGCATCACCTTCACCAGGCTGTGCAGCACGTATTCCGGCCATCCCGGGGGAATGCCGAGGCCGAGCGCCTGGAGCCCGGCGCGCACCCGCGTCACGGTGCTGTGATGGTCGGTACCCTGAACGTCGATCACGCGCTTGAAACCGCGCTGCCACTTCGTCACGTGGTACGCCACGTCCGGCACGAAGTAGGTGTAGCTGCCGTCGGACTTGCGCACCACCCGGTCCTTGTCATCCCCGTAGTCGGTAGTGCGGAGCCACAGGGCGCCGTCTTTTTCGTAGGTCTTGCCGCTCGCGATGAGCGCCTTGACGACGGCGTCCACCTTGCCGTCGGTGTAAAGGCTCGACTCGAGGTAATAGACGTCGAATTTCACACCGAACGCCTGCAGATCAGCATCCTGTTCGCGCCGCAAGTAAGCCACGGCGAAACGCCGCACGGCGTCGATATCCTCCGGGCGTCCGCCCGAGGACGAAAATTCCCGAGCGATGTCCTCGATGTATTCGCCGGCGTAGCCTTCTTCCGGCCAGCCGGGCTCACCGGGACGAACACCCTTCGCTCGTGCCTGCACCGACCAGGCGAGCTTGTCGATTTGGGCGCCAGCGTCGTTGTAGTAGTACTCGCGCGTCACTTTGTGGCCCTGGGACTCGAGGAGCGCGGCGATTGCATCGCCGAGCGCGGCCTGGCGGCCGTGGCCGACATGCAACGGGCCGGTGGGGTTCGCGGACACGAACTCGACTTGCACCGCCTCGGCACCTGGACGCGCCGCGTGCCCATAGCGCGCTCCCTGCTCGAGCACGCGGCCGATCACCGCGAAGCGCGCGCCGGTCTTCAACCGGAAGTTGATGAAGCCCGGGCCGGCGACTTCCGGCCGCTCGAAGCCCTCGGCGCTGAGCGCGGCCGCGAGCTCGACCGCCAGGTCGCGTGGCTTGCGACCGAGCTGCTTTGCGAGCTGCAGCGCGATGTTGGTCGAGAAATCCCCATGTCCGGCCTGCTTGGGCCGCTCGATCAGGATCGGAGCGCTCGCGTGCGCCGGCGCGAGCTTGGCCAACGCGGCGCGCAACGCGCCCTCGACTTGTGCTTTCGGGTCGCTCGCCATCAGTCGAACTCGATCGGATCGACGTCGAGATGCCAGCGCACGTCGCGCGCCGGCTCATCGAAGAGCGCCGCGCTCAGCCGCGCAAGATAGTCCTGCAGCGCGGGCCGCGAGCTCGACTGCATGACGAGCTGCGCGCGCTCCCAGCCGGCGCGGCGCGTGATCACGTTCGGCACCGGGTCGAATACGCGCACAGTATCCGGCGGCTGAACGGCGCTTCCCGCTGCGCCCAGAAATGCCAGAGCACGCGCGAGCTCCGTCGCTTCGGCGCGCAGCGCGGCTTCGTACACGTAAGGCGGGAAGCCGGCCCGGCGGCGCTCCTCGAGCTGCGAGTCGGCGAAGCGCGCGAAGTCGTGGTCGCGCAGGGCGGCAAACAGCGGATGGTCGGGGTAGCGCGTCTGAACCAGCACTTCGCCGCGTTGCTGCCGCCGGCCGGCGCGGCCGGCGACCTGTGCGAGCACGGCGTAGAGCCGCTCCGCCGAGCGGTAGTCGGTCGAGAGCAGCGCCGCGTCTGCATTCAGGACGGCCACGAATGTGAGCTGCGGGAAATCATGACCCTTCGCCAGCAGTTGCGTGCCGACCAGGATGTCGCCAACGCCCGCCCGCAGACCCGCCAGCGTGCGCACCAGCTCGTTGCGCCGGCGGGCGCTGTCGCGATCGATGCGCACGATGCGCGCGCCGGGAAAGCGCGCCGCAAGCGTTTCTTCCACGCGCTGCGTGCCGCGGCCCACCGGCTTCAGGTCGACATTGCCGCAGGTCGGGCAGGAGCGCGCAATCGCTTGCTTGGCACCGCAGTGATGGCAGCGAAGCTGCCGATCGGCGGCGTGCAGCACAAGATGCGCGGTACAGCGGGCGCACGAGGCGCACCAGCCGCACGCTTCGCAGGTCAGCACCGGCGCGTAGCCACGACGGTTGATGAACACCAGGCTTTGCTCGCCGCGCTTTAGCCGCTCGGCGATCGCCGCGAATACCGGCATTGCAAACCCGTCCTCGCGCGGCTGCTCGCGCAGGTCGATGGTGCGCACGATCGGCAGTTCGGCGCCGGGTGCGGCGCGCTGCGCCAGCTCGAGGCGCTGGTACCGGCCCTGGCGGAAGTTGTACCAGCTCTCGAGCGACGGGGTAGCGCTGCCGAGGATCACCGGGCAGCCCGCGAGCTTCGCGCGATAGACCGCTGCGTCGCGCGCCGAATAACGCAGGCCTTCCTGCTGCTTGAACGAGCTGTCGTGCTCCTCATCCACCACGATGAGCGCAAGCCGTGGCAGCGGGGCAAGCACGGCGAGCCGGGTGCCGAGGACGATCGACGCCTCGCCGCGCGCGGCGGCGAGCCAGGCGGTGGTGCGGGCCACGTCCTCGAGGCCGCTGTGCATGAGCGCAAGGCGCGCGCGCGGAAACGCTTCGCGGAAGCGTGCTTCGAGCTGCGGCGTGAGGCTGATCTCCGGCACGAGGACGAGGGCCTGCTCGCCGCGCGCGATCACGCGCGCGATGAGACTCAGGTACACCTCGGTCTTGCCGCTGCCGGTGACACCGTGCAGGAGCACCGG
>DASREB010000221.1:0-4208 GCA_035652275.1 Burkholderiales bacterium
CCCGAGCCGTCTTTCACCTTTCGCGAGGCGCTCGAGCCTCGGACGATGGACGTGCCATGAGCCCGTCGGACGCTGCCTGGCAGCAATTGATCTCGGCACTGCATGCCTCCGGACGCAAAGCCGCGCTGGCGATCACCGGCGGCGGCAGCGGGGCGGTGGGCGAGCTGCTGCGCGTCCCCGGCGGCTCGCGGCTGCTGATCGAGGCGCAGGTCCCCTACGACGGCCAGGCGCTGGCGACGTTCCTCGGCTTCACGCCGGCGCAGGCCGCGAGCGCCGACACCGCCGTCGCCATGGCGCGGCGCGCACAGGCGCGCGCGGCCCGGCTGGCGCCGGCGGGCAGCGATCCCGTCGGTCTCGGCGCCACCGCGGCACTGGTGAGCGATCGCCCGCGCCGGGGCGAGCATCGCTTCCACATCGCCTTCGCCGGCTCGGCCGGGATGGCCCACTGCACGGGCGTGCTGGCCAAGGGCCGGCGCGATCGCGCCGCCGAGGAGGACCTGGTGGCGCGCGCGATCCTCCTGTGGCTGGCCCGGGCCTGCGGGGTTGCCGCGCCGTCGCCCAAGGACCTGCTCGAAGCGGACGAGCATTTTGCCGAGACGGCGGTGGCAGCCGGAGATCCCCTCGATCGGCTGCTGGCGGGCGAGGTCGCCCGCGTCACCGCCCTGCCCGACGGCCAGGTGACGCTGTCGGCGCCGCAGCCTCCCATGCTGCTGCCGGGCTCGTTCAACCCGGTGCACGTCGGGCACGTATCGCTGGCGCGGGTCGCCGAGGAGATCAGGCAGCAGCCGGTGGCGTTCGAGATCTCGGTGACCAACGTCGACAAGCCGCCGCTGGCGGGCCAGACGGTGCGGCATCGGCTCGCGCAATTCACCTGGAAGTCGCCGGTGGAGGTGACGCGGGCACCGACCTTCCTCGAGAAGTCGCGGCTGTTCCCGCGGGCGACGTTCGTCATCGGCGCAGATACGGCGGAGCGGCTGGTGGCGCCGCGGTATTACGGCGACGAGGACCGCATGCACGCCGCGCTCGAGGAGATCGCGGGCTCCGGAGCGAGCTTCCTGGTGGCGGTGCGCGTCGATGCCCTGGGCCGGGTGCGCGCGCTCGCCGACATCGCCGTGCCGCGGCGCTACGCCGACCTCTTCGTCGAGATCCCCGAGCACCGCTTCCGCCTCGACACCTCCTCCACGGCGATCCGCGCCCGGCAAGGTGCAGCCGGCCATTCATGAGCCGGAATGGCCGGGGGGGCCGGTGCGCCCAGGCGGGGCGACGAGGCTTCGCGTGCACGCCCCGAGGCGCGCGCACCTTCTGGAGGTGGCCATGAAGCGAACGTGGACGATCATCGGCGTGGCCGACGTTGCTTCGAGCTGCAGGTGGTATCAGACGCTCTTCGGTCAACCGGTGACGTCTCCCGCCCATGACGACTTCGGGCAAATCCTCGACGCGGACGGCACGGTCCTGCTTTGCCTGCATCAATGGGGGTCCCACGGCCATCCGACCCTGCGCAGCCCCGAGGACGGCGCGCCCGGCAATGGACTGCTCTTGTTCTTCCGCGTGGATGATTTCGAAGCGACCCTTGCCAGGGCTCGGCCGCTCGTCGCCCGTCTCGAAGAGGAACCCCGAGTGAACCCGAATATCGCAACCAGGGAGTTCGCGCTCCGCGATCCCGACGGATACTACGTGATGATCAGCGCGATCGCGGCTTGACCCGGGGGAGGTGCTGGATGTTGGAGAGCGCGCGCTCCTTGCGTCGCACATGTGGGAGAGCGGGACCACACCCGACCTGCGCGAGGCCATCAAGGCTTGCGGGCCAATCATCGGATTCCAGAGCAATAATAAAGCGGTTGCACCGACGAGCCCCTCGAGCTCGCTGACGAGGCTTATCGAAGGTCGATCGAATCTTGTTCCCGTCGGCAGGAGCTGCTAAGTACCCGGTCATTGGGGAGAGTAGGGGAGAGGGTTCATGACATTAGGTGCGCAGAACGCGGAGGCTCTGCCGGACTTGGAGTATGGGGCTGTCCTGCCCGCGCAGTTTCGCGAATTTATCATGTCTCGCGGCGCCGTCATGCTGCGGAAGGCCGCAGACCCGAAGCTCCTCGACACCATACGGTCAAAGCTCGATGATCTTTTTGCCCAATATTCCAGGGTTCCTCAATCCGAAATCGACAAGCGCATTGCAAGCGACGATCCCGTCGAGCGCGATTTTTGGGAGCAGATCAAACTCAGTCATATTTACGACAAGACCTTCAAGTCCTTCGCCAACCTCTCCTATTTCGATATTGCGCGCCAGAGCGGCTTGTGGGAAATGATCGAGCGGGCGTTCCCGGAATCATCGGTTGCGGAGTCGCGAGTGTGCAACTCTCGACGGATAACGGAAGGCGGCCGGCCCGATTTTTTCGACAAGCCCATAGAATTCCACGTCGATGCTCAAGTCTTTTATACGCATCAACTGAGCATCAATTTATGGACACCTCTCGTCGACTGCGGTGTCAAGGCGCCCGGGTTGAAGGTAATATTACTGGGCGTGCGGGACACGCTTCGCTATCTGGAGTACAATGAGGCCGGGTATAAGCCGGAGCCCGGGGATATTGCGAATATGCACAAGTTCCGTTGCCAAAAAATGCTCGAGCCGGCCCTCGCCGACAGCGGCCTTCTGGAGCGCGCATGGGCGCCGGAATTTCGAAAAGGAGACGTGCTCGCATTCACCAATTTCACAATGCACGCGACCCATAGTACCCCCGAAATGACGCTTGCGAGAACGAGCGTCGAGGTCAGGGTCGATCTGCCCAATGTGCGTTATTGGAGCTAAAGGCGCCGGCCGCACCGGTTACCATTTCGGCAGCGGCTCGACGTGCGGCGTGAGCTGCAGGTATTCGGTGAACACGGTATGGGTATCGGTTCGGACACGATCGAGCTCCTGATTGCGCTGCGGAATGAAGGACTCATATCGCCAGCGTCGCGGGTTATGGACATCGGAGCGCAGCAGCTCACGAATAGTCTATTGACCGCTCGCGAAAGGCTGGAAAGGCTTGGTGAGCTGTTCGGTGCGACCGGGCCGTTGGAAATCGGAGCGCCCAAGGCGTCGCACGTGAGTGACGGCGGGTTGGAGCACTTGCATCCTGACGCACCGCGGGCGCGCGACTTTTGGTTGTGGCTCGGCATGTCATACTGCTCGCTCGACATAGACGGAAGTCCGGGAAGTCTCCCGTTGGACTTGAATTGCGATGCAGTGCCGACGGAGATGGTTGGAGAATTCGACGTCGTGACCAACTTCGGTACGACCGAGCACGTTGCGAACCAGCTGAATGCGTTTAAGGTTGTGCACGATCTCACGGCGCGCGGTGGTTTGATGATTCACCAGCTCCCGGCGCAGGGAATGTTCAACCACGGTCTGGTGAACTACAATTTCAAGTTCTTTTGGATGCTGGCCCGGAGCAATGAATATAGAGTGATATGGGCGGACTATTATCATGCGCCTCAGGCGTACCAGCTCCCGGAGAACATCGTCTCGTTCGTTCGGTCGACAAATCGCTATGGTTTTGATCCTCGCATCGCCGAAGCGCGGGCGTCCGACGGCTGCTTGAAGATTGTCATGCAGAAAGTGATTGACATTGATTATGTCCCGCCGATCGACGTGCCAACCGGTGCGCGGACCAAGTTTGCCGACCTGCGGCGGCGGTATTGGACCGTCTTCGAGCCGGAGCGGTTAGAGCGGATTTTGCGAGGCGCGAAGGATGGGCAGGATGTCTAAGCCCTTCTGACGATCTCTGGCGTGATTTTCCGAAGACGAGCGACCCGCGTCGAAGGTGGCTGTGAGCGGCTTGGCCCCGACGGGGGACAGACCGGGCAGAAGCGGTGTAGCGTGCATGGCGATGGGCGGTGGTTCCGGTGACGACGCGCACGCTTCTGCTTCTACACCGGATTCTTGAGTCAACCTCGTCGCCGCCCATCATCTCACCACGCACCGCCTCGTGAATAAATGAGGCTAGCCACCCCCCGGCCTTTTGCGGGGGCCGACGCGGCGCTCGTAGGGCTTGCCGATCGGCTTGCACCTGGACGAACGGGGCAGCTCCAGCTCGCTCACGAGCGTGTCGAGGTCGCGCCTGGCCTTGGGCTCCTCGAGATACCGTTCGGCAGCGGTCGTCAGGTGATCGATCGCCCGCGGGCTCGCCGCGTCGAGGGGCAGAAGCGCGTCGCCGAGGTTGGGCTGGAAG
>DASREB010000222.1:0-3762 GCA_035652275.1 Burkholderiales bacterium
GCGAGCCACAGCCGCGTCACGGTGGCCGCGCCGAGCGCGGCAAGAAAGAGCCAGGTCAGGGCGTTCGGCACGCGACGGCTAGAATAAGCCATGCCCGGCGATCCCAACAACCTGATCTGGATCGACATGGAGATGACCGGATTGCAGCCGGACTCGGACCGCATCATCGAGATCGCGATGCTGGTCACCGATCCCCAGCTCGCCGTGCTCGCCGAAGGCCCGCTGCTGGTGGTGCATCAGCCCGACGAAGTGCTCGACGCCATGGACACCTGGAACAAGAGCACGCACAAGAAGACGGGGCTGATCGATCGCGTGCGCGCATCGACCATGAGCGAGGCGCAGGCCGAGCACGCCGCGCTGCAATTTCTCGAGCAGCACGTGCCCGCCAACAACTCGCCGATGTGCGGCAACTCCATCTGCCAGGACCGGCGCTTCCTCGCCCGCTGGATGCCGCGGCTGGAAGCGCATTTCCATTACCGAAACCTCGATGTCTCCACGCTGAAGGAGCTCGTGCGCCGCTGGAAGCCGGACATCGCCAAGGGCTTCTCCAAGGAAGGCAAGCACGAGGCGATGGCCGATATCCTCGAGTCGATCGAGGAGCTGAAGTTCTACCGCAAGAGCGTGATGACGATCTGAGAGGCGTCCGGCGCTTTTATTGGCGCTGGATGCCGGAATCCCGAGCGACCTTGCGCCAAAGGTTGATCTCCCTGCGGACTTGATCCAGGAACTGCTCAGGGCTGCCGCCTGCCGGTGCCGCCGCCTCATTGCGCAAATACTCGGCCGCCTCCTTGCTGGCGAGGATCGCGCTGACGTCCGCGTGCAGCCGCTCCACGATGTGTCGCGATATGCCCTTCGGGCCGATGAGACCATGCCATAGGATCGTCTCGAAGCCCGGAAATCCGGATTCTTCGACGGTTGGAATGTCGGGAAGTGCAGGCGCACGCGCCCCGCTCGTCACTGCCAGAGCGCGCAGCCGGCCGGCCTTCACGTACGGCAGTAGCGCCGAGGGCGCGCTTAAGAACACGTCGGCGCGCCCCGCCACCGTGTCGGTGAGCGCGGGGCCGGTGCCCTTGTACGGAACGTGCGTCATTTTCATTCCGCTCAGACTGCACAACAGCTCCATGGCAACCTGCGTGATGCTGCCTTGGCCGGCGGACGCAAAAGTGATCGCACCGGGTCTTTGCTTGGCGAGCGCGACCAGCTCCTGCATTGAATTTGCAGGCAACGCCGGGTTCACCACGAGCAGTTGCGGTCCTTGCGAAATCTGGATGACCGGTGTGATGTCCGCGATCGGGTCGAAGCTGAGCTTGTACAGCGCCGGGTTGACCGAATAGCTCGAGGAGATCATCAGCAAGGTGTAGCCGTCCGGCGCGGACTTGAGGCCGGCTTCGATGCCGACCAGGCCTCCTGCGCCCGGCTTGTTATCGACGAAGAACGAGCCTGCCGACGACGCCGCCAGCCGCTGCGCGATGAAACGCGCCATCAGGTCCGTCCCGCCGCCGGGTGCGAACGGCACGATGATGCGTACCGGCTTGCTCGGGTAAGGCTGCGCGAGCACGAGCTCGCAACCGCAGGAGATCAGTAGACCCAACGCTGCAATCACTCGCAAGCCGCGCTGCGTGCTCATGCCGCCTCCTGCTTGCATCCGATGCGACTGTAGGCTTAATCCCCGGCTGGGGATAACTGTATTTAGTGATATGGTGATAACGATTCATGATCACCGGAAGGCCGCTGCCATGAGTCGGATCTCTGCGTCCGCGCTGACGCAACTGCGCATCCGGCACCTTCGACTCCTCGAGGCGCTCGCGAGCCTCGGGTCGCTGCACAAGGCGGCGCACGCATTGCATATCAGCCAGCCTGCGGCGAGCGCGATGCTGAAGGATGTCGAGGAAGCCCTTGGAACGTCGCTCTTTGAACGCACCCGAAAAGGCGTCGTACCCAACGCGCGTGGCGGTGTCGCGGTAGCGCGGGCGCGCACGATGCTCGGCGAGCTCGCGGTGCTGTCGCAAGAGCTCGAAGGCGCGCGGCCGATGCAGACCCTGCGCTTCGGCACGCTCAACCATGCGCTGTACGGCGTGCTGCAACGCGTCCTGCCCGCCTTTCTTGCGCGCACTGGATGCCGTATCGATCTTTACGAAAGCACGCTGAGTCATCTGCGGCAGCTGCTGGAGGAGGGCGAGCTCGACTGCATGCTCGGGCGCTTGCCGACCGGGTCGATCGATCCGCTGCTCAAGCGCGGCTTCGTCTACTACCCGCTGTACGACTTCGAGATGTGCGTCCTCGCCGCGGCGTCGCACCCGCTGGCGCGCAAGCGCCGGGTCACGTTGCACGATCTGGCGCGCTTCCAGTGGATCATGCCGCGTGAAGGGGCGAACAGCCGATATACGCTTTTTTCCGCCTTTGCTTCCGCCGGCTTGCCCGAGCCGGACATCAGAATGGCCACGACGTCCTTCGTCGTGTCGCTGCAGCTGTTGTCCGTCGCCGACTGGCTGACCATCGTTCCGCGCGAGGCCGGTCTGAACCAGCAGCAGCTCGGCCTTGGACGCGTCCTGCCGGTGAAGCTGCCGAATCTGCTGACGCCGGTGGCTTTCATCGCGCCGCGCAGCGCGATGGCGAATCCCAACGTGCAGAGCCTGTGGCAGGCGATTCGCGAAGCCCGGCTGAGCTGAAAATTACTTCTGCTCGCGGATGGCCGCCGCAATGTCCTTGCTGATCGCCGCAAGCGCCGCGCTGTGCGCCGCGGCGAGCGCGTCGTAGTACTTCGTTGCCGTCTTCTCGCGCACCACCGAGCGCCCGGTGCGCCGGGCTTTCGGTCCAATCACGGTCCAGGCGGCATCGATAAGTACGCCTTGGTCCGGCCCGGAATCGAACCGCAGGATGTCGAGCGCTACGCGGTAGTCGGCATCGGCATTGCGCGCCGGGCCGGCGAGTCGCATGGCGAGATTGGCGGCGAGATTGGCGGCGACCACGCGGGCGATGGCGCTTTTCAGGGGCTCGGCCCAACGCGCCTGCTCGGCGATCATCACTTCATTGGCGCTCGTGCGAACGACGAGCTGCGGGCGGTCGACCATCTCCGGGACGCTGACCGGCCACACTGCGAGCGAGGCGGCCTCGGGCGCGGCGAGCGGTGGCTCGGGCGCATCCAGCGTATAGAAGCGCTCGC
The DNA here is from genome assembly GCA_035652275.1 of Burkholderiales bacterium. GTDB lineage: Bacteria > Pseudomonadota > Gammaproteobacteria > Burkholderiales > SG8-39 > SCGC-AG-212-J23. The sequence goes on from DASREB010000222.1 coordinate 3,164, forward strand.
GCGGCGGTGTGCTGCAGCCGAGCAATAAAAGGCTCACCAACACCGCGAAGCGGATCATTGGCTGTCGGCGCTCTTGCCGCGCAGTAGCGCCTGCGGATTGCGCTCGAGGTAGTCGGCGAGGGTGCGCAGGCTCTGCGCGGTGCGCGCGAATTCGCGCGCCGCGTCCTGCAGCTCGGCGAAGAGCGCCGAGTCGGGCGCCAGGCTCTTCTCCGCGGCGCCGAAGGTGCGGCTGGCATCGCCCATGGTCTTGGTCGCCTCCGCGAGCGTCTTTCGCATCTCGGCGAGCGTCGCGCGTGCCTCGGGCGCGAGCTCGGTGTCGAGGCGCCTCGCGAGCGTGTCGAGGCTCTGCATGGCGTTGGTGAAATCGCTCGCCATCTGCTCGAGCGGCACGCGCTCGAGCTTGTTGGCGAGGCTGACGATCGTGGCGTGCAGGTCTTCGAGCGTGCTCGCGGTGGTGGGCAGTTCCGGCGGCGACTGCGCCACATCGAGCTGCGCCTTCGGCGCCTCCGGGAAGAAGTCGAGCGCGACATAGAGCTGGCCGGTGAGCAGGCTCGCCGTGCGCAGCTGCGCGCGCAGGCCGCGCTCGACCAGGCGGGCGA
>DASREB010000223.1:0-3594 GCA_035652275.1 Burkholderiales bacterium
CATCGCCATCCTCATCATCGAGCACGACATGGACCTCGTGTTCCGCTTCGCGAGTCGCATCACGGTGCTGGTGCAGGGGCAGATCCTCGTCGAAGGCACGCCGCAGGAAATCGCCGCCGACCGACGGGTGCGGGATGTCTATCTCGGCGAGGCGACGCATGCCTGAGGCATTGCGGCTTGCCGGCCTGCGCGCGGGCTACGGCGAGACCGTGATCCTGGAGGACGTGGCGCTCGCGCTGCCCGAGCGCGGCTCGCTCGCCGTGCTCGGCCGAAACGGGGTCGGCAAGACCACGCTCCTCGCCACCATCATGGGGCACACCACGTTCCACGCCGGCGCGGTGTCCTTCGGCGGACGCCAGGTCGAGCGCCTGCCGGTGTACGAGCGCGTGCGCCTGGGCATCGGCTACGTGCCGCAGGGACGCGATATCTTTCCTTCGCTCAGCGTCGAAGAAAACCTGCACGTCGCTGCGCGGACCGGGAAACGCTGGACCCTCGAGCGGGTCTACGACCTCTTCCCGCGCCTCGCGGAACGCAAGCACCATCGCGGCAACCAGATCTCCGGCGGCGAGCAGCAAATGCTTGCCATCGGCCGCGCGCTGATGGGAAATCCCACGCTGCTCCTGATGGACGAGCCGCTCGAGGGCCTCGCGCCGATCATCGTCGAGGCGCTGCTGAAATCGCTCGAGCGGCTGCTGGCGGAGGACGAGCTCGCCGTGATTCTCGTCGAGCAGCACGCCAAGCTGGCACTGCAGGTGACGCGCGAGGCGCTCGTCATGAGCCGCGGCCGCGTCATTCACCAGGGCTTGAGCCGCGAGCTGCTCGCCGATCCCGAGCGCCTCGCGCGCTTGGTAGTCGCGCAGTAGGTGGAACGCTTCTTTTTCGCCCTCGGCAGCGTCTCGGCTTTCATCGCCGTCGCGCTCGGCGCCTTTGCCGCGCACGGGCTCAGATCGCGGCTCGAGCCGGCGCTGCTCGCGGCCTTCGAAACCGGCGTGCGCTCATCAGATGTATCACGCCCTTGCCCTGCTCGCGGTGGCCTGGGCGTGCACTCGCTGGCCAGGGACCGCGGTGAATGCAAGCGGCTGGTTGTTCGTCGCCGGCACCGTGCTCTTCTCCGGCAGCCTGTACGCGCTCAGCCTTACCGGGGTCCGGTGGCTCGGCGCGATTACACCGGTGGGCGGCATCGCCTTCCTCGCCGGATGGCTATGTCTCGCCTGGACGGCGTGGAAGGCGTAAGGTTGCGCCCATGAAGCGGATGATCGCCCTGGTCGCACTGCTGTTCGCCGGGCCGGCGCTCGCGATCGACCTGGATCAGCCAGGCGCGATGCAACAGCTCGCGCGCGACAATCCGGCGCACTACGCGAAGGTGGAGCAGATTTTGAGCGAGGCGCCACACCGCCCGTACTCGACGATGGCGCGCTGGATCCGCACGGAGTTCAACGCGACCGACGTCGATGCTTCCCATCTTCTGAAGACGAGCTATCCGCCGCAGGCGCGCTTGTCCTTCGCGCTCGACGGCACGCAATACTCGAAGATCATTTACATCGACGCCTCCGGCAAGCTGCTGCCGCTCATCCGGTAGTGGAGCAAAGCGCAGCCCCGCTCGCGTTCATCGCCGTCGCTTTTCTCTTCGCAGGTTTCGTCAAAGGCGCGATCGGCGTCGGCCTGCCGACCGTGGTCATGGGACTCCTCAGCATCGTCATGCCACCCGCGCAGGCCGCGGGCCTGATGGTGCTGCCGGCGATCGGCACCAACATCTGGCAGATGCTCGCCGGCCCGGCGCTCGGCAGGCTCGTGCGCCGCTACGCCGGGATGATCGTCGCCATCTTCATCGGCACCTTCGCCACCATCGGCCTCATGACGCGCAGCGCTGCCGGCGCCAGCGCGGCGCTCGGCCTGGTGCTGGCCGCCTACGGCGCGTACGCGCTGTTCGCGCGCCGCTTCGAGGTCGAGCCGCGCCACGAGCGCTGGGCCTCACCGCTCGTCGGGTTCGTGACCGGGATGATTTCGGGCGCTACCGGAGTCTTTGTCATACCGACCGTGCCCTACCTCACCGCATTGCGCCTGGAGCCCGAGGAGCTCGTGCAATCGATCGGCATTAGCGCCTTTGTCTGCCCGCTCGCGATCACGCTCGCGCTGCTCGCCCACGGTCGCTACGGCACCGAGGCGGCCGGCGGCTCGCTTGCCGCGCTCGTCCCGGCGCTCGCCGGGATGTACGTCGGCCAGCGCATTCGCCGCCGCCTGCCCGGGGCGACCTTCATGCGCTGGTTCTTCATCGGCCTCATCGCGCTCGGCGGCTACATGTTTGCCCGCGCGCTCTATCGCTAGGAGTGGTCATGGATTTCAAGATGCTCGGCACCGTCTTCGCCGCCGTGTTCATCGCCGAGCTCGGAGACAAGACGCAGCTCGCAACGCTGCTCTTCGCTGCCGACCGCGAGGTAAGCCGGTGGACCATCTTCGCCGGCGCGTCGCTCGCGCTGGTCGCCGCCAGCGCCATCGGCGTCGCCGCCGGCACGCTGCTCGCGCAATACGTCAACCCGCGTTACCTGCACTACCTCGCCGGCGCGGGCTTCGTCACGATCGGAATCTGGACGCTAGCGCGCGCCTAGAAAGCGCCCCGCGATCTCGGCAAACGCATCGGCTGCGTCCCACTGCGCGAGATGCGCGGCGTCCGGCAACAACCGCACCTCGAGCTGCGGATAGAGCTCCTTCGCCCGTGCCACGCGACGCGCGGCATCGCCACGGTCATGGTCTCCATAGAGCATCAGCAGTGGAACCGGGCACTGCGCGAGCCGCTGCCAGAGCGGCTCGCCGCTCTTGGCAACGCCCTTCGCCTGCTTCCGGGCGAGAAACGCCTGGAAATTCTTGCCGACGCTCATGCGATGGCGAAGCGCAACGGCTTCATCGGTGGCAAGTGACTTGTGGTAGAGGTTGCCCTCCAGCAGTGTGCGCGTCTCGGCAAGCGTCGGCTCGGCGGCCGTGCCTTCATCGCCTTCGGAAGCAGCGCCCTCGAGCAGCGGCAGCAAGCTGCCCGTGGCAACGACCACAGCCCTGGTTACACGTTCCGGCGCAGTGAAGGCGAGCTGCACGGCGATGCGTCCCGCCTGCGAGTGACCGACGAGCGCGGCGCGTTCGAGCTCGAGCGCATCCATCAGCATGCGCACGAAGCGCTGCCGATAGGTGAGCGAATGGTCCGCCGGATTGTCGGTGTGGCCGAAGCCCGGCAAGTCGGGCGCGATGACGCGCAGGCCGTGGGCGGCGAGCGGTACGAGGTTGCGCGCCCAGACATCGGCCGAGGAACCGAGCGACGCGCCGTGCAGCAGCAGCACCGCCGGGCCTTTGCCCTGCTCGAGGCAGCGCACCTTCAAGCCATCGACGCGCAGCGAGCGCTCGTTCATTTGCGCTCAGCGATATCGAGCAGCACGCCGTCGACGTCAGCGATGCGGTATTCGCCGTGCGGGCATGACGAGGCAAAGAGCTTCATGCGCGCCTCGCCTTCCTTGCCAGCGAGCATCTTGGCGCGCAAGTGCGGGTTGTTGTCGCCAAGCTCCTGCAGCCGGCTCTTGAAAGCTTCCAGGCTCTCGACGTCGAAGCCGA
>DASREB010000224.1:0-12291 GCA_035652275.1 Burkholderiales bacterium
GCAAGGCCGCCGATTTCGAATCGCAGCCAGGCGAGCGGAATGAAAAGCGAAAGCACGATTACCGGCACGCCGATGAAGTGCGTCGCCTTGTTGCGCGCGTCCTGGTGGTAGGCCGCGTAGCTCGCCATCTGTTGTTCGGCCGTTTTCATCGGCGATACGGACATTTCATCTATAATCAGTATTTTAACGACTCCATGGTGGTCACGCACGGCTCTTTGCGGAGCGCCCGGAGCCGCACCACGCTGACCATCGGCAACTTCGACGGCGTGCACCGCGGCCATCGGGCGCTGCTCGAGCGCGTCGTGGCCAAGGGGCGCGAGCTGGGCGTGACCTCCTGCGTGCTGACGTTCGAACCGCACCCGCGCGAATTCTTCGCCGGCGATGCCGCGCCCGCGCGCCTTACGCGCCTGCACGACAAGCTCGAGCTGCTGGCCGCCGCCGGCGCCGAGCGCGTGCACCTGATTCACTTCAACGCGCGCTTTGCCGCGATGAGCGCAGCGCGCTTCATCAGCGATGTGCTGGTGCACGGACTGGGCGTGCAATGGCTGCTGGTGGGCCGCGACTTTCGCTTCGGCGCAAAGCGCCAGGGCGACTTCGGCACGCTCGACTCGGCGGCGCGGCGCGATGGTTTTTCCCTGGAAGCGATGCCTGACGTTTCCCATGACGGCGAGCGCGTCTCGAGCTCCGCGGTGCGCGCCGCCCTTGCTGCCGGCGACTTCGCGCATGCCGAGCGGCTTCTCGGCCGGCCGTACAGCATCAGCGGCAAAGTCGGCCCGGGCGCACGGCTAGGCCGCGAGCTCGGCTTTCCGACCGCCAACATCGCCCTCGCGCAGCGCCCGCCGCTGAGCGGTATCTACGTGGTCGAAGTCGAAGGCCGCGGTCGCGGCGTCGCCAGTGTGGGCAGGCGCCCGACGGTCAACCCGGTGGCAAAACCGCTCCTCGAAGTGCATCTCTTCGACTGGGACGGCGAGCTCTATGGCGAGCGGTTGCGAGTGCGTTTCCTGCGCAAGCTGAGGGACGAGGCGAAGTTCGACGATTTGGCGGCGCTGCGCCGGGCGATTGCGCAGGATGCCGAGCAGGCGCGCCAGTACTTTGCGAGACATGGCTGACTACAAGGACACGCTGAACCTTCCCGAGACGCCGTTCCCGATGCGCGGCGACCTCGCCAAGCGCGAGCCGCAATGGGTGAAGGACTGGCAGGAGAAGGGCGTCTACCGGCGGCTGCGGGAAATCGCCAAGGGCCGGCCGCGCTTCATCCTGCACGACGGGCCGCCTTACGCGAGCGGCGACATTCACATCGGCACGGCGATGAACAAGATCCTGAAGGACATCATCGTCAAGTCGAAGACCCTCGCCGGCTTTGACGCGCCCTATGTACCGGGCTGGGACTGCCACGGCATGCCGATCGAGGTGCAGATCGAGAAGAAGTACGGCAAGAACCTGCCGACCGCAGAGACCCAGCGCCGCTGCCGCGCCTTTGCCCACGAGCAGATCGAGAGCCAGAAAAAGAGTTTCCAGCGCCTCGGCGTGCTCGGTGATTGGGAGCACCCGTATCTCACGATGGATCCGGTGACGGAGGCGAACGAGATCCGCGTGCTGGGCAAGATTCTCGCGAACGGCTATGTCTACCGGGGACTGAAGCCGGTCAACTGGTGCTTCGATTGCGGCTCGGCGCTCGCCGAAGCGGAAGTGGAATACGAGGATCGCAAGGATCCGGCGATCGACGTCGGCTTTGCCTTCACCGAGCCGGAGAAGCTCTCCAAGGCCTTCGGCATCAAGGTCGACAAGCCGGGCTTCGCCGTGATCTGGACGACGACTCCCTGGACGCTGCCGGGAAACCAGGCGCTGAACGTGCATCCCGAGCTGCTCTACAACCTCGTGGAAACGTCCAAGGGACTGCTGATCCTCGCCGCCGAATTGCAGCAGGCCTGCCTCAAGCGCTATGGGCTCGAAGGCCGCACGCTCGCGCATTGCAAGGGCAAGGCGCTGGAAAACATCCGCTTCCAGCATCCGTTCTACGAACGGCGCGCGCCGATGTATCTCGGCGACTATGTAACCCTCGATACGGGCACCGGCATCGTGCATTCGGCGCCGGCCTACGGCGTCGAGGACTTCGACACCTGCCGCCGCTACGGCATGAAGGACGAGGACATCCTCACGCCGGTAATGGGCGACGGCAAATTCGCGCCATCGCTGCCGCTGTTCGGCGGCATGTCGATCTGGGAGGCGAATCCGAAGATCGTCGCCGAGCTCGGGAAACGCGGCGTGCTGCTGCACGAGGAAACCTACACGCACAGCTACATGCATTGCTGGCGGCACAAGACACCGGTGATCCTGCGCGCCACCACACAATGGTTCGCGGCGATGGACAAGCCCGTGAAAGGCGAAACCCTGCGCGCGACCGCACTGCGCGGCATCGAGGCGACCGAGTTCTTCCCGGCGTGGGGCAAGGCGCGGCTGCACGGCATGATCGCGAACCGCCCGGACTGGACGCTTTCGCGCCAGCGCCAGTGGGGCGTGCCGATGCCGTTCTTCCTGCATCGCGAGAGCGGTGCGCTGCATCCGCGCACGCCACAATTGCTGGAGGCGGTGGCGAAGCGCGTGGAGCAGGGCGGCATCGAGGCCTGGCAGTCGGTGAGCGCGGAGGAGCTGGGCGTCGATCCGGCGCAGTATGAGAAGAGCCGGGACACGCTCGACGTGTGGTTCGATTCCGGCTCGACCCATTTCACGGTGATGCGCGGCTCGCATCGCCAGGACACGGGCTTTCCGGCGGACCTTTATCTCGAGGGCTCCGACCAGCACCGCGGCTGGTTCCATTCGTCGCTCCTCACCTCGTGCATGCTCGACGGCGTGCCGCCGTACAAGGCGCTCCTCACCCACGGCTTCGTCATCGACATGGAAGGCCGCAAGATGTCGAAGTCGCGCGGCACCGGCATGTCGCCGCAGGAGATCACGGGCGTGCACGGCGCCGAGATCCTGCGCCTGTGGGCAGCGAGCGCGGACTACTCGGGCGATTTGAACCTGTCCAACGAGATCCTGAAGCGCGTCGTCGAGACCTATCGGCGCATCCGCAACACCCTGCGCTTCCTGCTTGCCAACACCTCGGACTTCGACGCTGGCAAGCACAGCGTCACGGTGCCAGAGATGGTGGAGATCGACCGCTATGCGCTCGCCATGACGGCGCAAATGCAGACGGCGGTCAGCGCAGACTACGAGCGCTATCAGTTCCACCTGGTGGCGCAGCGGCTGCAGTCGTTTTGCTCCGAGGATCTCGGCGCCTTCTATCTCGACATCCTCAAGGACCGGCTCTATACGAGCGCGGCGGACTCGCGCGCGCGGCGCTCGGCGCAGACCGCTCTCTACCACGTCACGCACAGCCTGGTGCGCTTGATGGCGCCGATCCTCTCGTTCACGGCAGAGGAGCTCTGGCACCACTTCGCCGGCAAGAACGACGACAGCGTCTTTTTCCACACACTCCACCCGCTGCCCGCGGTGCCGCGCGCCGACATGCTGCTCGCCAAATGGCAGCGACTGCGCACGCTGCGCGATCCGGTGCGCAAGGAGATCGAGGCGTTGCGGGCTGCCGGACAGGTCGGCTCGTCGCTGCAGGCGAACGTCGACTTCCAGGCCGAGGGCGAGGACTACGACGCGCTCGCGAGCCTGGGCGACGAGTTGAAGTTCCTCCTCATCACCTCGGCCGCGCGCCTGCGTCGCGGCGCGCCGGCGGTCAAGGTGACGCCGAGCGCGGATTCCAAGTGCGACCGCTGCTGGCATTACCGCTCGGACGTCGACGAAGACGGCTTGTGCGGACGCTGCCGGAGCAATCTCAACGGACCCGGTGAACCGCGCCAGTTTGTCTAGCGCCTGGCGCTGGTTCGTGCTGGCGGCGGCCGTAGTGCTTGCCGATCAGCTCACCAAGGCGCTGGTGCTCGGCCGCTTCGCGCTCGGCGAGCGCCTGGAAGTCACCGCCTTCTTCAACATGGTGCTGGTATACAACAAGGGCGCCGCGTTCAGCTTCCTCTCCGAGGCGGGCGGCTGGCAGACGCCGCTCCTCATCGCCTTTGCGCTCGTCGCGATCGGCATTCTCGGCACGCTGATCGTGCGCTCGCCGCGACGGCGGCTGATGTGCACGGGATTCGCGCTGGTCCTTGGCGGCGCGCTCGGCAATCTGATTGACCGCTTCCGCTACGGCCAGGTGGTCGACTTCCTCGACTTCCATGCCGGCGGCTGGCACTGGCCGGCGTTCAATGTGGCCGACTCGGCGATCACCATCGGTGCGCTGCTCCTCATCCTGGAAGGCTTCGTGCACCATGAAGGCCGAGCTCGCACTTCTTCTTAAGGCGCTGGCGTTCGCCGCGCACAAGCACCGCGACCAGCGCCGCAAGGACGCCGAGGCCTCGCCCTACATCAACCACCCGATCGCGCTCGCGGACGTGCTCGTGAACGAGGGCGGCGTCACCGACTTCGAGGTGCTGTGCGCGGCGCTGCTGCACGATACGGTGGAGGACACCGCGACCACGCACGAGGAGCTGGTGGATGCGTTCGGCCCGCGCATTGCGCGCATCGTGGCGGAGGTGACCGATGACAAGACGCTGCCGAAGGCCGACAGGAAGCGCCTGCAGATCGAGCACGCGCCGAGCATCAGCCGCGAGGCGAAGCTGGTGAAGCTCGCCGACAAGCTGGTCAATCTGCGCGACGTCGCCGAGCGGCCGCCGGCGAAGTGGGATCTCGCGCGGCGGCGCGAATATTTCGACTGGGCGAGGCAAGTGGTCGAGGGCATGCGCGGCACGCACCCACGGCTGGAAGCGGCGTTCGACGCGGCCTATGCGCGCAAGCCTTAAGTAAAATAGAGCGATGGATGTTTTGCTTGCCAATCCGCGCGGCTTCTGCGCCGGCGTCGAGCGGGCGATCGAGATCGTGGAGCGCGCGCTGGAGCTGCACGGCGCGCCGATCTACGTGCGCCACGAGATCGTGCACAACCGCTCCGTGGTCGAGAGCCTGCGCGCCAAAGGCGCCGTGTTCGTCGAGGATCTCGCTCAGGTGCCGCCCGGCAGCATCGTCATCTTCAGCGCACACGGCGTAGCGAAGGCGGTGCAGGCGGACGCCGACCGCCGCGGCCTCAAGGTATTCGATGCCACCTGTCCGCTCGTCACGAAGGTGCACATCGAAGTGATGAAGATGCTGCGCGAGGGCTACGAGATCGTGATGATCGGCCACCGCGGCCACCCCGAGGCGGAAGGCACCATGGGCCAGGCGGCAAGCGGCATGCACCTCGTGGAGACGCTCGAGGACGTCGCGGCTCTGCGCGTGCGCTCGCCGCACAAGCTCGCCTACGTCACGCAGACCACGCTCTCGGTCGACGATGCCCGCGCCATGGTGCAGGCGCTGAAGGCACGCTTCCCGACGATCCGCGGACCGAAGCGCGACGACATCTGCTACGCCACGCAGAACCGTCAGGACGCGGTAAAGCTGATGGCGCCGCAATGCGATGTCGTGATCGTGGTCGGCTCGCCGAACAGCTCCAATTCGAACCGCCTGCGCGAGGTCGCCGAGCACATGGGGGCGCAGGCCTACATGGTGGATACCGCCGCCGACCTGCGTGCCGACTGGCTGGCGGGCAAGCGCCGCATCGGCGTGACCGCCGGCGCCTCGGCGCCCGAGGTGCTGGTGGACCAGGTGATCGCTCGGCTGCGCGAGCTCGGCGCAAGCAGGGTTCGCGCCCTTGAAGGCATCACCGAGCAGGTGGTTTTCACGCTGCCCCGCGGGCTCGCTCGCTAGACCCACAAACTTCACAAAAACGCTGCCGCTCGATTGGCGGGGGGCGCCGTTTGTCGCGGCCCTTTGACGGGCCCAAGTGCCGCCATGCAGCATGCCCCGAACAACAAAAGGGAGCGGCCAATGCGCGGTGCCCGGGGTTTTACGCTGGTCGAGCTGCTGATCGTGGTGGCGGTCATCACGATCCTCACGGCGGTCGCCTGGCCTTCGTACACGCGCTACGTCATGCGCGGCAAGCGCGCCGACGCCCAGCAGCTCATGATGGATATCTCCAGCCGGGAAGAGCAATACCTGCTGGATGCGCGCGCCTACACGGCGGCGCTCGATGGCACCGGCCTCAACCTGGTGCGGCAGGGCTGGACCTGCACCGCCACCACCTGCAGCAACCCGAATTACGACATCACCGTGACCGTGACGGCCGGCCCGCCGCCCGCCTACACGGTCAATGCCACTGCCAAGCTCACCCAGGTGAACGACGGCAACCTGAGTCTCAACAACCTCGGCGCCAAGACGCCGGCCAGCAAGTGGTAAGAGCCATGCGCAACGGCGGCTTCACCATCATCGAGCTGATGACGACGATCGTGATCGTCGCCATCCTGGTCGCGATCGCCGTGCCATCGTTCAACGATCTCATCCTGAGCACGCGGATAAAAGGGGCGGCTTCGGATATCTATGGCGCGCTGGCGCTCGCAAGAAGCGAAGCGATCAAGCGCAACAGCAACGTGACCATCGGCCCGCTCACTGGCGGCGGCCTGTGGTCCAACGGCTGGCAGGTGCTGGCCGGCACCACGGTGCTCGCGACACACGGTCCGCTCAGCAATCTCAAGGTCGAATGCCCGGGCGGCACGCCATGCACCCAGTTGCTCACCTATGCGCGTAGCGGCCGGCTGACCTCCGGCACGATCACGCTGAACATCGATCTCACCAGTCCGCCGACGCCGCGACGTGTGCCGATGCGCTGCGTCAACGTCGACCTCGGCGGACGCATCAACGTCACCGCAGACAACGACCGCGATGGGAACTGTGCCAATGGATAAAGCCAAAGGCTTCACGCTGATAGAGGTGCTGATCAGCCTGCTGATCCTCACGCTCGGGCTGCTCGGTCTTGCGGGCATGCAGGCGGTGGCGCAGCGCGCCGAGCTCGAGTCCTATCAGCGGGCGCAGGCCCTGGTGCTCCTGCAGGACATGGTCGACCGCGTCAATGCCAATCGCAAGGTCGCGGGCTGCTATGCCTTTACGCCAACCGCCGGGACGGTATACGCCGGGACCGGGGCGAGCGCGCCGACCTGCACTGCTGCCTACGGCACCGCGCAGCAGCGCGCCCAGGCCGACGCCGACATGCTTGCCTGGCACAACCTTCTGCGTGGCGCCGCCGAGGCCCTCGGTGCGAACCAGGTCGGCGCCATGACCGGCGCCCGCGGCTGCGTGATCCTCGATACGACGGTGGTGCCCAATGTCTACCGGGTTCAGGTCGCCTGGCAGGGGATGACGCCGACGGTCAATCCCGCTTCCATCGATGCGACGCTGACTTGCGCCACGGGACAGTACGGAACCGCGGCGCAGCGACGGGTGATCAGCTACTCCTTTCCGATGGCCTGCCTCAACTGCTGACCATGAGACCGAACCTTCCATCGGGGTGCGCGCGCGTGAGCGGTTTCTCGCTCGTCGAGCTGATGGTGTCGCTGACGATCGGTCTCCTGCTGCTGACCGTGCTCGCCCTGGTGTTCAGCAACTCGAGCCGCATGCAGAAGGAAGTCACGCTCTCGGCGCAGCAAATCGAGAACGGCCGCTACGCGATCGACATCCTCTCCGAGGACGTCGCCCATGCTGGCTTCTGGGGCTATTACGGCGGCAGCTTCACTGCGCCGGGCGCGCTGCCTGACCCGTGTGCGCTCGATGCCGCGTCGCTCACCACCGCGCTCGCCATCCCGGTGCAGGGCTACAACGCGCCGATCGCCACCCTGCCCACCTGCCTGCCGGCGGCCAATTACGTCGCGGGCACCGACATTCTGGTCGTGCGGCATGCCTCGAGCACCATCGCCGGCGCGTTGGCGGCGAACGGCATGTATTTCCAGTCCAATTCGACCAGTACGCTCGTCGCGACCGGCGGCGGGACCTTCAACCTGACACGGCGCAATGGCACCGGCGTGAACATCCCAGCCGAGATCCGCGCCTACGAGACGCACATCTACTTCGTCAGCCCGTGCAGCGTCCCTGCGGGCGCGACCTGCACCGGGACCGACGACGGCGGCAAGCCCATTCCGACGCTCAAGCGCATGGAGCTGAGCCTCGACGGCTCGGGCAACCTGAATATGGTGACCGTGCCGCTGGTCGAGGGAATCGAGAATTTCCAGGTTGATTACGGCGTCGACAGCGACGGCGACGGCGCGCCGGATGGTGCGGCTTACATCGCCGATCCCGGCACGGTCGTCAACTGGATGCGAGTGATGGCGGTACAGGCCTTCGTGCTCGCGCGCAATACCGAGACCTCGCCGGACTACACCGACAACAAGACCTATACGCTCGGCACGGCCGGTGCCATCACTCCGACCGGCGCGGCGACGCGCTACCGGCGACATGTGTACAGCTCGCTCGTGCGCGTGAAGAACCCGAGCGACAGGCTGGAGACGCCATGAGCCCCATTCGTCCGCTGCGGCACGCCGCCCGCGAGCACGGCGCGACACTGGTCGTCGTGCTGATCATGCTCGTCGTGCTCACGCTCTTCGCCGTGGCGGTGATCAACCTTTCGAACCTGAACGCCAAAGCAGTCGGCAACATGCAGCAGCGCAAGAACGCCGAGATCGTGGCGCAAGGCGCCATCGAGCAGATATTGAATTCCAGCGCCCCGTTCTATACACCGACCGCAGCAGTCACCGTCACCGTCCCGAGCGGCATGGCCGTCACCGTGAGCAATCGCGTTTGCACCGGCTCGGCCGCCGCCACGGGCTACAGCCTCGCGCAGCAGCTCGTTCCTGAAGATGACTACTGGGATTTCCAGGTCACTGCCACTGACAACGTCACCGGCGCGAGCGCGGTGGTGCATCAAGGCATCAAGATTCGAATGCTCGCGGGCAACTGCCCGCTTTGAAGTAGTAGTCGGGGGTAACAATGAAAACAAGCAACCTTCGCCTTATCAGAAACACCTGCGTGGCGGTCGCGTTGACACTCGGCTCGCCGGCCGGCTTCGGCGCCTTCGATCCGGTCAACGACGACACCGACATCTTCCTCGCCGACCCGTCGTTCAACGCCGAGCGCCCGAACGTCCTGATCATCATGGACAACACGGCCAACTGGAACCAGCCGTTCACTGCGGAAATGAGTGCTCTCGTGAACGTGGTGGGTACCCTCGGTGACGGGCTCAACGTCGGCCTCGGCATGTTCACCGAGACCGGCGGCGGCAACGGCGGCAACGATGGCATGTATATCCGCTACGCCGTGCGCCAGATGACCTCGACGAACAAGGTGGCGTTCCAGGCGCTGGTCAATTCGCTCGACTCGAACGGCGACAAGAGCAACGGCGGCAAGGCCGCGCTCGCGATGTACGAGGCCTATCTCTATTACTCGGGCGGCACCGCCTACGCGGGTTCAGGCAAGACGAAGCGGGACTACGCCGGCAACACGGCGGGCGGACCCGCGGGCGCCGTGCCGGGCTCTTTCGCCGGCAATGCCTTTACCGACAGCAGCAGCACGCGTTACGTCAGCCCCATCATCAGCAGCTGCCAGAAGAACTTCATCATCTATCTGAGCAACGGCAAGGCGCAGGACAACACCAGTGACCTGGGCACTTCGCTCGCTGGATTGACGACCGCCAACGGCGGCACCGCGCCGAGCCAGATCACGCTGAGCAACGTCTCGCCGGACAGCAGCTCGCAGCAGGGCAACTGGGCGGACGAGTGGGCGAAGTGGATGTCGATCAACGACTGTAACCAGACCTTTTCCGGCGTGCAGACGGTGGTCACCTATACGATCGACGTCGGGCCGGCGGTTGTGACCGACAACAGCGTGAACGGCGCCGGCTGGTCGACGCTCCTCAAGAGCATGGCGGCGAGCAGCGGCGGAAAGTACTTCCCCATCGTCAGCAACGACCCGGGCACGGCGCAGGCCATCCAGCAGGCGCTGACCACCATTTTCAACGAAGTGCAAGCGGTGAACAGCGTGTTCGCAGCGACCACGCTTCCGGTGAGCGTAAACGTCCGTGGCACGAACCTGAACCAGGTCTATATCGGTGTGTTCCGCCCGGATTCGAACAAGCTGCCCCGCTGGCTTGGCAATCTGAAGATGTACAAGCTCGGTGTCGACAGCGCGACGCAGACTCTCTTCCTGGCCGACGCCAACAACAACGTCGCGTCGAACTCGTCGACGGGCTTCATCAGCAGCAGCGCAACGAGCTTCTGGACGACGGGCTCGACCTTCTGGACCTTCCGCGGCCCGACCTACGCCACGACGGACGTTGGCAAGCAGTCCGACTCCCCGGATGGCGATCTGGTAGAGAAAGGTGCCGCTGCAGAGCGCCTGCGCATCAAGTTCCCGACCTCGCAGGGAGCGCGCAACGTCTTCACCTGCACGAGCCCGAGCGGCGGCGTCTGCGCCAATGGCACGACGTTCTCCCCCACACTCGCGTCGACGAATTTCAGCGCCGGCGGTACCGGTAATCCGCCGGACAATACGGATATCACCGCGGCGGACCTCGGCGCGTACCTGCAATACTCGGTGAGTTCGCTTCAGGCAGCCATTAACGCCGACGGCGTCACCTCGACCGTGACCGCGGTGCTAGGCGCCATACCCAACCCCAGCTGGTCCACTGGCAGCCAGGTCGTGCGCATCTCGGGCGCTTTGCCGAACTCGTTCAACGCCAGCCCGGATCCGACAATCGCAGGCTACACCGAGAATTCGCCCTCGGCCGGACTGACAACCTTCACCTATCAGATCAGTTCGGTGCTGCCAGGCAACATCGCGGCCGTGCAGACCTCGACGGCACACCAGATGCGCACCGGCGACTTCGTCACCGTGAGCGGCGCCTCACCGGCGGTCTATAACATTAGCAACGCACCGATTTCGGTGGTCAACCCTACGCGCTTTACGTACACGCTCGGCGGTAACGCCAGCGGCCCGGCGACGCTCGGGACGGTGCAAGGCTCGAAAAAGGTGAACACGCTTGTCGGCCAACGGAGCACTACGACGGCATTCGCCATCATTCCCGCGCATGGTTACAGCGGCACGTCAATTACCGGGTTTGGCGTAAGTGGATCCGCGTATAGCTTCTTCAATAGTGTGTTGGGTGGCACGGCCACTGCGCTCGCCGGGACGTCGGACACGCTCAGCTACACGACCGGTACCATCATCACCGGCACGGCGAATACCGTGCTGGTGACATCGAATTCGCACGAGCTGCAGTCGGGCGACCTTATCACCGTCACCGGCGGCTCGCAGGCCGGATACAACGTGACCGATGCAGTCGTGACGCGAATCGACGGCAACAGATTCATATATCCGTCAAGCGCGGCGGTGACCAGCGCGAATACCGGCACGCTGACGATCACGGCAAAGCGCAGGGCGAATCTCTCGGCGACCGACAGCCCGGCGCGCAGCCTGAGCAACGGCAGTGGCTCAGCGAAATCCACGGCGACTGGCATTACCGGCACCTTCGTCCACAACCTTTCGACGAACTGGAAAGTGGACATGAGCTGCGCCAACCCGGCCGGGTTCAATATCACCGGAGCTGCCGTGGCGAGCGTGCCAAATAGCACGACGTTTACGTATTCGCTCACCACCTCCGTGACCGCGAGCACGACCGCAACGGGGACGACCACGGGAACTGACTACACCGGCGCTGCCTGCACCGGAGCCATCCTGGTGCAGTTCAGGAAGACAACGTTCGCGGCGCCGGCCGCGGTGGACGCGATTGCGGACAATGGCACCGGCATCCTGGCAACGACGCCGATTTCGGCGACCTCCGACGCCGTGCGTTCGTTCGCCACCGGCTTTATCACCGCGGGGCGACCGAGCGACCAGGATACGACGGCGCGCGCCAACATCATCAACTGGGTGCGCGGCCAGGACAACAAGAACGACGAGAACCTGAATAGCAGCTTCACCGATATCCGTGCCTCGGTGCACGGCGACGTGCTGCACTCGCGTCCGGCGGTGGTCAACTACAACCGCTTCGGTGACGACAACGATGTGTATGCCTTCTACGGCAGTAATGACGGCATGTTGCACGTGCTGAAGGCCGGCTCGGCGAGCAGCGAGTCTGGCATCAATCCTGGCGATGAGCGCTGGAGCTTTATCCCGCGCGAGTTCTTCTCCAAGTTGAGCCGGTTGCGCGACAACACGCCGGCGATCAGCTCGAGCAACCCGAAGCCTTACTTCGCCGACGGCCCGATCACCGTGTACCAGAAGGATGTCAACGGCGACGGGCAGCTGACCCCGGGCGGCGGTGACAAGGTTTATGTGTACGTTGGCTTCCATCGCGGCGGTCAGTTCATGTATGCGTTCGATGTCACGGACCCGGCGGCG